>JBOFPL010000063.1:0-76146 GCA_051659885.1 Cellulosilyticaceae bacterium
TAACCCTTCCTTTCACTAAACTTATTCTAAAATAAGAATATTAACTGCTCTTAAGTGATTAAAAGTTAAAAACCATTTACTCATCTGCATTTAATATAGGTTTTCTCTCTCTCTTAGTCCCATAGTTCTTCCTAGTTTAATATATTCACCCTTCGATAAACAGTGACATATTGTCTTACTTTTTTAATGCATCTGATAAAAATAAAGTTTTTCTTTGTCAAAGATATAAAAACATTCAATCTCTGTCAACTCTTTACTTAAATAAAAAATAGGCTGCTCTAATTCCTCTGATATCTTGATTAAATTTTGCAAACAATCCACTTGAAATATTGAATCAGGTGAATAATTCCCCAAATGGTCTATACCTATCAATCTACTCCCATACAGCCTAAATATTTTTTTTAATTTTATTTTTTTTAGTTCATCCAGGGTTAGATAATCAGCTTTTGCCACTCTACTAAGTACCCCTATTCCCAATATACAAACCACTACTTCTGCTATAATAATATATTCTGTTTGCATCGGTGATTGCATGGAATCATCTATCAACTGTTCCGTTTTAATCTCCTCTCCATTTTTCATAACTGTAAAATAATTTTGTCCAAGGGGTACTATCATAGCAGTGTCTATTGGTAATTCAATCTCTCGATCTTCTTTTCTTATCTTTAACTGTCCTTTCATTTTTAAACAAACCTCTGATTCCATCCTTACGTTAGCATCTACAAATATTTTCTCTGCAAACTCTTTATAGTCATTTAAATCAACGTTTACTGTATGCTCTTTTTTTAAATAATCTGATTCCAATTGTATCTTTATTTCAGGCACTAAAACAAACTCTTTTTGCCAAATTATTTCTTGTTTTTGTTCTTTTAGTGTATATCCTCTAATTTCTGCGACAACTTGGTATTCTCCTGAAATATCAGCTGCACTACTTCCTTTTAATTCAAAAGAAAATGTAGGAGAAATTTTATCTATAAATCTCCAAAGATAGTATTGATCTTCTTTCAAATCCTCTTTTTGATAAAGTTCATGATTAGTTACTTCTACTTTATACTTAACTTGTGGCGTATACGTATAATTATATAAAACATTAGGCACATAACCTATTTTTAAAACTTTAATTAATAGTGGAATCAGTAACATAAATATAATTATAGATACACTTCCTCCTATTAAACCATATTTTTTAGTTTTAGGTTGCATTTTAAGTTTCATGATGAACTCCTCTCTCTCATTTCACCCTCTCCCTTTAACCACAAGCTCGGTAATCCTAGTTTAGGTACTACCTTTATCACTTTTCCTTGTAAATCTTCTGGTCTAACCCACTTAGTATCTGCTGATTCGTTTGCATCTCCTTTGGTCTCATATAAATCTTTTCCCTCCTGATGAACTACAGCAATAATTCGATGTGAAATACTTTTCCCTTCTCTTTTAAAAACAATCACATCCCCTACTTCTAATATTTTTATCTCTTCCTGTATTTGAAATTTTTTCACTAAAATAATATCTCCTGGTTCTATAAACGGCTCCATACTTCCTGTTAAAATCACCTTTGGGTAGACAGAAAAAACTCCAACGACAAACCAAATCAGAAATATACACCCTATTATAATAGGCGTATTTTTAATCCACTCCCTTGCTTCTATTGGTCTATGATGTTTATCATACCTTCTTTTGTCATATGTTTGCTGCGTAATAAGTATCGCTATAAAATACTCTGCTAACATTAACATACTTTGCAGAAACCAGTTAAACTGAGGTATCAATGGACTGAACCACTCAAATCCCACCAAAACACCTAGTCCAATTGCTGATGCACCTACTCCCCCATACTTCACCCAATACATTGCTAATATATTTTGTAAAAAACAAGGTAACACATCTTTAATCATTATTCTAAAAAGACCTTCAAAATCTTTTATCTCCCCTAAAACATTAAAGTTAAACTGAGTTCCTACCATGATTAGGATAATCCCCCACCATTTCCAACCCTTTCTTTTTCTACAAAATGTATTTATTAAATAATATCTAATTGATTCTCTTCCTATTATCTTTGTTACTATAAATGCTCCATTCAATAACAACCCACCCAGTTGATGTACATAAGGACTCTTACCTACCCCTAGCCAAAAACCAGCTAAACTATTTACTAAAATAAACACCAGTGATGTATTAAAGCTCCACCAGTACATATTCTGTCGTATGCTTATTTTATCCGCTCCATGTAGCCGAGGTAAATACCTGTAGATTACATATATCATCATTCCCCATATAAAAACCGATATGAGATACAGTGTCTTATCTCCCGGCAACCCCCTAAAAATACTATTTTCTAGGATAGTAATGCTAATTAGCATCACTATCATTCCTCCTGCTATTTTTTTGAAAGGGTTTACTACATCTATAGACAAGTTTATCCCTTCTTTCTGCTTATATTGATTAGTTTATTTTATCCTAGATTATTATGTGATTCAAAAAACGTTTAGTAATTAAGTTTTTATTCCTTCACCAAACATTTATACTTATTTTGCTACGCATATTTTTTCCCTTGTAAGTTAAAGAAGTATGCATATTTTCCTTCTTGCTGCATTAATTCTTGATGATTACCACTTTCTACAACTGTTCCTTTTTCTAACATGTAAATCTTATCAGCCATTTTTGCTGACGTTAATCGATGCGAAATGAAAATAACCGTCTTATCCTCCACCTTATTCATAATCATTTCATTCATTTCATGTTCAGCCACTGGGTCTAACGCACTAGATACTTCATCTAAAATCAACATAGGTGCATTTGATATATATGCCCTTGCAAAGGAAAGCTTTTGAAATTCTCCTCCTGAAAATACCGCTCCATCTTCTTCAAATTCTCTGGTTACAGAAGAATAAATACCTTTATCTAACTGCCCAATTCTCTTTTCTAATCCAACTACTCTAATAACCTCCTGAATACGTGTTTCATCTTGTTCTTTACTAAATTCTGGACATAAATTTTCTGCAATAGAAAATGCATAATGCTGAAAATCCTGCATCACTACACCAAAGGCCTTACGCAAGGAAGGTGTACTATATTCCCTGATATCAATACCGTCTATAAGGATATCGCCTTCATCTGCATCATATAGTCTTGTCATTAATTTAATTAATGTGCTTTTCCCTGCACCGTTATAGCCTACAATAGCCACTTTTTCCCCAGCATTAATTTTGAGATTAACTTTTTTTAAAATCTGTCTTCCATTTTTATACCCAAAAGAAACCTCTCTAAATTCAATAGTATGTGAACACGTTTGGTCCAGTTCTAATGTTCCTCCTTTCTCAATTAACGTTTCATATTCTAATACTTGTATAAAATTATCTATGAATAAACTATGTTGATATAAGGTAGGAAACTTAGAAAGCAAATTATAAATTTCATTTCCAAACTGAAATACTGCTGTAAACATTGCTGAAAAATCTCCAATAGTTAACGCTTTTATAAAGACTCGATAACTAATATAGAGCAGTGCTACTGCTTCAAAAATACTTTTTTCAAGTATCCGCTGAAGTGCACTCAATAAAAATTTGATTTTACCTTGTCTTCTCAAAATACCCGCTAATTGGTTCGCATTACTATTGTACTTGTCTAAACTTAATTTGCTCATATCAAACAATCTCATTTCTTTAGCATATTGAGGTTCATAAAAAATACGTTTGATATAACTTAATTTTCTCTGAAAAGGTGTTAATTCACGATCATATCCATATAAGATTTTAGATTTAAATAAATCTAAGCACATCGAAATCGCTACAGCTAGAAACACACAAATAATTAAAAAGGGTTCTATTGCTAGAATAACAGCTGTTAATGCTGCTATTGAAAAGATACATCCTGTAATTTCACACAGATTTGTTATCACCGAAATAGAACGGGTATTGAGTTCATTGACAGCCCTGGTATATTTATCATAAAAACTCGCGTCATCAAAAACTGAAATATCTAAAGATACAATCTTCCTCATCAACTTAGTACTTAAATACTGTTCAATTTTAACTTGCTTTTCAATCAAGTATTTATCTCTATACCAAGAATCAATAATTCCTTTTGTAATGTTCAATGCTGCATATAAAACACTGATAATAATAATCCAATAAAAAGAATAGCCTTCCGTTAGGGTATCCATAATTAACTTAATTCCTAATACAGCAGTTAAAGGTTCAACAAGCCTAATTAAATGCACCATCATACTTACATAAATAAAATTTTTATCTGCATCATAACTTTCTTTTAATATAAATTTAATATTCTTTATAATTTTTTTCACTTTCCCACTCCTCCTTAATAGTTACTAAACTCCTATATATTCTTTGACTGACTAGTCAGTTTTTAATATTATAATATTTTTTATATATTCTGTAAATGTTTTTTAATCTAAATTCTATTTTTTGTATAACTATTTTTTATATCAAAAAAAATAGCTCAATGCTAAAAGCATTGAGCTATTTGATGTTGTAACCAAATCTATACGCCGTGTTCTGTATTTGACAGTCATCTATCTACGCATACTGTCACCAGTACGCTTTAGCGACCTACCTAAGACGTGACGAGCAGCCACTATATGTCTTTATCCGGTCTTGCTCCAGGTGGGGTTTACATGGCTCCCTTAGTCACCCAAGGGACGGTGAGCTCTTACCTCACCTTTCCACCCTTTCCTATTCCCGAAAGAATAGGTGGTTTATTTCTGTTGCACTATCCTTAGAGTTGCCTCCACTGGGGGTTACCCAGCACCCTGCTCTATGGAGCACGGACGTTCCTCAAGTACGGCCTTTCGGCACTTGTACGTGCGACTATCTGACTTACTTAACAACTTTACTAGGTTATCACATTTGCTGACTTTTGTCAACTAATGAAAACAACTTCCTCCTATAAATTCTCTAATTATGGAAGTTAATGGGATACTTGCTGAATCTGCAGGCAAGAAATATTCTAAGAATTTAAGCAACCTTTTTGCTTCACTATAATAAGGCGAAGTGCGTTCTATACTAAACAATAATGGTTCTGCCTTTTGTTTAAGTACTGCTAATTCATATATTAGTACAGAATTAAATATTACATCCGCCTCTTCTTGGAAAGGAAAAATATTTTTCTTTTCACCTCTTCTGACAGATTGCCAAATCCCTAGTGTCTGTTCCGCACTAATTCCTCTATATTGATTGTCACGAATCATTCTTCGTATTAATCTTGTATCAGTAGTAGGGATGCGGTTATGATAATCTACATTCAGCTGTGTTAGTGCACTAATATAAATTTTAAATTTATTTTCTTTTGGAATTGCATAACTTAATTTCTCATTCAATCCATGAATCCCCTCTACAACTAACACATCATCTTCTCCAAGTTGGATCGTGTTACCTTTATATTCTCTTTGTCCCTTTTTAAAATTAAAAGTAGGTATCTCTACGCATTCACCTTTAATAAGTCTAGACATATGATCATTAAAAAGCTCTGTATCTATAGCTTCTAGACATTCAAAATCATATTCTCCATTTTCATCTTTAGGTGTATATTCTCTATTCACAAAATAATCATCTATAGAGAGCGCATGTGGCTTAGCGCCATTAACACGCAACTGCACACAAAGTCTTTGTGCAAAAGTAGTTTTACCTGATGAAGATGGACCCGCTATTAAAACCAATCTTACTTTTTCTTTATTACAAATCTGATCTGCAATTTGAGCTATTTTCTTTTCATGTAGTGCCTCTGAAATACGAATTAAATCGTCTAATCCCCCTTTAGCAATGGTTGTGTTTAGATTAGACACTAGATCTACATTCATAATGCGTGCCCACTTTTCAGATTCTCTAAATACACCTGATAATTTAGGTTGAGATATAAATTCTGCTAACTCTGTAGGATTTTTTTCATTTGGGAATTGAAGTACAAACCCATGTGCATAGGGTGTGAGTTTAAAAAGCCACACATCTTTCACGTTTGGAATCATATAACCATAAAAATAATTTTTCATGCCATCTAAAGTATAGAGATTAATTGTTGAAGTTCTTCTATATTTAAAGAGTTCTTTTTTATCTCTCATCCCTCTCTGATCAAATAACTTAAGTGCATCATCTAATGCTACTGTTTCTTTGCTAAGAGGTAATGCCTGATCTCTCATATTCTTCATCTTTTCTTCTATTTGAACAATATTTTCTGGAGTACATAAGTGGCTGTCTTTAAACTCACAAAAATACCCTCCTCCAATATGATGATTAACAATAATCTCCGTCTCCGGAAATAGCTTTTTAGCTGCTACTACAAGTAAAAAGGTTGCCGTTCGTTGATAAACTCTAATCCCATCTTTTCGTGTTAAATCAATAAATTCTACATCATATACATCTTCATTTACTTTCGTATAAAGTTCTTTGAGTACATTATTTATCCTTGCCACTACAATAGGTGTTTTCATTTTTAAAGTTTGGGCTACTTCATATAAAGTGGTCCCCGCATCAGTTTCTATAACTTGACCTGTTTTTAAATGAATATTTACTTTGTTTGTCATACGAACGCCTCCCTTAATCTATTTATAAAATTTGAAAAACTTCCCCATCTACACTTGAACAACACACTTCTAACGTTGCAAAGTTTTCTTTCAAATAATCTCTTAGGAAAGGAATAGCCTTATTTTCAGAAGCATAATGTCCCACGTCAATGATAGTCAATCCTTCTTCTAAAGCCATCTGTCCCTCATGAAACTTAACATCTCCAGTAATATATACCTCTGCTACTCTAGCTGCTTGAGCAATAAATTCACTACCGCTACCAGAACAAATAGCTAAGTGTTGAATCATCTCTGTCTTTTGTCCAACCACTCTTACATAGGGTATATTAAAGATTTGTTTAGTTTTTATCACTAGTTCTTCTAAAGAAATCCCTTTAATACTTCCATATCGTCCAATTCCTTCATAAGTTTTAAGATGATCTAACGCATATATATCATATGCAATTTCTTCATAAGGATGAACCTTAGCAACTTCTTTCATGAGCTTAGCAATATCTTTAGTATTTACCATACACTCTATTTTAATTTCATCTACTAATTCACACACATCTTGCTTACCAATATAGGGATTACTTCCCTCTAATGGCACAAAACTTCCGGTTCCTTCTGTTACAAATGTACATCCCTTATAGTTTCCTATAGTACATGTATTATGTTGAATAATTATTTCTCTTAAGGCCTCTTCACAATTCTTTGGTGCATAAATAACTAATTTATCCATTCGATTAGTTTTTGTAATTTCTAAAGGTTTTGCTTCCTCTATTCCAAATGCACTACTGAGTAAATCATTAATTCCACCTTGAGCAATATCCCAGTTAGTATGCATACTATATACTGCAATATTGTTTTGAATAAGTAATTGAATCAGCTTACCTTTTGGAGTATCAAAATCCAACTTGTTCAGTGGTTTAAAAATAAAAGGATGATGTGTTATAATACAATCTACTTCATTAGAAATTGCTTCTTTTACTACCGCTAAATTAATATCTAAGGCACAGAGTATTTTTTTTATAGGTTGTTTTTTACTTCCTACCAAAAGACCTACATTATCCCATTTTTCAGCTAAATATGTAGGGGCCAAAACCTCTAGCCTACTAATGATTTCTTCTAGCGTATGCATTTTTTAGCCTCCTCATAGATACGGTACTCTTCATCTAATTCTTTCTTTCTAGCTAAGCTACTTTCTGATGGATTAGATGCTAATGTTTCATAAATCTGTTTAAATGTTTTTTCTTTATGTGACATCCATGCCTTAAAGACTTCGTTTTGTTTCTCTAAAGTAATTTTCCCATATACATATTCATATTCATGAGAGTATGTCTCATTGCCAGGAATCGCATAAATCACTGTGTAATATTTTCCTTCTTCTGTGATAAACTCTTCTTCCTTTATTTTAAAGCCCATCTCATGTACATATTTTCTAACTTCACCAATATTATTTTGAGGTTGTAAAATAAGATGGCCTACACCCTTTACAATTGCCTCAGCATTTTTTAAAATATCAATTATAAGATAACCACCCATTCCACCAATGATGATGGTATCTATTGCATCTTCTAGTGTAATTTTCTGTAATCCATTACCTTGGCGTAATTCTATATTATTAATATTATACTTCACCATATGTTTAGCTGCATTTTCAAGTGGCCCCTTATTAATATCACTTGCAATACAACTTTTTACGATATTGTTTTCAGATAAATAAATAGGTATATAACCGTGGTCTGTTCCTACATCTACTACTCTACTTTCTTTTTGAACAAACTTAGCCATTGTATATAATCTAGTTGATAATTGCACGAAAAACACCTCTTTAATTTTAATTTTAATACATAAAACAAAGGCGCTCTATGAGCGCACTGTGGATCTTAGAATAAAAATCTGGAAAGTAATCTTTATTCTAAGTAATCTTTTAATTTTTTACTTCTACTTGGATGACGTAACTTTCTAAGCGCCTTAGCTTCAATCTGTCTAATACGTTCTCTTGTAACGTTAAACTCTTTTCCTACTTCTTCTAATGTTCTTGCTCTACCATCATCTAAACCGAATCTTAATCTAAGTACTTTTTGTTCACGCTCTGTTAAAGTATCAAGTACTTCAATTAATTGCTCTTTTAGTAAAGTAAATGCTGCTGCTTCTGCTGGTACTGGTACATCATCATCTGGGATAAAGTCTCCTAAATGACTATCCTCTTCCTCTCCAATAGGTGTTTCAAGTGATACAGGCTCTTGAGAAATCTTCATAATTTCACGTACCTTTGCTACTGGCATATCCATTACTTTTGCAATCTCTTCTGGCTGTGGATCGCGTCCTAATTCTTGAAGAAGTTGTCTAGAAACACGCATTAATTTATTAATGGTTTCTACCATATGCACTGGAATACGAATTGTACGTGCTTGGTCTGCTATTGCACGTGTAATAGCTTGTCTAATCCACCAAGTTGCATACGTACTAAATTTATATCCTTTACGATAGTCAAATTTTTCTACCGCTTTAATTAGCCCTAAGTTACCTTCTTGAATAAGGTCTAAGAACAACATTCCACGACCTACATATCTTTTTGCGATACTTACTACCAGTCTTAAGTTAGCTTCAGCAAGTCTTTTCTTCGCTTCTTGATCACCTTGTTCCATACGTTGTGCAAGTTTAATTTCCTCATCTGCAGATAAAAGAGGTACTTTACCAATTTCTTTTAAATACATTCTTACAGGGTCATCAATACTAATACCTTCTGGTAAAGTAAAGTCTATTTCATTCTCTTCTTCGTCTATATCTGTAATATTACCAATGATATCAATACTCTGAGCTTCTAAATACTCATAAATTTGTTCGATTTTAGTAGGTTCTAACTCCAAATCCATAAAAGCATCTGTAATATCACTTTGTTCTAGAACACCTTTTTTATCTTTTGCAAGATTTATAAGCTGTTCTAGCCTCGTTTTAAACGTAAGTTTTTGTTGTGCTTGGTCTTTCACTCTAATCAATCCTTTCTCCTGTCTACTATTCTAACCATTTATAAACTCAATATACAGTTTGTCAAGTACCTTTTTTCTAGATAGTAGTTTTTGTACTTCTAATATGTCAATACTTGTCTTAAGTTTCTTTTCTATATGCAAAATATTTAGACGTTTTATAGTTTCCGTTAACATTTTTTGTAAAAGTTCTTGATCTTCATATCTCATATCTTTATTCATAAAAACATTTGATATCATATTTTGTTCTTTTAAATCTGTATAAGCATTGTTAAAATGCCCTATATCAATTTGTGTTTGATTCGTAATACTATCAAAAACTTGTTTAGCTAATTCTTGAAGCAGTCCTTCATCAAACAACTCTGGATCTACATATTCTTTTATATAATTAAATACATAAGGATAATGATAGATCGTGGATAGGAAAGCAAGTTGTATATTGGAAGTCATCATAGGTATATGCATAATAGGTTTTGATTTAGTTTCTTGATTTTTAACCTGCAACTTATTATTATAATAGTTTTTAATCTCAGCCTCAAGTGCTATTTCATCTATTTTATACCTAATTGCAATTTCTTTTGTATATATATTTTGTTCGATACTGCTTGAAAGCTCTCCAATAACCTTTGCTACTTCTTGTAAAAATTTAACTTTTTGTTCTGGCTCTCTAATATCATAGTTTTGCTCTAATTTCATCACTTTAAACCAAGTATCACTCTTTGCATGATTTAAAAGCTCTTCCATCTCTTCTTTTCCGTGTTTCCCTAGAAATTCATCTGGGTCTTTACTATCACTTAACTGCAAGATACGTACATTAATCCCCTCTGCCCTTAAAATAGGCATAGCTCTTAATGCTGCTTTTTCTCCTGCAGCATCACTATCATATAGAATAACCAATTCATTTGTATATCGCTTAAGCAATTTAGCATGGCCTACTGTAAAAGCGGTTCCTAAGGAAGCAACTGTTTGAGTAAAGCCAGCTTTATGCATAGCAATAACATCCATATATCCTTCTACCAGAATATAATACGGATGAGCCTCTGCTCTTGCCAAATGAAGTCCATATAAATTACGACTCTTATCAAATAACAAACTCTCTGGTGAATTCAAGTATTTAGGTTCGCCCTGTTTAATGATCCTTCCACCAAATGCAATAACCTTCTTATTGGTATTAAAAATAGGAAACATTACACGATCTGAAAAACGATCATAAAATACGCCACTTTTTTTACTCTTTAGAATTAATCCACTTTCCAGCAAAATTTCATCAGAGTACCCTTGATTTCTTAGATATTTGTATAATATAGTATAATCAGCCGGCGCGTATCCTATCCCAAATTTCTTAATTATTTCTTTTCCAATCCCTCTCTGATTCAGATATTCTCTTACTTCCCCTGCATTTTCATCACCTAGTGCATAGTAGTAAAATCTCCCTGCTATTTTATGAATTTCTAAGAGTTCATTTTTTTTATTCTGAGTGGGCGCTTGACCTGTATTAAAACTTTCAATATCTATGTGCGCTCTTTCTGCTAAATGTGTTAACGCTTCTACAAAAGTCATATTCTCTTTTTGCATTAAAAAGGTAAATATATTTCCTCCTGCTCCACATCCAAAACAATAATACATTTGTTTTTCTTCACTGACTGAAAAAGATGGACTTTTTTCATTATGAAAAGGGCAAAGCCCAAAGTGAGAACTTCCTTTTTGGGTTAGATGCGTATATTCGGAGATAGTAGATATGATATCACTTTGTTCTCTTACTTGTTCTATAATATTATCTGGATAGTACATCTATTCTCCTTCTTTCTAATTAGTCTATTTTTGATGTGTGATTAAGCTTATTTATCATATTTATGTATCTTAGGCTTATCAACAACTTTCTCTTCTTTCTTTAGAATATGTAAATGAGACATCTCCTATACACTATACTAATACTACATAAATAGCCAATTTCCTCTTTTTTTATACGTTTTTGTAGGATTACACAAAAAACCCTGTATCAATGATACAGGGTTGTGCTAATTAGCTAGTTCTTATTTGTTTTTTAATGCCGCTTGAGCTGCTGCTAAACGTGCAATTGGTACACGGAATGGAGAACAAGATACATAGTTTAATCCTACTTTGTGGCAGAATTCAATTGATGATGGATCTCCACCATGCTCACCACAAATACCAAGTTTGATATTTGGACGAGTCATTCTACCTTTCTCTGCAGCCATTTCCACTAAAATCCCTACACCGTTTTGATCAAGTCTAGCAAATGGATCAGACTCATATACACCTTTTGTATAGTAATCTTCTAAGAATTTACCAGCATCATCACGTGAGAATCCAAATGTCATTTGTGTTAAGTCATTTGTACCGAATGAGAAGAATTCTGCCTCTTCTGCAATTTGGTCAGCTGTTACAGCAGCACGTGGAATTTCAATCATTGTTCCCACTGAGTAAGTAAGTTCGATACCTGACTCAGCAATAGCTTTATCAGCAGCTGCTACTACGATATCTTTAACGAATTTTAACTCTTTTTTATCTCCTACAAGTGGAATCATAATTTCTGGAATAATATTGAATCCTTTTTCTTGTTTTACTTGAAGTGCTGCTTCAATGATTGCACGTGCTTGCATTTCAGCAATTTCTGGATAAGAAACTGATAAACGACATCCACGATGTCCCATCATTGGGTTAAACTCATGTAATGATTCAACTGTTTCTTTTAATGCTTCAAAAGTGATACCCATTTCTACTGCAAGTGCTTTAATATCTTCCTCTGTATGTGGTAAGAATTCATGTAGTGGTGGATCAAGAAGACGTACTGTTACTGGTCTTTCTTCCATTGCTTGGTAGATTCCTACAAAATCACCCTTTTGAAGTGGTAGAAGGGCATCTAATGCTTCTCTTCTTTCTTCTTCTGTTTTAGCAACAATCATTTTACGTACTTTCATGATACGATCTTCTTCAAAGAACATATGCTCTGTACGGCAAAGACCGATACCTTCTGCACCAAATCTTACTGCATTTTGTGCATCTTTTGGTGTATCTGCATTTGTACGTACTTTTAATGTACGATGAGCGTCTGCCCATTTCATAAATGTTTCGAAATCACCTGTGATTTCTGGTTCTACTGTTTTAATATCTTCACCATAAATGTTTCCTGTTGAACCATCTAATGATATATAATCGCCCTCTCTATAAACATTTCCTGCTAATTCAAAGTATTTTTCTTCTTCATTGATTTTGATTTCTCCACATCCTGATACACAGCATGTTCCCATACCACGAGCAACTACTGCTGCATGAGATGTCATTCCTCCACGTACTGTTAAAATACCACGTGCTGCTGCCATTCCTTCAATATCTTCTGGAGATGTTTCAAGACGAACTAAGATAACTCTTTCACCAACTGCTCCTGCTTGTTTTGCATCTTCAGCTGTGAAGTATACTTTACCTGCTGCTGCTCCTGGTGATGCTGGTAATGCTTTTCCAATTACTGTCGCTTCTTTTAATGCTTTTACATCAAACATTGGGTGAAGTAATTGATCTAATTGTTTTGGTTCTACACGAAGTACTGCTTCTTCTTCTGTGATCATACCGTCATTTACTAATTCAACAGCAATTCTAAGTGCAGCTTGTGCTGTTCTTTTTCCGTTACGAGTTTGTAAGAAATAAAGTTTACCTTCTTCAACTGTAAACTCCATATCTTGCATATCACGGTAGTGATTTTCAAGTTTATTTGAGATAGCCATAAACTCTTCATATACTGCTGGCATATCTTGTTCTAATTGGCTAATTGGATTTGGTGTACGGATACCTGCTACAACGTCTTCCCCTTGTGCGTTGATTAAGTATTCCCCATAAATTAAGTTTTCTCCAGTAGATGGATTTCTTGTGAATGCAACACCTGTACCAGATGTTTCTCCCATGTTACCAAATACCATCATTTGTACATTTACTGCTGTTCCCCAATCAGATGGATAATCGTTCATTCTTCTATAAACGATTGCACGTGGATTCATCCATGAACGGAATACCGCTTGAATAGATTCCATTAATTGTACTTCTGGAGTTTGTGGGAATTCTTCCCCTTTTTCTTCTAAGTAAAGTGCTTTGAACTTCACTACTAATTCTTTTAAGTCTTCTGCAGTAAGATCTGTATCAAGTGTTACCCCTTTTTCTTCTTTCATTGCATCAATGATTTTTTCAAAACGTGGCTTTGGAATTTCCATTACTACGTCAGAGAACATTTGGATGAAACGACGATATGAATCATATGCAAATCTTTCATTGCCTGTTTTTTTAGCTAAGCCTTCTACAGCTAAATCTGTAAGACCTAAATTAAGTACTGTATCCATCATTCCTGGCATAGATACTCTAGCTCCTGAACGAACTGATACAAGTAAAGGATTTTCTATATCACCAAATTTTTTCCCTGATTCAGCTTCTAATTCAGCTAAACATGCTTTAATTTGGCTTTGAATCTCTTCTGAAAGAGCTTTTCCATTGTTATAGTATTCTGTACAAGCTTCTGTTGTAACAGTAAATCCTTGTGGAATTGGTAAACCAAGTTGTGTCATATCTGCAAGGTTTGCCCCTTTTCCCCCAAGAAGATTTTTATTTTTTGTATCTCCCTCTTTAAACATATAAACCCATTTTTGGCTCATGTCAAATAACCTCCTAGTATTGTTTTCGGAAATAGATTAACTTTCTAAAATCAGCGACGAATATAAAAAAAATACTCTATTCCCTTACTCGAATTTTATTATAACACAAAATTCTTTCTTGACTAGAGTATTTTATAACTTGTATTAAATTATAGTAATTTTAAACAATTTAATTAATCAAAATTTGACATATAAGATTTAAAATTCCATCTTTTTCTGAATATACTGAACTAATTCATCAATTTTCACACGTTCTTGGCTCATCGTATCTCTATCTCTTATAGTCACCATGCCATCTTCTAATGAATCAAAATCAAACGTAATACAGAATGGTGTTCCGATTTCATCTTGTCTTCTATAGCGTTTTCCAATAGAACCTGCTTCATCAAATTCTACATTGTAGTATTTAGCAAGTGTTTGGTAAACTTCTGTTGCCTGTTCAGATAATTTTTTAGAAAGTGGTAAAATAGCTGCTTTTACTGGTGCAATAGCTGGATGGAATCTAAATACAGTTCTAGTATCCCCATCTTCTAACGCTTCTTCATCATAAGCTTCGCAAAGGAACGCAAGTGTTACTCTATCAGCTCCTAATGATGGTTCAATACAGTATGGTACATATTTTTCATTTGTTGTTGGATCAAAGTAACTCATGTCTTGACCTGAATGTTCTTGATGTTGTTTAAGGTCAAAGTCTGTACGGCTAGCAATTCCCCATAACTCTCCCCATCCAAATGGGAACATAAACTCAATATCTGATGTTGCATTACTGTAGTGTGATAATTCTTCTTCTGAGTGATCACGTACTCTCATATTCTCTTGGTTTACGCCTAAGCTAAGTAACCAGTTTACGCAATATGCTTTCCAGTAATCAAACCATTCGATTTCTGTTCCTGGTTTACAGAAGAATTCAAGTTCCATTTGTTCAAATTCACGTGTTCTAAAGATGAAGTTACCTGGAGTAATTTCATTTCTGAATGATTTACCAATTTGTCCAATACCAAATGGTACTTTCTTTCTACTTGTTCTTTGTACATTTTTAAAGTTTACAAAGATTCCTTGTGCTGTTTCTGGTCTTAGATAAACTACGTTTTTAGAGTCTTCTGTTACCCCTTGGAATGTTTTAAACATTAGGTTGAATTGTCTAATATCTGTAAAGTTGTGTTTACCACATGTTGGACATTCAATTTGGTTTTCTGTAATGAATGTTTGCATTTGTTCATTAGACCATCCATCTACTACTTGCTCTTCACCTTTTGCTTGTAAGAAATCTTCAATAATTTTATCTGCACGGAATCTTTCTTTACACTCTTTACAGTCCATAAGTGGATCAGCAAATCCACCTACGTGTCCTGATGCTACCCATGCTTGAGGATTCATAAGAATCGCACAATCTACCCCTACATTGTATGGGCTTTCTTGAATAAACTTTCTCCACCATGCTTTTTTTACGTTATTTTTAAGTTCTACTCCTAATGGGCCGTAATCCCAAGTATTTGCAAGTCCTCCATAAATTTCTGACCCTGGATATACGAATCCTCTAGATTTAGCTACTGCTACAACTTGTTGCATATTTTTTTCCATTGTTTATTCCTCCTATATTAAAATGAGTGGACACAAAAAAACCTCTCGTCCCCTGCTTAATAGCAAGGGACGAAAGGTACTCTTCCGCGGTTCCACCCTTATTGAATACTTAGTTAAGTATCCCTCTTTTTGAAGTCATTGCTCCGAAGTGCCCTTCATAAAACTCATAGTCATTGGCTCACACTGCCCCAATTTCGCTGATACTCTGTCGTCTTACTACTCCTCTTCATCATTGCAAATTCATTAGATGCATCTAATGTATCAAAATACCAAAATCTTGTCAAGTGCTTAAGGGTTATATTTTGTAATGATTATGCTTAAACTTTCATGTTTCATATCTATCCATTGAAAATCTTGAATATTTTTTTGTTTTTCAATCAAGCTTTTTAAGGCCTGACGATCCACCTTCTGTAAAAATGTAACTGTTCTTTGTTCTCCTTGAATAATAGTTTGTGTCTGGTATTCATTAGACTTAGCCCATTCTTCAATAAGTTCCATAGTTGCTTCTCCATCTTCACTAACTAAATACCACTCATCCATCATCTGCTCTGTTTCTTCTATCATGCTTCTCTCTAGAGCACTTGGTTCTTGCACTATACCTACATTCCCTATAGATGATTCTGTATAACTAGCTACCTCTGGCATTGCACTCCTCATAGGTGTCATCTCTGGTTGTTCTCGTTCTACTAGATTATCAAAATTCAACCCTTGGCTAAAGATAACCACTAAAATCAATACAGCTGCTATACTTGATCCATACGTAAAAAGCTTATGTTGATAAAAAGGTTTGGTTTGTTTTTCTGCATGAATTTTATCCATTAATTCTGCATGAAATCCTTGTGGCAGTTCCTTATTTTCTAGACTATCTAAACTTGTTCCAATAGCCTCTAGTATTTCTAATTCTTCCCTACACTTTTCACACGTCTTAAGATGAGCCTCTAATTGTTCTGCTTCTTGAGTCGTTAATTGTTTGTCTAGGTAAGATGATAAAAGTTCTAAGTAATTTTCACATTTCATAGAGTCTCCTCCTTCTTCTTAGAAATTTGACGAAAGAAAGAGCAATAAGGTTCCTTATTTTGGCTTAAAATTTTTTTGAGTGCTCCCCTTGCTCTTGACAGTCTCGATTTAACAGTTCCTTGTGAAAGGTTTAAAATAGCTCCAATTTCATCATAGCTATGTTGCTGAAGCTCTCTAAGTACAATCAGTTCTCTATATTCTTCTTTAAGCTCTGATAACGCTAATTGTAAAACATCTTGTAATGCCATTTCTTCTATATGCTTTTCTAAATTAGCCTTTTCATCTGGTATTTCCATTATCCACTCATCATCTGAGTCTTTATTCGTTTGGTAAATAGAAATTTCTTTTTTGTTTTTATATTTCCTTAAAATATCTAAACATTGATTCGTGGCTATACGATAGACCCAAGTACTAAATTTGGAATTCCCTTCAAAATGCTCTATCTGTCTCCAAATCTTCATACAAACTTCTTGCGAGGCATCATAGGCTTCTTGTTCATTGTTCAACATGCGTAGACAAATATTATAAATATTTTTTTCATACGCTATAATCAACTTTTCAAAGGCCGAAGTATTTCCTTTCCTAGCCAACTTAATCAGCTTATTTTCTATTGATTCTTCCAAATCCTATCCCTCTCTTCTTTTCTGTGTTCATTCTTATCGTATTATACTTTTATAAGTTATACAATATTAAACATGATTTTATTCTAAAATATATCTTAATTATGTTGCAATATCAAAAAACTTGTGATATTATAATTCTTGTCAAGCGGATATGGCGGAACAGGCAGACGCAGCAGACTCAAAATCTGCCGGTGGTAACATCGTAAGGGTTCGATTCCCTTTATCCGCATATTATTTTTAAAAATACTCCCGAATCCTTTATATAAAGTGATTCGGGAGTATTTTATTTGAACTTTTTAGAGGGGCCAGGCTTTGGAAACCACTCATTATTCTTTCTCATTTCTAGGTACATATTATAAGCCTTTTTCAAAATATATCTTTCATCTGAAAACTTTACTAAATGATACGCTTCATAAAACTTATAGTATCCAGCATCTACAAAATACTCTTCTCTTTGAGGTTTGGTATAAAAACTATCTGATTTCATCAAATACCAGTGAACAGTCTTATTGACCATATCATCTTTCCCTTGAAAAGTATACTGACTTGAACCGATATACCTTACAATTTGCGCATCTACACCTGATTCTTCTTTCACTTCTCTAATGGCCGTTACTTGATGTGTTTCGTCCATTTCTACAGTTCCTTTTGGTAGCACCCACCCTACATATTTGTGTTTGTAGTCTTTATAGAGCACGAGGATTTTGCCTTTATGAATGACTACGCCTCCACAACTGACAGTCTGTATCATTTTATCACCTGTCTTTCTTTATAAGTACCTCTCACTAGTTAAAGTATATCTTTTTTTTGCTTTTTTTTCAACTTATGATTTAAAATATACTGTACTTAATCTTAGTTTTCTCATTCAAGATAAACAAATGTCCTTAAAATTTGCTGTGTTACATCTAAAGATTTAGCACCCTGTCCACCATTTTCTACGATAACAGCAAAGGCTATTTCTGATTCTGGTTTCTCTACATTTTGAGCAAACCCAATAAACCAAGAGTGATCTTTTCCTGTTTCATTCTGTGCTGTTCCAGTTTTTCCTCCTGCTCTGAGTCCTCGGGTACTTAGCCTACTTGCTGTCCCATTTGTAATGACTCCCATCATATATTCTTGAAGTATCTGAGCTGTATTTTCATTTATAAGCGCTTTATGATAATTAGGGAGATTTTTAAGCAATATTCTTCCCTTTTCATTTTTAGAAAAATCAAATAGGTAAGGTTCCATTACTACACCATCATTGACTATCATTGAAGCTAACATAGCCATGTGCATAGGCGTTACCAAGGTTCTCCCTTGCCCAATATAAGCTGCTGCTACATCAAAAGGTGTACTCTTTTCCCCTACTTGTAATCGGCTCTTATTATATTCTATGTCTAATGGTATTGATTTATTAAACAATAAGCTTTCTCCTAAAGATTGTAATTCTTTGGGTTTAATATATTCTTGTAAATGGATAAAATAGGTATTACAAGATTTCTCAAACGCTTGTTTTAAGTTAATTTTACCATGTATATTACCATTAAAGCATTTAATAGTATAGTCTCCTTGTGTAATACTCCCTGTGCATTCATAGACAATATTTTCATACTCTAAGCCACTTTCAATCAAGGCTATGGTGGGTAAAATTTTAAAAATAGACCCTGGTGGATACAGTCCTTGTGTTGCTCGATTAACTAAGGGACTATTTTCTTGATCCGAAGATAGAGTATCCCAATTAGCAACTAAGTTATTAGGGTTAAATCCAGGTGTTGAATACATCGTTTTGATTTTCCCTGTAGAGGGTTCCAATATCACCACTGATCCTTTATACCCTTGCATTGCTTCCTCACTTGTTTTTTGCAAACGATCATCTAATGTAAGTACCACATCTCTGCCTTCAAATTTTTTGCCCATAAAGGTATTTTCCAAAATAGACCTTAAGTTGTAATCAGGATAAAGTAATTCTACATTAGTTTGAGCTTCAGCTCCATATTTCCCCATTTGTGAGTAACCTACTGCATGTGCATACCTTGACCCATAAGGATACATCCTTTTGCCATTTTCAGTTGTAGCTAATAAGTTTCCATTAGTATCATAAATATTGCCTCTTATCACTTCACCTTCCAAATGATCCAATCTTCTATTGTAGGGATGAATTGAAATTTCCTTACTTTCAACCATCGTAAAATAAATCATATAACCTGCAAGTCCTAAAAAAACAACTGCAAATAGACCTAATATACTATAAACTATTTTTTTATTATTCATTGTGTAGCCCCCTCTTTGGGTATTTTGCCTTATATGCAAGTATTCCTAGTATACCTATCATCCCTACACTTACCAAGAGAGAAGTTCCCCCATAGCTTACAAAAGGTACAGTAATTCCTGTCAATGGGATAATTTTTAATACTCCTCCCAAAATAATGAATACTTGAAATCCTAATAAAGCTACGATACCTATACAAACAAATAATTGGAATCGTTCTTTTTGCATGAGGGCTATTTTAAGACCTTGAAGAATAATAGCCAAATAACACAAAATAACAACTATTGCAAATAGGTTCCCAAACTCTTCTGCAATAGCTGCAAAGATATAGTCTGTAGTGACAAAAGGAATCTTTGTTGGAATGCCTCTTGTAAGTCCACTTCCAAACCATCCCCATGTTCCCATAGCAAATAAACCTTGTACAACTTGATAGCCCCCTCCTGAGATATCCGCCCAAGGATTAAGCCATGCTTCTACTCTAACACGCACATGTGAAAAAAGCATATATCCCGCTACAGAAGCAAGTGCTCCTCCACCCAATCCTAAAAGAGGTAGCCAAAATTTTTGAGTTCCTATAAATAACATAACCAAGAACGTTAAATAATATAACAATGCTCCTCCTAAGTCTCTTTGGAGGACTAAACAGCCAAGTACTCCCCCCATACTTACTCCAGCTATTATAAGTATTTTAAGTTTTTCTTTTTTCTCTCCCCAGCTATCAAATAATCCTGCTAAGAATAAGATCATAGTCACCTTACCGATTTCAGATGGCTGAAAAGAAAAGCTTCCAATTTGAACCCAGTTCATTGCACCATTTCTTGCGTCTCCAAATATAAACGGTAATACCATCGTGATTACTGTAATGCCTAAGTACAAATATTTATACTTAGGTGCTAATAATTTAAAGCCTATCCAAGGCAATGTAATTGCCAATAATACGCTTACAATCATCCATGCAATTTGCCTAGTTGCTAGCTCATGATCTAATCTTTGTAATGTAATGTAGCTAATATCTAATAAAAAGAATACAATATTCCACATTACTAGCTGTTGCTGCCTTTTGCAAATTCTTAAAATAAGTGTCGCTATTGTAATAATCAAAAAAACTACTATACTATTCACTAAAATCTGTTGTTTCATCATATTATCAGCAGCTTTAGCTACTAAAATACTACTTCCGCCTAAGTGAAAAAACATCATACATAGGTAAAGTAAATTATTTTTAGTTTTACTATCTCCTAATGAATACGGAATAAAGGGCTTCATAAAGCTAAATGATACAATAATAAAAATAACGCCAAACCCCACAAACAAATATCTACTTAATAATATAAACAAATTCAAATAGGGCATTCATTCACCTACTTACTCTATAGATTTTAAAAAGTTTCCTACTGCCACTTGAACTCTTAAAGGTATTTCTTGGAAAACATGTTCTAAAACTGCTTTTGTTTCTAAACCACTTTCTTTTGTAAAGTTTAGTCTATAATATGCAAAAGATGTTGATCCTAAATCTTTTCCTGGCAAAGTAAGTAAAGGATATTCTGTTAAAACTTGCATTTTACATGCTTTACAATCAGTTGTTAATTGCCACAAACTTTCTTTGCGATCCTTTAAAGTATAATCATAGTTACCAGTATGTGTTTTATTACACATTTTATAATTACCCAGAATACATTGTTCTGTAGTCATCAGAGGTAGATGTCCATAAATAATACGTTCTAATGGGCCTTTCATCTCCTTAAGTTCTGCTTTAGAAAGTTCCATAGATGCACTAATAACTTCTGCTCCTTTTTCAGCCCAATACATAACAGCCTCATTGTTGAGTACATTTAAATTATAGTCCAATCTCAATTTTTTCAATCCATTATTCAGATAATTAAACTGACCATATGTTCGACACAAATAACCCTCTATTCCTGTATCTTGCCAAGCAGCCATTTGTTTTTTATATTTTTCCCATATTGGTTCTCTCATAATATAAGGTAATGCAAGATAGAAAGTTTTTCCCTGTTTTTCACAGAGTGTTAATGCTTTTTTAGTGATTTCATCATTATAATGCCATTCCCAATAAATTGTTTGAATTTGGTTTTCTTCTAAACAGCTTTGTAATTGCTCTAGACTATTAACAAGTGCTCCATATTGACTATTTAACCTTGTCTCCTCAAATTGGACATCTTTATACTTTTCCTTTTTGTTCTGCTCTGCTCTGGCTGTTATCTTTTCCTCTAATAATGTTACAGCTTGTCTTCTTAAGTCATTTAGCTTACTGATTACTATAAAGGCTTCTTCATCCCACTCTATCTTAAAATCTTGTAGTTTAAATGAAGTTGTTCCTAATTTAGAAAGCTGTTTAATAACATTTTCTTTTTGAGTAGGTGCATTCATAGCTTTCTCTAATAGTTCTCCTGTTACAGTTACCTCTAAGTCTTTATATTTTAATGTATACCTTATTGGTTCTCCAATACGCCCTACTACTTTTGCACTTACTACTACTTTTCTATTGCTTCTTTCATAGGTTTTTTTTAGTTCTTTTAATAGGGTATGATTTTTTGAAAGATATACTGCACTTCCTTTTTCTGCTTTTTCTGTTACAGGTACCGTAAATTTTTCATTTGCCTCATAATACTTGGAAATACCTGTTCCCGTATGCTTATGCGTATTCCATATTTCTAGTCCATCTCCAGGGTTAAGCGCTTTATTAGTGTAAATGGTAACCATCTTAGTTTTAGGGTTATAATCTACAACATGGCCTATCTTTAACCCAATATTTTTAGGTGTCTTCTCTGTTAGCATATCTCTTCCTGCTTTTTGATGATAGTATCCTTGTGAGAATCCCCCTCTATTAAAGATTGACTGTAATTCTGCCACATCCTCTTCAGCCACACTATATGGGTTAATACCCTCTAATGCTTCATCAATATACTTACGATATTCTTTAACAACAGATGCTACATACTCTGGTGATTTCATACGTCCTTCAATTTTAAAAGAATCAATCCCTGCCTCAATAAGTTCTGGGATTAAATCTAATGTACAAATATCTTTTGGACTAAGTAAATGTAAATTTTCTACCACTGGTTTTCCTTTTTCATGTAAGGAGTATTGCATACGACAAGGTTGTGCACATCTTCCTCTATTGCCACTTCTCCCTCCAATAAAACTACTGAATAAACATTGTCCCGAGTAAGAATAGCAAAGTGCGCCATGTACAAATGTTTCAATTTCAACACCTGTATCTTCTTTAATTTTTTTAATCTCTTTTAAATTTAATTCTCTAGCTAATACTACACGTTCAAACCCTTCTGCTTTTAAAAGTTCTACATCTTGTATACTATGAGCTGTCATTTGTGTACTTGCATGAATCGTTAATGTTGGAAAGTATTTTTTTATCATACGTACTACACCCAAATCTTGCACAATCAAAGCATCTACTTTCAGATTAGCTAAATACTGTAAATAATTATACATTTCCTTTAGCTCTTCATTTTTAACAAGTGTATTTACTGTAATATAGACCTTTACATCTCTTAATTTACAATAACGTACAATTTCTTCTAATTCATTATCATTAAAATTATCCGCAAATTGTCTCGCATTAAATAGTTTTCCTCCCACGAATATGGCATCTGCCCCATTTTCTATTGCTGCATATGCATTTTCTAGCTTTCCTACAGGTGCAAGTAATTCTACCTTTTTCACGTCTATATCCTTCTTTCTTTATTTATTCATTACAAAAGGGGAAGTTTATCCCTTCCCCCTTTAAATTTTTATTTACTTTGTTGACCAATTTTAATTCTATTCATTTCAAGGCCAAGTTCTTCTATACGTTCTAGCAATGCTAAATTTTCTCTGTTGCATTTTTCTAATTCACGTATATATACCTCTAATTCTTCTTTGGTTTTTAAGTACTTTTCTCCCAATTCCTCCTTGGTTTTTAAATACTTTTCATCCAATTCTTCTTTGGTTTTTAAATACTCATCAGCAATATTAATTGCTGATAACATATAAAGTTGGGAAGTACTTAAGCGTTTAGTCCCATAGTTCTTTTGGATTTCCAAAAGTTTTTGGTCTATTAATGCAGCCACTTGTTGAATATGCTGATTAGATTCTTCGCCTTGTAGTGAGTAAATATTACCACCAATAATTACTTCCACTTTATTTTTCGCCATAAAAACACCCCACTACATTCATTTGTTTTATAGTTTTTGTCATTATACCATAGGATTTATTGAAAAACTATTATTTATTGCAAAACATCACTTAACTATACTCTATTTTCTTTATTATATCATACACACTAAAAAAAAACACCCAAAGGGCGTTTTATTTTAGTTTTAATAAATCATACGCATACGGTGTGAGCATTCGTCCACGAGGTGTTCTTTGCAATAACCCTTGTTGCATCAAATAAGGTTCATACACATCTTCCAATGTATCTCTTTCCTCACCGATTGTAGCTGCTAACGTTTCTAAGCCTACAGGTCCACCTTTAAACTGTACTGCTATCGTCATCAATATTCTTCGGTCTAGCTCATCTAACCCATGCTTATCAATATTCAGTAATTCTAATGCACTTAAAGCAATTTCTTGGCTAATGACTTGCCCTTGATATTTAATTAAAGCAATATCTCTTACTCGTTTTAATAAACGGTTAGCTAACCTTGGTGTACCCCTAGAACATTTCGCAACCTCCCTTGCTCCCTGTTCTAATATTTCTACATTTAAAATAGTAGCTGTACGCATAACAATTTGAGTTAATTCCTCTAATGTGTAGTACTCTAATCTTTGGATAATGCCAAACCTGTCTCTTAGCGGTGAACTTAGCATTCCTGCTCTTGTCGTTGCCCCTACCAAAGTAAACTTTGGTAACGAGAGCCGAATAGATTTGGCAGCTGGTCCTTTTCCTACTACAATATCAATAAAAAAATCCTCCATAGCAGAGTATAATACTTCTTCTACATGCCTTGGCATACGATGAATTTCATCAATAAACAAGATATCTCCTGCTTGCAAGTTATTGAGTATTGCTGCAATATCTCCTGGTTTTTCAATAGCTGGTCCTGCTGTTACTTTAAACTTTACGCCCATTTCATTCGCAATAACACCTGCCAAGGTCGTCTTACCTAAACCAGGTGGGCCATATAAAAGTACATGGTCCAATGATTCTTCTCTATGTTTCGCTGCTTCTATAAAAATTTTTAAAGTTTCTTTTGCCCCTGTTTGACCAATATACTCCTCAAGCTTGAGGGGGCGTATGGTGCTTTCTACATCTTGATCTTCAAACTGTAAGTCTGCAGACATGATTCTCTTATTCACATTTCAACCCCCTCTCCCTAAATCATTAATAAGTTAAGCGCTTTTTTTATAATCATCTCCGTTGTATCTTCGTAATCAAATATAGCATTGACTGCTTTTGTAGCATCTTGACTTGCGTAGCCTAAAGATATAAGTGCTGCAATAGCATCTGTTTTATAATCAGTTTCATTAGCCGCCATAATAGGAAGTTCTGTAATTACTTCGTAAATTTTATTCATACTATCTTTTAATTCTAAAATAACTCTTTGTGCTGTCTTTGGACCTATTCCACTTACTTTAGTTAAAGCTTTACTATCTCCAGCTATAATAAAATTAATTACCTCATTTGGTGAATATAAATTCAAAATCTGAGCTGCTCCTTTAGGACCTATTCCACTTACACTAATGAGCTTTTTAAATAAATTTTTTTCTTCTTTTGTTGGGAATCCGTATAAGTCATGAGCATCTTCTTTGATATGTTCATAAACATAGATTTTCGTTAATCCATCTAGACTTACTGCATAATTCATATCACGGCCTGCCATAAAAATTTCATATCCTACTCCCATTACTTCTAGTACAATATATTGATTATACGCTTCCGTTATTTTTCCATTTAAGTATGCTAACATTATTTTCTCCTTATCAAGAACAGTTGTTCCTATTGTACCTTATCTCATACTTTTTCGCAACCTCTATACTCTACATTGTCCATTCCCATAGATAATATATTTGGTTGTTGTTAAAGCCTTTAATCCCATAGGTCCCCTAGCATGGAGTTTTTGAGTACTAATTCCAATTTCTGCTCCAAATCCAAACTCAAATCCATCTGTAAATCGCGTAGATGCATTTACATACACCGCTGCACTATCAATATCATTTAAGAATTGCTGTGCTGTTGTATAATTTTCTGTTAAAATACATTCTGAATGCCCTGTACTATATTCATAAATGTGGTTAACTGCTTCTTCATAATCCTGAACCACTTTCATAGCTACAATATAATCTAGGAATTCCGTCTCATAGTCTTTTACTTCTGCTGGTATTGTACCTTCCCATTGACAAACATTTTCATCTCCTCTAATTTCCACTTTATGTTTTTGAAGCGCTGGTATAAGTTGATTTAAACATTTTTCAGCAATTTTTTTATGTATAAGAATAGTTTCAACTGCATTGCAAACACCTGGCCTTTGTGCTTTTGCATTCAAGCAAATTGGAATAGCTTTTTCTAAATCAGCATCTTGATCAATAAAGATATGACAATTTCCCACTCCTGTTTCAATAACTGGTACTGTACTATTTTCTACTACAGACTGAATAAGCCCTGCTCCTCCTCTAGGAATAAGTAAATCTAAGTATTTATTCATTTTCATGAGCTGCATAGCAGAATCTCTAGAAGTATCTTGGACAAGTTGTACGGCATCTGCAGGCACTCCACAAGAAGCTAATGCTTTGCGTATAAGCTCTACAATTACTTGGTTGGTTTGAAAGGCTTCTTTGCCTCCTCGTAAAATAACCGTATTAAAAGTTTTAAAGCATAATGCGAAGGCATCTACAGTTACATTTGGTCTTGCCTCATAAATAATACCAATAACACCTATCGGCACACGTTTTTGTCCTATTTGTAATCCATTTGGTCTAGTAATCATATTTTCAACTTCTCCAATGCTATTAGGAAGTTGTAAAATTTGAAGTACACCTGATATCATATCCTCTATACGCTCTGGTGTTAAAGTTAATCGATCGAGCAATGACCCTTTTACCCCGTTAATTACCGCCTGCTCTAAATCTCTTTTGTTAGCTTCTAAGATTTGTTCCATGCCTTCTCTTAATTCATAAGCAACTGCCTTTAATGCACTTTCTTGTTTCTCTACTTTTAAGTTCATAATTTGTCTTGAAATACGTTTTGCACCTTGTGCTTGTTCTAATACTTTCATTTTTCTACCTCCTAGCAATTAATGTACTTCTCTTTGTTATTATACAATTTTTACTTAACTCATTTTAAAAAAAATGATAGATATGGCTTCTTGTTTCTCCCAAAAATCACTTACTGAGTTATTTCTCGAGAAGCCTTATCTATCATTGTCTAACGGTTTTAAAATTTATTATTAATCATTAAACTAGTTTGCTTTTTTTGGATCTGCTGGCGCATATTTAAGTGGATGTAATTTTCCATCTGGCGTTTGAATTTTTGTATTGGCTAATTGATTAGAAAAATTGGATCTAAAAATTTTCAAATACTCTTGACGAAGTGTTTGTTGTTCTTCTAACTCATCAGAGGTTAATCCCTCTTCTTTCTTTTTCTTAGCTAATTCGTTAATTCTTGCAATAAGTTTTTCCATTTCCATCGCTCTTATCCTTTCTGTCCTGGAACAAACCAAGTTCCTATTTCTTGTCCTTCTAATATCTGATAAATAATCCTAATATCTTCTCCACATGCAACTATAGTATTTACTCCTGCAGCAGATGCAATTTTAGCCGCTATAATCTTAGTAGCCATTCCTCCTGTACCAAAAGCAGATCCTTCACCCTTACCTAAAGATTCTATTTCAGGTGTAATCATTTCTACACAAGGGATTAATTTTGCTTCTTTATTCTCTCTTGGATTATCTGTATAAAGACCATCTATATCTGTTAATAGAATAAGTGTATCCGCATTTACTAATTCAGCTACCAATGCAGATAATGTATCATTATCTCCAAATCTATAGCCTTCTATCTGATCTGTTGAAATACAGTCATTCTCATTAATAATGGGTATAACACCTAATTCTAATAACGTCCCTAATGTATTCTTTGCATTAGTATTTTTAATAGGATCTTCTACTACATCTTTTGTAAGTAATACTTGTGCTACAACCTGATTGTACTCACAAAAAAACTTCTCATAAATCTGCATTAAGATAGCCTGCCCTATAGATGCAGCTGCTTGTTTGAGCCCAAGTTCTTTAGGTCTTTCTGTGAATCCCAGACGCTGAACACCTGCTCCTATAGCTCCTGAAGATACTAGTATTATTTCCTTGCCTTGATGATTTAAATCAGTAAGAACCCTAGCTAATTTCTCCATTTTATTTAAATTAACTTTACCATTTTCATGTGTTAATGAAGATGTTCCTATTTTTACTACGATTCTTTGACTATCTGTGATAAGCTGTCTCACAACTCATTCCCCCTCTAAGTTTACTATTATTCTTCTATTGATTTGGATGTCGCTGGTATAGTTTTCGCAATCGGATAAACTATACCCTCCTCGGGAGTTACGACTTCTAATTTACTCATTCCAAACTTCTTAGTGATACTTAGTACTTGAATGCCTTGAGAATCTCTTTTTTGCTTTTCACTAATTTCATTACTTTTAATCCATGCTATTCTGCCATCTATGCGTTCTAGTTTAACTAAGCTTTCTTCTGTTGCGAATCCCATACCTACACAACTATTTTTAGTATAATAAGACTTTATCAATTTTTTACGATTAGTCTTTGTCTCATAAGCAGTCAAAGGTACTCTAGCTGCTTTTCCATTATCAAATCCAAAAATCATATGACCCGAATAGTCTAATGTAACATGTATATACACAATCATTTCTTCAGATTCCAAATCCAGTATATTAGGTAAATATACCCCAAATTGACTTGCTTTGCAATCCTCTATTTCATGCATTTTCATCTTGTACACATTGCCTTTATTAGAGAAGAATAAAATCTCACTTTTATTTGTCGCCTCTAACTCTTGCTTTATACAGTCATCATCTTTTAATTTCTGTTCTCCATTACTTCTTAATGATGCAAGTGAAATCTTCTTTAAATATTGGTGATCTGTAAAAAATACTTTCACATTATAATCTTCAATCAATAAATCATCTGGTAGTTTAACTACTTCTACATTTTCTAAGATTTCTGTTCTTCTTGGAATCCCATACTTTTTCTTAGTTTGCTTAAGTTCCTCACTAATAACTTTTTTAAGCTTTTTATCACTATTAATGATATCAGTTAATCTTGCAATCTCTTTTTCTAATCCTTCTACTTCATTTAATGTATTAAGAATATATTGTTTATTTAAATGTCTCAATTTAATTTCTGCTACAAATTCTGCTTGCATCTCTGTGATATCAAATTCAGTCATTAAGTTTGGTACAACTTCTTTTTCTTTTTCAGTATGTCTAATAATCACAATAGCTTTATCAATATCAAATAATATTGCCTTAAGTCCTAATAAAAGATGGTGCCTTTTCTCCATCTTCTCAATATTATATTGATACTTTTTAATCATACAGGTTTGTCTAAAACGACACCATTCTTTAATTATTGTTTTAACACCCATTACACGCGGCATTCCATCTACCAATATGTTAAAATTACAACTAAATGAATCTTCTAACGGAGTTAATTTAAATAGTTTTTCTACCAGTACCTCTGGAATTGTACCTCTCTTTAAATCAACCGTTAACTTAAGTCCTGACAAATCCGTCTCATCACGTACATCAGAAACTTCTTTTATTTTTCCTTGCTTAACTAAATCTTCTATTTTATCAATAATAGCTTCTACGGTTGTTGTATAAGGAATTTCTGTAATTTCAATACAATTTTCCTTTTTCACATACGTATATTTCCCTCTCATCTTAAAAGAGCCTCTACCTGTTTCTAATATACTTTTCATTTCAACTGGGTTATAAAGAATATTTCCTCCCGTTGAGAAGTCAGGTGCCTTAATATACTCTGTAATATCTATCATCTCATCTTTTAAGTAAGCAATAGTTGCATCACATACTTCTTCCAAATTAAAGCTACAAATATTACTTGCCATCCCTACTGCAATACCCTGGTTAGGGTTTACTAAAACATTCGGAAATGTTACCGGTAATAAAGTCGGTTCTTTCATTCGTCCATCATAGTTGTCTACGAACTCTACACTATTTTCTTCTATATCTCTAAATACTTCCTCACAAATATCACTTAATTTAGCTTCTGTATAACGCGATGCTGCATAAGCCATATCTCTTGAATAAACTTTCCCGAAGTTTCCTTTAGAATCTACCAAAGGTATATTTAACGCATCATATCCTTTTGTCAAACGTACCATTGTTTCATAAATCGCTGCATCTCCATGAGGATTCAGTTTCATTGTCTGTCCTACAATATTAGCTGATTTGGTTCTAGCTGACTTCAAAAGTCCCATCTTATACATGGTATAAAGAAGCTTTCTATGCGAAGGCTTAAATCCATCGATTTCTGGTAGCGCTCTAGAAACAATTACACTCATAGCATATGGCATATAGTTAGACTCTAGGGTTTCAGATATATTCTGTCTAATCATTTTATCATCCATTTATCCTTTGTCCTCCCTAATCCCTACTTAACTCATATCTGCTAACTCTAAATATTTGTGACCTGACGTTGCAATAAATTCTTTTCTTCCTGCAAGATTATCTCCTAACAAAAGTTCAAAAACTGCTTTTGTTGCCTCAGCTTCTTCTGGAAGCACCTGAATAAGTCTTCTTGTTTCAGGATTCATAGTTGTTTGCCACATCATTTCTGGATCATTCTCACCTAACCCTTTAGAGCGCTGCATAGTATATTTAGATTTTAATGAGCCAAGAATCTTTACTTTTTCATACTCTGAGTAAGCAAAGAGGGTTTGATTTTTTGTATTTATTTCATAAAGTGGAGTTTCTGCAATGAATACTTTTCCTTCTTTAATCAAAGTAGGTGTTAAAGTATAAAGCATCGTCAAAATAAGTGTTCTAATCTGATACCCATCTACATCGGCATCCGTACAAATAATAACTTTATCCCACCTTAAATTATTTATATCAAAGGTGTGTAAATCTTTATTATGCTTACTTTGAATTTCTATTCCACATCCTAATACTTTGAGTAAGTCTACAATAATATCACTTTTAAAAATCTTATCATAGTCTGACTTTAAGCAGTTTAAAATTTTTCCTCTTACAGGCATAATGCCTTGGAATTCTGCATTTCTTCCTAATTTACAAGATCCAAGTGCTGAATCCCCTTCTACAATGTATAGTTCACGTACACTAGTATTTTTTGAACGACAATCTACAAACTTTTTAATACGATTGGTGATATCAATAGACCCACCTAGTTGTTTTCTTACATTAATTCTTGTTTTTTCAGCCTTTTCCCTACTTCTTTTATTCACTAGCACTTGTTTTGCAATTTTAAGTGCCTCATCTTTATTCTCAATAAAATAGATGTAAAGGTAATCCTTCAGGAATTCTTGCATAGCTTCTTGTATAAATTTATTAGTAATAGCTTTTTTAGTTTGATTTTCATAACTTGTTACTGTTGAAAATGAATTAGAAATTAAAATCAAGCTATCTTGTATATCTACAAAAGTAATTTTTTTCTCATCTTTATTATACAAGTTTTCCGTTTTAAGGTACTTATCAATGCTGTATACCAAAGCATTTCTTATCGCTTTATCGGGTGAACCTCCATACTCTAAATAACTAGAGTTATGATAATACTCTAACAAATTAGACTCATTACAAAATCCAAAAGCAATTTCAAACTTTAATTTATACTCTGGTCGCTCTGGACTATCTTGACCTCTTGTTTCTTGTGATACTAAAACAATATCTGTAAAATTCTTTTCCTGAGCTACTTCTGCAGCATATCCTAATATACCTTCTGGATAGATATAAGTTATTACTTCATTTGCTATTTCATCTGTAAAAACAAAAGTAATCCCCTTATTTACTACAGCTTGTCTTTTTAAAACGTTATGGAAATACTCGCTTTTTATATCTGTATCTGTAAAAACGTCTTTATCAGGCTTCCAATGAATGCGTGTCCCTGTAGACTTATAGTCTTCTTTATACTTTCTAAGTCCTCCTACATTTTCACCTTTTTCAAATCTCAACTCAAAACCGTATCCTTCTGTATAAACTAAAACATTCATATACTCTGAGCTATACTGAGTTGCACATGCCCCTAATCCATTTAGTCCTAAGCTAAATTCATAGTTTTCGCCTTCATTTGTATTATACTTTCCACCAGCGTACAATTCACAAAAAATAAGATCCCAATTATATCGACCTTCTTTTTCATTATAATCCAAAGGCATTCCACGACCATAATCTTGCACTGTTATGGAATAATCCTTATGTAAAGTTACCTCTATCTTATTTCCATACCCCTCTTTTGCTTCATCTATTGAGTTGGATAATATCTCAAATACTGAGTGTTGGCAACCTTCTATTCCATCTGATCCAAAGATTACCCCTGGACGTAATCTTACACGATCTGCACCTTTCAAAGAGGAAATACTTTGATTTCCATAGTTCTTTTTATTCATATCCTTATCACCCACAAATTTAGTCTCATTTTTATAATGTAAAATAAATCACTTGGTCTTGTCAAGTTATCTTTTGTTGACAAAAAATAGAGGCTTTGGGCGCCTCTTTTAATCTTTCAAATCTAAATTAACATATACAGTAAAACTTACTACTAATAATAGTGTTCCACTTATTACTTCATACATAACTAAAATTTTTGACAAATTATGGGTTGGATAATATTCTCCATACCCAATAGCTACTATAGTAATCACACTAAAGTAAATGCTATTTAAAAGTGTTTCTAAGGGTAAGTTAAATATTTCTTTTCCTATAAATGTATCAAAAATATAATATATCATTGCATAATTTAAAATTAGCTCTATATAACTTCTTAGTGCTAATTGTATTCGTTCATGATATTTTAATCCATTTTCTTCTCTTGTTGCTGGATTAAGCTTATCAAATGCATCCTTTACAAATGCCATAAATATCTCATTACATCTAGAAATAAGATAAAAAGGGTACATGTGTACGACCACATTCAATACATTATTATACGGCAATCTGTTCAATATAGCAATGAAAACTGCTAAAACTATTGCTATTATTAAATAAGTTTTATTAAGTTTTTTAACTCGCTCTCCTCGTTTAATAGAATCTTTTGCACTTCTTTTGTAACAATCGCTTATCCATAAAGTAGGCGAAATACTCCATTTAAGTATTTGTTTAAAAGTTATTTTTTTTATCACTTGCTTATTCACCTACTACTTTATCTCCTATATTTTCAACCACTTGTTGCCCTTCTTTAATTTCTATTTTTTCAATCAACAATTCTTCTCTTGGTTTATAATTTTCATCAAGTTCTAATGTGGTCATACTTTCTAGTATTTCTAATCCTTCAATTACCCTTCCAAAAGCTGAATATTGTCCATTTAAACTCCTATCGTCTTCTAGTAGTACAAAAAACTGAGAGCCTTCTGTATTAAAATCTTGAGCTCTAGCCATAGATACTGTACCTTTGGTATGACTTAATCTATTTTTCGTCCCATTATATCTACATTCACTTGCAATAAAATAGCCGGGATAACCATATCCATTACCAATAGGGTCTCCAGCTTGTATTAAGTATCCTGGTATAATTCGGTTCACATAAGTTTTTTCATAAAATCCTTGTTGTGCTAAATAGATAAAGTTCTCTACCGTATTAGGTGCTTCTTCTGGATAGAGCTCTATTTTAATTTGCTGTCCCGTATTAAAATAAACTGTAGCAACTGGGCGTGTTCCCCCTATAATTTGTTGTGTTAAAACAGTTTTTTCACCGACTAACCATAACGTAACTACGATTAGACATCCCATACTTACAAAAATAATCATTTTTTTCACATTAATCGCTCTTTCATATACATTTTTGTAATAGTATAGGCCAATTAGCAATATTTTATACGTCTAATCGTTTCATTTTCTTTCGTTTAAAACTTTCTATAATAAGCATTTCATCAATTTCTTCTATCTCAATTGTTCTAATTTTTTTATCTTTTTTAACAGCTAATCTTTTATATGTTTTAACAATATCCTTTTCTTCACTCTTATACGCTATTTGAGATGTTTTTAATCTGCCCCCTACAATTAAATAGTATTTATTTCTTTTCCCGCCTTGTTCAGGCAGCACGCCTATATAGGTTCCATTCTTTTCAATCTCATTTAAAAGCCCATAGATAGCTTTTAGATATTGTACACCACTCCTCTGTCTAAGTAGTTCCCCTGCTCGCTCAAATTCTAAATGTTCTATATACTGTTGCATCTTTTCATCTATTTCTTTCAGTATATTACTTCTCTCCCCTAATATTTTTTCTATCAAAAATTCCAAACGTGGTTTTTCTTTACTTTGGCAGAATCCTGGGCATGCTTTAAATTGGTATGGGTAGCAAGATTCTATCTTCTTTTCATATTTAAACGCACAAGCTAAATATGGCCTACTCTGTTGGATATACTTCATACCAATTAATGCTAACCTATAATTAGTAAATGGTCCCAATCTTTTTTGTTCTTTCTCTTGATTTGATTTACTTATACTTATTTTATAATTCATTTCATCGTCTAGATCAAAACACACATATTTATGTTGTCTTGTTAGGGCTGTATTATAAAAGGGTTTATATTGTTTAATCCACCTACACTCTAGTAACAATGCATCTAATTCTGTATCTGTATAAAATATATCATAATGGTGTATATGATGTATCATTCGAGTAATTTTTTTGGACCGTTTTCCTGAAGGGACAAAATATGATGCCACGCGCCTTTGAATATCTATAGATTTCCCTACATAAATAATCTCCCCCTCCTTATTCTTCATTTGATATACACCTGGTAAATGTTTTAATTGCTTAGTTTGTTCTTGGAGTTGTTTTTTTTGTTTTTTTTGTTTTTTTTGTTTTTTATTCATATTTTATATTATAAAATCTCTTATATTTATTTGTAAAATAGAAAAAACAGGATATTTGTCATATCCTGTTTTTCTCTACTATTCTTCTGTTGCTTCTTCTTCTGTTGATTCATCTTCTCCGAAGAATAAATCGTCGAATTCAGCTGCTACTTTTTCGTATTCTTCATCTGAATCAATTTCATTTAATTGAATGTCTTCTCCATTTTCAGCATAACGATAAATTAATACGTCATCCTCATCTTGTGGAGCAAGTGCTATATATTCAATTTCATCTACTTCAAATATTCCTAATACATCGCAAGCTACTTCTCTATCTTCGTCTTCAAATGTTACGTAGATAACTGGCTCTTCATGATCATGTCCACATCCACAGTCACTTCCACATCCTTTGTGCTCGTGATCGTGTCCACATCCACATCCTTTGTTCTCTTCCATGGTTAAGTCTCCTTCCTAGTTTTTAATAACAAACTCATTATAACACTATTGATAAATTTTTCCAAGCTATAATTTACCACTATAGAACTTCTCTTAAAATACGCTCTACGTTTTTATAAGAAAACTTCTCTATGATAGCACTTGGATAATGTGTAGATAAACCCTGTATCAGTTTATCCATTTCTGAACAATTACATACCTCTAAGTTGCAATCTATTCCATCAAAATCTGTTCCAAGGGCTAATACATCCTCCCCGCCTACTTGATAAAGATAGTTTACAACGCCTACAAGGTCTTCTACAGATGTCAGATTAGCATTTTTTATGAAGTAACTATAGAAATTAACCCCTATCACTCCACCACTATTAGCAACTGCTTTAATCATTTCATCATCTAAATTCCTTGTATGTTTATAAAAGCCTTTTGCATTAGAATGAGAAGCAATAATAGGCTTCTTGGAGAGCGCTATAACATCCTCCATCCCTTCTTTAGAAAGGTGAGCGATATCTATCAAAATTTTTTTATGATTAAGATAGTCTACTAATTGCTTTCCTAGATCTGTTAATCCCTTTGAAATAGAATGAGGATATCCTAGACTATTAGCATAGTTCCAAGTTAAAGTCATCATACGAATCCCTAAAGCCTCTAACTTTTCAACATTAGCTAAATCTCCTTCCAAGATTTCTCCTTCCTCTATAGAAAGAAAAGCGCCTATTTTTTTTTCTTCTTTGGCTTTTATGTATGTTTCATAGTTAGTCACTATTTTTATATCTTGAGTATTTTCATTAACCTGAGCAACAAAATATTGATACATTTTTTGAAATTCTTCCATAGGAGATTGTGATCCTATGGAAGATAAATTTACAAAAAAAGCAAACCATTGTGCAAGGTATTGAGATTGTCTGAGTTTCTGAACATCAATATGGTAAGTATTTTTAGCCAACTCTTTTTGCTCATAGTAGATTCTACTTGCTGTATCGCAATGCAAATCTATAAAAGACAATATTCTCACCTACTTTATTATGAATTTTACTCTTCTACTGTAATAGACTTAATAACTACTGGATTTTTTGGTTTATCCATAAAGTCTGTTGCTGTACCTGCAATATAATCTACAACATCTAGTCCTTCAATTACTTTACCAAATGCAGCATATTGTCCATCTAAATGTGAAGAATCTTGGTGCATAATGAAGAATTGAGATCCTGCTGAGTTAGGATCCTGAGCTCTTGCCATAGAAATAACCCCTTTTGTATGCTTAAGGTTATTTTGCACACCATTTGCAGCAAACTCCCCTTTAATATGATGTCCTGGACCACCTGTACCAGTTCCTTGTGGACATCCACCTTGAATCATAAATCCTCTAATAATTCTATGGAATGTTAGCCCGTTGTAGAATCCATCTTTTACTAATTTTATAAAGTTTTCTACTGTAATAGGTGCCATTTCTGGATAAAGCTCTAATTTAATTTGACTGTTATCGTCCATTGTAATTGTGATAATTGGTTTGTTGTCTGCCATTTTAAAAATCTCTCCTTTTAATTGTGTTTATGCATTTTTAAGAAATGCTACATAAGCTTTACGCATTTCGTAAAGGTCTACTTTACTTGTAATTTCCCATGGTGCATGCATGCTATGAACAGGTACACCACAGTCTATTACATCCATACCATAGTGTGCAAGGATATATGCAATTGTCCCACCACCACCAAGGTCTACTCTTCCTAATTCTGCTGTTTGCCAAGTTACGTTATTGTCTTCCATTACTTTTCTAAGTTCTGCAACGTACTCTGCATTTGATTCATTAGAACCACTCTTACCGCCTGATCCAGTGTATTTCATAAATACTACACCTTTTCCAAAATATGCTGCATTGTTCTTTTCTAGAACTGATGGATAGTTTGGATCATGTCCTGCTGTTACATCTGAAGAAAGCATCTTAGAATTTGCAAGTGCACGGCGAAGCAGAATATCTGAATAATTCCCTTGTAAATTTAATAATTCAGCTACTGTATTTTCAAAGAATTTAGAGTGCATTCCAGATGCCCCTACACTTCCTATCTCTTCTTTGTCTACTAAGATAGTTGCTGTTGTACGTGTCGGATTTGTCACTTCAAGTTGTGCTTCAAATGATGCATAGCCACATACTCTATCATCTTGACCATATCCCATAACCATACTTCTATCTAACCCATAGTCTCTTGCCGGACCTGCTGGTACAATTTGAATCTCAGCTGAAATAAAATCTTCTTCTGTAATGCCATACTTATCATTAAGCATTTTTAAGATATTAGCTTTTACTTTATTCTTCTCTTCACCTTCTAATGGCAATGTCCCAATACAAAGGTTCATATCTTCAGCAGCAATTCCTTCGCTTAATTTCTTTTGCATTTGCTCTCTTGAAAGGTGGATAAGTAGATCTGAAATCCCTACTACTGGATCATTCATATCTTCTCCAATAACAATGTCTACTACTGAACCATCTTTTTTAGCTACTACTCCGTGGATTGATAATGGAAGTGATACCCATTGGTACTTTTTAACGCCACCATAGTAATGTGTTTTAAACATTGCAAAATCAGTATCTTCATAAAGTGGATTTGGTTTAAGGTCAAGTCTTGGTGAATCAAGATGTGCACCTAATAGATTAAGACCTTTAGTCATTGAATCTGTACCTATGCAATACATTACTAATGTTTTATCATGATAATTTGCAAAAACTTTATCACCTGGTTGAAGAGGTTGCCCTGCTTCAATATATTCATTGATATCTTTATATCCATGTGATTTAGCTTCTGCTACCATTGATTTAATACATTCTCTCTCTGTTTTATTATCAGAGATGAATTTTCTGTATCTTTCACCGTATGCAAATAATAATTCCTTATCAGCTTCAGTATATGTATCCCAAGCAGATTTAAACTCTTTTGTTAGTTCTGACATAATATTCCTCCTTATATTAAAATGTAACATTTATAATTTTATCATATTTAATCGCATATTCCAATTTTTATTTAATTAATCCATACAGTTGTTTTTAAAGGCATCGTGTTGTAGAACCATACGCTATCTTCCGGTGAAAATCTAATACATCCTTGAGACGCCCTTTGGCCCAATACACCTTTACCTTCTAATAAGTAAGTTCCTGTTTTATCATACATAATAGAGTGATATAAGTAATCTCCAAAAATTTGAACTGCATTTTTACATCTATAGCCTTTATTCACTCCAAAATAAGGAACATATGCTTGAAAACTATATACCCCCCTTGGTGTTGGCGTTATATTTTTACCAGTGGAACAAATTAAATTTTCATATAATTTCCATTGTCCATTTTGCTTTTTAAAGATATATGTTCTTTGTCTATAAAGATCTGTCCATACTAAGTAATTAGTTGGACTTGTTAATCCCGTTCCATTGATATATGCCTCTATTTGTTCTGTTGTTGCTTGCTTCGTCTCTACTTTTGGGTTAGGTGGTATACTTACACTATTCCAGGGTACTTTAATAATTTGATCCCCATAATGGAGATAGTATCTTTCTAGAGAATCTGCCCTATAAACTTCTACCTTATCTCCCTTTTTAAATGGACCTACATCATATTTTATTGTTCCTATAATAATGGAAGGCGGAAAGAGCTCTTTAGCTGCCTCTTTTTGTTTTGCTTCTGCTACCCTTTTTTTCTCAGCCTCATAATGATTTAAAAGTTCTTTGTTAGCTTGTCCATAACTTTCATTTGTATTCCAGATCACCTCATCCACTATTTTAACCTCATTAATTATAGTGGTTAGATAAATTTTATTTGGGCTTAATGTATAAACTTTATTAGGATTAGGATAACTTATTCCTGAAGTCAAATGATTCATATCCCATCTTTCTTCTATAATCTTAGTTCCATCCCAGTATAAGTTTGTCCCTCTTATACTTAACGGTACGTTTGATCTATTAATAAATTTATTCTTATCACCACTTAAATACTGATTGGGCTGTATTCCTTTACGTTCTAATTGGTAGCCACCTTCTACTTCTATTGTGTCACAGTAAATTTCTATCACCTCTATAGGAATAAGCGTTCCATCATTCATTGTTAAAGCATATGTTTTTAAATACCCTATATAGATATCCTTCGGATTGAAACTCACCTTTTCTTTTGTATAAATTTTAGGCGTTTGTCTTCCTTCAAAATTCTCTCCATCAGTAATATATACAGCATTTGCTGTCCTTACCACATTAAATCCTAAATACTCTAACCCTTGGATGCTTATGTATTCTTTCCCATTAAATTTATATAAATCTGTTATCTGACCATTATACTGAAGTTGCTTATCTGACCTTTCTGCTTCTCCTAAGATAACCTTATCAAATTCTCCTAACTTTCTTTCTTGCTCTTTATAACTTAATAACTTACTTTTTGTTTTATCATCTATATTACTTAAAAAATCTTTTTCATACTGAATCGGATCTATACTATAGTGATTAACTCGTTCTAAAAGAATTTCCCACTGCTCTATTTTAACTTTTTCTCCTACCTGTGTAGGTATTCCTTCCCAAATCCCCTCTAAGATCAAACGTCCAATATAGCCACTTTCTCCAGCTTCTTTCATAGGTAAACTAATAGGTGCTTTTCCTATGTATTCACAAAGTATCCGTGCTAAAGTCCCATATGACACTTCTGCTTGTTGTTCTATTTTTAATCGTTCCGTAACCTGCCCTCTTATATCTCCATCTTGTAAATCCCATAAAAGCCTATCTGATGTTAAATAGTCTTTTTTTATAATAACAGTGCTTTCCTCCAGCGGAATTAACTCTATACTTTCGCCTTTTTCTCCATTTTCCTCTATTCTTATTTCTGGAACTGATTCTCCTATTTCTTCTAATGCCTCTTCAGCAAACAAAGTAGCACTAGGAAGAACTAATGCACTTAAAAAAATAACTTGTTTTATTTTTTTCATCTTCAGCAAACCCCTTACATTTTTTTCCACTCTTTAAAAATTATATCAATTCAATAGTTTTAAATCAATATTTATCTACAATTTTCAAGCTAATATTGAATTTTTTTAATTTTATATGTATAATTTGATTAATAATGATTTAAAGGAGACTTTTATGAAAAAAGGAAAAACCTATTTACGTTTATTATTAAATTTATTTATTACTATAGGCATTCTTATTTTTGGTATTGCTGGAAGCTCCCTAGCCTTTAGTGAGGGGTTTAACTACACACTTAATATCTTAGAAGAATCTAAGGCTAGACAACTTAACCCTAATATTAGACAAGTTCAAGTAGAAGTTACTGACTCTTTTACTATAGAAGAATTAACAAATCTTTTATATGAGAATAATTTTATTGTTAATAAGCTTTCTTTTTCCTTATTAGGACAACTTAATAACTCTAATCAAAAATTTATTCCTGGAAATTATTCTATCAGTAGTAATATGACTAATAGTGAAATTCTTGACTTATTAACTACATCTATTCATGAAGAAAATACAGTAAAATTCACTATTCCTGAAGGTTTTACAGTCTCACAGATAGCTAACCGATTAGATGACCTTGATATTGTAATGAAAGAAGATTTTTTTAAAGCTGTTAATGAACGAGACTACGCATATGCATTTTTAAGTAATATTCCTTCGGATTCTAAACACAAATTAGAAGGTTATCTTTTTCCAGATACCTATATCGTTAATAAAGATGTGACCTCAGAAGAAATTATTATTAAAATGCTTAATCGATTTGAACAAGTTATGAGCCAATACTCTCAATATATTTATAATAGCCCTTATAGTTTACATGAACTAGTTACCATTGCCTCTATCATCGAACATGAAGCCAAGCTTAGCGAAGAAAGACCTGTTATCTCTGGTGTAATCTATAATCGTCTAGAGTCTAATATGATGCTTCAAATGTGTTCTACTGTTCAATATGACTTGCAAAAAAGAAAGTCTAACCTTTCTTATGAAGATTTAGAAATTGATTCTCCTTATAATACCTATAAACAAGAAGGACTTCCACTTGGTCCTATCTGTGCACCTGGAGAAGAGTCTCTAAAAGCTGCTATGCTTCCAGAGGCTCATGACTATTATTACTTTGTCCTTAAAGATCCTAAAGTAGGTTCTCATGCTTTTAGTCGTAATGCTTCTGAACATGAACAAAACAAACTTACATATGTTCAAATTACAGATAAAAATTTTATTAAATAGTTTTTTAGTCGTCCTATTTTTAGGGCGATTTTTTATTTACTTTTATCGGATTAATATTATTAGATACTAGGTAAACTCTAATTAGTACTTGCAATACCACAAAAATTACTTTATATTGACATAAGAAGACTTTTTAGAAAGGGTTTTTATATGAGTGAAATAAATTATGATTATATAGTGCAATATTTACGCGCTTTGCATACACCACCTGAAGGTGTGCTACTTGATATTGAAAAGGCTATTGCTAATGGCAAAGAAACTTGGCCTATTATTAAGCCTGAAGTTGCAGATTTTATGAAGCTACTTCTTGCGATGACTAAACCTGTTGAAATTTTAGAGATTGGTGCGGCTGTTGGTTATTCCTCTATTCTTATGAGTACATGCATTGCCCCTAATAGCCATATTACAACTATTGAACGCTTCCCTTATATGCTTCGTAAAGCTTATCAACATATTGAGCTTGCTGGAGCAAGTGATAAAATCACTATTTTAGAAGGAGATGCTGCAGAAATTCTGCCCACTTTAGAAACAGGTAAATATGATGTTATTTTTATGGATTGTGCTAAAGGACAATATATTAATTTTTTACCTGACTGTATAAGACTTTTAAAAGATAATGGTTTACTAATTACAGATAATGTATTGCATAAAGGTACAGTTGCTCGGTCGCGCTATCTTATTGACCGTAGACAACGTACTACACACTCTAGATTACGTGATTTCCTTTGGACGATTACTCATTCTCCTGAATTATGTACAAGTGTCGTTCCTATCGGTGATGGCGTAGCTCTAAGCTACAAAATTGGAGGACAAATAAATGAGAACAAATAAAATAGAACTGCTAGCTCCTGCTGGCAGTTTAGAAACACTTAAAATTGCCGTTCTTTATGGTGCAGATGCTGTTTATATGGGCGGAGACCACTATGGACTTCGTGCAAAGGCTAAAAACTTTGGCCCTACTGAAATGGCAGAAGGCATTCAGTTTGCACATGAACATGGTGTAAAAGTTTATGTTACAGCTAATATTTTTGCGCACAATACTGATTTTGAAGGTATGAAAGACTACTTTATTTCTTTAGAACAAATGGGAGCTGATGGTATCATCGTTGCAGATCCTGGTGTATTTAGTATTGCAAGAGAAGCCGTTCCAAATATGGAAATTCATATTTCTACACAAGCTAATAATACTAACTACCATACAGCTAATTTCTGGATTGCTCAGGGTGCTGAAAGAATTGTTATGGCTCGTGAACTCTCTTTTGAAGAAGTCAAAGAAATTAGAGACCATATTCCTAACCATGTTTCAATTGAAGCTTTCGTACACGGAGCAATGTGCATGGCTTATTCTGGTAGATGCCTCCTAAGTAATTACATGACTAACCGCGATGCCAATCATGGAGAATGCGCACAACCATGTCGTTGGAAATACCATGTTGTTGAAGAAACAAGACCAGGTGAATATATGCCTATAGAAGAAAATGAACGTGGAACTTATATCTACAATTCGCGTGACCTTTGCTTAATTGAATTTATTCCTGAGTTAGTTGAAAGTGGTATTTATAGCTTCAAAATTGAAGGTCGTATGAAAACACCTCTTTATGTTGCCACAGTAGTAAAAGCTTATCGTGAAGCTATTGATACTTACCTTAAAGATCCTGCAGAATATGAAGCTAAAAAGACTTATTTCTTCGAAGAAGCTGGCAAAGCAAGCCATCGTGAATTTACAACTGGCTTCTATGAACATAAGCCTACATCCGATGATCAAACCTATACACATAATTCTTATGTTCGTAACTACGAATTTTCAGGTATGATCCTTGATTATGACAAAGAAACAGGTATGCTAACCATTGAGCAACGTCGTAAATTCTCTGTTGGTGATGAGGTAGAGATTCTTCAGCCAGTAGGTCCTTGCATTAAGCATATCGTAACTGAAATGTGGGATGTAGAAGGTAACTCTATTGAATCAGCTCCACATCCAAAGCAAATTATAAAATTCAAAGTGAATCAAGAGATTTCTACTCCTGCTATTCTTAGAAAAATGGATCAATAAAAAATGCTGCCAACCTGGCAGCATTTTTTATTTTGTCCCTCTATTTTACAAAAAAAGTATAAGCTCTGATTAAAAAAATAGCATTGTACGGGCACGTTTTCCCACCTCTCCCCATACAATAATATGAACCCATTTTTGGAGGTGTGCCTATTTATGATGCTATGCTTAACTTGTTTCTCATACTTTAGCAGTATTTCTTCTTTTCCCCAACCCTTGACGGCAGAGGAGGAAAAATATTACCTGGAACTCTATGAACAAGGTGATGAGAGTGCAAAAAATATATTAATTGAACGCAATCTAAGACTAGTGGCACACATTGTAAAAAAATATAGTAATTTAAATAAAGATATGGATGATCTTATTTCAATTGGAACCATTGGATTAATCAAAGGTATTACCTCTTTTGATGCAAGCAAAGGTACTAGGCTCGCTACATACGCCGCTAGGTGTATCGAAAATGAAATCCTAATGAGTATACGCTCTAATAGGAAACAAAAAAATGAAACTTCTCTTCAATCCCCAATTGGGACAGATAAGGAAGGAAATGAGATTAATTTATTAGATGTTTTATGTACTGATACTGACTCTATTTTTGACCAAGTAGATTTTGGTATAGAAACAAAGAAATTATATTCCAAAATGATGCAAGTTCTTAAACCTCGTGAAAAAGAAATCTTGCAACTTCGTTATGGGCTAAATAACACAGAAGAGAAAACTCAGCGTGAAATTGCTGAAGAAATGGGAATTTCTAGATCCTATGTTTCTCGAATTGAAAAAAAGGCCCTTAAACGCCTTATGCAAGAACTCAATAAAAAATAAAAATCCCCCTGCAAAGGGGGATTTTTATTTAAACTTCCATAATGATTGGTAAAATCATCGGACTACGTTTAGTCTTTTGCCATACAAATTCTTTAAGATCATCTTTAACAATCGTTTTAATTTGAGACCACTCTACAATATGTTTGCTTTCACATCTATCTAGAGCTTTTTTCACCACATTTTTAGCTTCATCCATTAGATTTTCTGCTTCTCTTACATAAACAAATCCTCTAGAAATAATATCTGGTCCCGCTACAACTGTACCTGATTCACGCTCAAGTGTTACCACAGCAATAAGAAGTCCATCTTGTGATAAATGTTTACGATCTCTTAAAACAATATTTCCAACATCTCCAACCCCTAAACCATCTACTAGGATTTGTCCTGATGGAACTGTTCCTACAATTTTGCATTCTTCACGATTTAATTCTACTATATCTCCGATAGAAATAATTTGTGTATTTCTTCTATCCATACCTAAGTTAACTGCAAGTTCTACATGTTTCTGTAAATGTCTATATTCACCATGTACTGGAATAAAATATCTTGGCTTAACTAATGCATGTAAAAGCTTTAATTCTTCTTGTGCAGCATGTCCTGAAACATGTGTGTCTTCTTTAATAACAGTCGCACCTTTTTTAGCAAGTTCATTTACAACCTTAGAAACTGTTTTTTCATTTCCTGGAATTGGTGTAGAACTTAAGATAATTACATCACCTGGCTTAATCTCAATTTGTTTATGTTCAGATACTGCCATGCGAGAAAGCGCTGCCATTGGCTCTCCTTGACTTCCTGTCATAATGATAACCACTTGACCATCTTTATATCTTTTTACGTCATTAACGTCGATTAATGTGTTTTCTGGAATCTCTAGATAGCCTAATTCACTTGCAGTTTTCACTACATTAACCATACTTCGTCCAATAACGGCTACTTTTCGTTTAAATTTAGAAGCTGCATTAATAATTTGTTGCACTCTATCTACATTCGAAGCAAAAGTCGCAACCATAATACGTTTTTCACTCGACTTGTTAAAAACATCTTCTAATGTTTGTCCTACCATACGCTCAGATTGAGTGTATCCAGGTCTTTCCACGTTTGTACTATCTGCAAGTAGTAATAGAACACCTTTTTTACCTAATTCAGCTAGCCTGTGTAGATCAAGTCTTTCACCTCTAATTGGTGTGTAGTCTAATTTAAAATCTCCTGTATGAATAACTGTTCCTACTGGAGTCCAAATAGCTAACATAACTGCATCTGCAATACTGTGGTTAGATCGAATAAATTCAATTTTAAATCCACTTCCTAGCTTAATTGTATCTCCTTGTGAAATACAATGTCTTTCTGTAGTTCTTAGTAAATTATGTTCTCTTAATTTATTTTCTACAAGGCCAATTGTGAGCCTTGTTCCATAAATAGGAACATTAATTTCTTGTAAAATATAAGGTAATGCTCCAATATGATCTTCATGTCCATGTGTTAGAACTATTCCTCGTATTTTATCCATATTTTTTGTTAAATAAGTTACATCAGGAATGACTAAATCTATTCCTAGCATCTCATCTGCTGGAAAGGCCAATCCGCAGTCCACAATAATGATATCATTTTCGTACTCAAAAACGGTCATATTTTTACCGATTTCTCCTAGACCACCCAGTGGAATGATTCGCAACTTACTTTTTGCTTTTCTGGATACCAAAATTACACCTCCATTATTTATTTTTTATTTATATATTATTTACAATCTTTGCAACGACCATAGAAAATAACATTATGATCTGTTACTTTGAAGTTATATTTAGCTTCTATGCCTGCTTCTATTTCTGCAAGCCAATCTTCTTCTACTTCAAAAACTTGATTGCATTTTTCACACATTAAATGATGATGATGATGATCTTCCTCATCTGAACTGAGTTCAAATCTACTGCATCCATCATCAAAGTTCAATCGATCTACAATTCCCATCTCTTCAAATAATTGAACAGTACGATAGACTGTAGCTAGACCTATCTCTGGATATTTTTCTTTTACAAAATCATATATTTCTTCTGTAGAAAGATGCTGTCCATGATTATCAATTAATACATCTAGTACACCTCTGCGTTGTGTAGTCAATTTACATCCTTTTTCTTTCAATTTCTCTTTAAATACCGCAGCGTTCAATACTTTTCGCTCCTCTATCAATTATTTTACTAAGTTATTATATTATATAATGTCCTTAGCTCAATGTCAATTGATACTTACTATCATTAAACCTCAATATCATATTCATCACTTTCCATAAACAGTAAAGTAATTCGTCTAAACTCATTTTCATCCTCGATTAATTCAAATCTTACTGAGTTCTCATCGTCTTCAATTTGCTTAAGAATAGTAGCCTCATCATCAGCATCTACAACTAATATATAAGTTATTTCCTCTACTGTTAAACGGTCTACGATTTCAAACTCTACTTCTTCACCTGTATTTTCATCAAAAAACATAATACTTTCTTCCATTATTTTAATCTCCTTTTATATAAAATTTATCTTTGTGTATCTAAATAATTTTGTAAAATAATTACTGCTGCTACCTTGTCAATAACTTTTTTTCGTTTTCCTCTACTTACATCTGCTTGAATCAACATACTTTCTGCTGCTACGGTGCTTAATCTTTCATCCCATAATTCTACAGGTAATTTCAATTTGTTTTCTAACTTTTTTTTGAAATTCAAGGTGCTTTCAGCTCTTTCCCCTAAAGTATTATCCATGTTTTTAGGTAACCCTAGCACAATCTTCTCTACACTATATTGTGTACATAATTCACCAATTCTATTTATTGTTGGTTTAATATTGAATTCATCTGTACGTCTGACAATCTCTAGTCCTTGTGCAGTAAGTCCCATCGGATCGCTCACTGCTACACCTGTCGTTTTTGTTCCAAAATCTAGTCCTAATATACGCAAAGTTAAAATCCTCCTTATTACGATAAAAAGCTGTAGAGTCCATCTACAGCCTTTTTATTATTGTTTTAAATAATATGCAACTAATTCCTCTAAAATTTCATCTCTCTCAAGTTTTCTAATTTTAGTTCTTGCACCATTATGACTGGTAATATAAGTTGGGTCTCCTGACATAATATATCCAACGATTTGATTAATAGGATTATATCCCTTTGCTTTGAGTGCTGTATAAACATCTATTAAAATTTCTCTTGTTGATGCTTGCTCTGGAATTTCAAAGTGAAATTGCATGGTTTCATTTATATTCTTCATATGCCTCACCTTCCAATATTTACACTTATGTCTTAAATATATGATAATACAATATAGTGGGATATGCAATTAAAAAATCTAATTTATCCTGCTATATGTCCTTTTAATAATTCCCCACTTATTTCATCAATCACTACCTTTTGAATCGTATTTTCTAATAACTCCTCAGATTCTACTTCTACTTTAAGGTAGTTGCTCGTATGACCATACGCTCTGCCTGCCTTATCTTCTTCAAATAATACCTCTACTACTTGACCTAGATGTGAATGTATAAATCTGTTGCTTGTTTCATCGGTAGCTTGTTTCAAGCGTTTTACTCGCTCTTCTTTTATATTTGGAGCTATTTGATCTTTCATTTTAGCTGCTGGCGTACCCTCTCTCGTTGAATAAGGGAAAATGTGTACCCCTGCAAATCCAATACGTTTAACAAATTCTAATGTTTGTTCAAATTCTTCTTCTGTCTCACCAGGGAATCCCACTATAATATCTGTGGTAATTGCTACATCTGGCCACACCTCTCTTAAACGTTTCACACTTTGTTCATACTCATCTGTAGTATATTTTCTATTCATACGTTTAAGAACTGTATCACAACCACTTTGTAAGGAAAGATGGAAATGCTTACAAAGCTTAGGTACCTCTTTAATCATCTCTATAAATTTATCTGTTACTACTATAGGTTCAATTGAACTCATTCGTAGTCTTTCAATACCCTTTATATCATGAATTTTAGGTATAAGCGTTGTAAGTGAAGTACTCTCTAAATCTTTCCCATAAGAGGCTACGTGTATTCCTGTTAGAATAATTTCTTTAAATCCTGCTTGAGCTAGACGTATTGCTTCATCTATAACATTTTCTTCTTTTCTACTTCTAATTTTCCCTCTTACATAAGGAATAATACAATATGTGCAATAATTATTACATCCTTCTTGTATTTTCAAGTAGATACGTGTATGTTGATCCATAGCTGAAATTTTAAGTTCTTCAAACTCTTCTACTTCCATGATATTATGAACAGTATTATTAAAAGCTTGATCTGCTTGATACTGCTCTACCAAAGTTACAATTTGATTTCTATTATTAGTACCAACTATAATATCTACTTCTTCTACTTCTTCTTTAATTTTTTCCTTTGCAGATTGTGCATAACACCCCATAGCAACTAGTATACTATTAGGGTTAATCTTTTTTGTTTTTCTTAAAGCTTGCCTACATTTTCTATCGCTTAAATGGGTTACTGTACACGTATTTACCACATAAACATCTGCATATTCGCTAAAAGATACACTTTCATAGCCAGAACTTTTAAAAGATTCCACTACGGCTTCTGTATCATATTGGTTCACCTTACACCCTAAAGTGTAGAATGCTGCTTTTTTCACTTTTACACCTCTTTCATGTTGACAATTATAGATTGTGCATATATTATACAAGTAATAGAATCAAGGAGGAATGCATATGACATCCATAAATATTTGCCTAAACTCAATAGAAAAAGTAAAATCTTTTGTTAATCTAATCAGTAAGTTCGATGGTGATTTTGACTTAACATCGGGTAGATATGTCATCGATGCAAAATCTATCATGGGAATATTTAGTCTTGATTTAAGTAAACCCTTAAAACTAGAAATTCATAATGATACGTCTAGCAACGAACTATTAGAAAAACTAAAAGAATTTAGTGCCGAATAAGAATAGATAGAGTAAAAGTCCATGTCAATGGACTTTTACTCTATATTTTTATAACTTCCATTTCTGCAATTGATTTTTGCATCATTTCTTCAATACAGTCATCAAGATGTCTTTCTGATCTTTCAATTTGATCTAGTTTAGGTTTTGTTTCTGGATGTTTTGGTACAAATATTGTACAACAATCTTCATATGGTAAGATAGATGTTTCAAATGTATCAATCTTTTTAGCAATTTGTACAATCTCTTCTTTATCAAATCCAATAAGTGGTCTAAATACAGGCATGTTTGCTGAATCATCTGTAGCAACTAATCCATGCATTGTTTGACTTGCTACTTGCCCAATACTTTCCCCTGTAATAAGCGCCATACTACCATTAGATCTAGCAATCCTCTGAGCAATTTCCATCATAATACGTCTCATGATAATAGTTAATTGTTCATGTGGACATTTTTCATAAATAGCCATTTGAATTTCTGTAAATGGTACCACATGTACTCTCATCTCTCCTGTATAAACAGCTACTTTTTTTGCTAAATCGATAACTTTATCTTTTGCTCTTTCACTTGTATATGGAGGACTATGGAAATAAACTGCATCAACTTCTACACCGCGTTTAGCAATCATCCATCCTGCTACAGGGCTATCAATCCCTCCAGATAATAAAAGTGTTGCCTTTCCATTTGTTCCATAAGGCATTCCACCTGCTGCTTTATGCGTTTTAGAGTATACGTATACTCCAGTTCTAATTTCTACTACAAGTTTTACATCCGGATTACGTACATCTACTGCTAATTGTCCCTCAAACTGTTCAAGTAAGTAACCACCTAATTCAGCACTTACTTCCATTGATTTAAGTGGGAATCTTTTATCTGCACGTTTTGTCTCTACTTTAAATGTTAATTTTTCTTTTCCCTCAAGTTCTTTTTTCATATGAGCTACTGCAAGTTCTTGAATAGCTTCCATAGAAACTTCATCTTTCTTGGTTCCATATGCTACCCCAATGATTCCAAATATACGTGTTAATTGATTTACAATTAACTCATCATCAATATACGCTTCATTAGGTTCTACTGTAATACGTCCTTGTTCCTTTTTTACAGTAAAATCTCCAATTGTTTTTAGATTTTTTCTAATGGTATTTACTAATCTATTTTCAAATAGATATCTGTTTTTTCCTTTAATAGCTAATTCGCCATACTTAATTAAAAATACATTTTTCACTTATTTTTTTCCTCCTAATTTAAATCTTCTTAATAATGTAACTTGAGATTTTAAGATATTAATCGCTTCATCTAAATCTTCCTTGGTTGTTTCATGCCCAAATGAAAATCTAATTGCTTGATCTAGCTCTTGATTTCTTCTTCCAATTGCATACAATGCAGTTTTAGGATTCACTTTATTTGATGAACAAGCTGATCCTGAGGAAACATAGATATTATATTGTTCTAATGCATGTAATAATACTTCTGCCCTTACATCCTTAAAAGATACATTTAATATATGAGGGGCCCCCTCTTCTAAACTTGGCCCATTAATTGTACATTCTGGAATGTTGTCCATAATTTGTTCTACAAAATATTTCTTACAGCTTTTATAATGCTCTGTAAGCCTAACAAAATTTTTATAAGTATACTCTCCTGCACAATAAATACCTGCTATTCCTGGGGTGTTTTCAGTTCCTGAACGTAAATTCTTTTGCTGCCCTCCCCCATGAAGAATATTTACTATTCTACTAGTTTTACTCTTATAAAGTATTCCTATTCCCTTAGGTGCATAAAACTTATGCCCACTTATAGAGAGTAAATCAATTTTACTTCTTTTTACTGAAATAGGAATTTTACTAAAAGATTGAATAGCATCAACATGAAATGCTGTTTGAGGATTAATAGACTTAATGATTTGTCCGATTTTATCTAAGTTTTGTACTGTTCCAATTTCATTGTTTACATGCATAATACTTACCAAAATCGTTTGTTCATCTATTACTTCTTCTAATTGATTTAAGTCTACATATCCTTCTTCATCTACATTTAATGTTACTACCTCAAATCCTTTTTGCTCTAAATGAGTAAAAACTTCCTGTACAGATGGATGTTCTATATTGGTAGTTACAATCTTTTTACCTCTTTTTTCATGTGCATAAGCAGTTCCTAATATTGCTAAATTATTGCTTTCTGTCCCACCAGAAGTATACAGGATTTCCTCCTTTGTACATCCTAGTACTTTTGCAAAAAATTCACTACTTTGCTTAATAATACTTTCGCCTTGCATACCTTTTCTGTGCAAGGAAGAGGGGTTACCATAATTTTCTCGCATAGCTTCTGTTACAGCTTCTATAACCTCTTCTAGTGGCCTAGTAGTTGCTGCATTATCTAAGTAAATTTCTCTTTTCATCTTTTTAACGCCTCCAATAAGAGCTATACTCTTAACGTGAAAAAAGGGGGGATATATTATTCTCCCCACCTGTTTTGCTCATAACATTTTAAATGGCTTGATTAGTTCATTTCTCCCATTTCATACATAATGTTAGCAAGGACAACTAACCCAGCTGTTTCACTGCGTAAGATTCTAGGGCCTAATGTAATGCTTGATATACCACTTTCCTTTGCCTCTAGCACCTCTTCTTCTGAAAATCCACCTTCTGGTCCAATAAATATACCAAAAGATTGTGCAGCCTGACTACTTAAAAATGCTTTAATCGTAGTCTCCTTTTCTTTCTCGTAAGGAATACAAGATGTTTGTAAGTAAGCCTTAGCATACTCTATAGCCTTAGTAAATAGCATTGGTTCACAAACTTGTGGCACAATTCCTCTACCACTTTGTTTGGCTGCTGATTCCGCAATTTTATTCCAACGCTCTACTTTACTAGCTGTTTTCTTGCCACTTTCTAGTTTAACCACACATCTAGAAGTAGCCATTGGAATAATCTTAGTTACCCCAATTTCTATAGCCTTTTGGATTACCAATTCCATTTTCTCTCCTTTTACAAGAGATTGAAATAAAATAGTATCAATAGCTGGCTCAGTTTCAGAATCAAGTGTTTCTGTTATTCTCGTTTTTATTACATTATTTTCTATTAGACTTATTATACACTTATAATCCTTGCCTTGTCTATCATTAATTATAAGGCTATCACCTTCTTCAAGTCTAAGTACATTTTTAATATGATTAACATTCTCATCTTGAATTATAACTTCTTCCTCTAATACAGCACTTCTATCTACAAAAAACTTTGGCATCTTACATTCCTCTTTTAGCTACGATAGCTACCCATTCTTTTTGTTCCATAACTTTTATAATATGCCATCCATTTCGCTTCATTGCCTCTGTTACATCTTCTTTTCTTGAGTTAATAATCCCTGATGAAATCCAAATCCCATCTTCAGCAATAACTTGATCTACTTGATCACATAGCATAATAATAACATCTGCAATAATATTAGAAACAACAATATTTCCTTTTTCAGCAATAACATCAATAAGATTTCCGGCTTTGGCTTCCATTACTTCATCTACATTATTTGTACGGATATTTTCATTAGCTACCCTTACAGCTACTGGATCAATATCTACTCCAACTACTTTACTTGCTCCCATTTTGGCTGCAAGAATTCCTAAGATACCACTTCCTGTTCCTATATCAATAACAATATCTTTAGTTGTAATATTTTCTTCAAGTAGTTCTACACACATAGCTGTAGTTTCATGTGTTCCTGTTCCAAAAGCCATTCCTGGATCCATTTCTATAATAAGTTCTGAAGTAGCAGGATACTCTTCCCAGGTAGGTTTAATAACAATATTCTTACCTAGTTTAACTGGTTTGTAGTATTTTTTCCATTCATTAGCCCATCTCTCTTCTGGGATATCAAGTAAAGTAATTTTACCTGTTCCTACTTCTAAAAATTCTTTAATGTTCTCAAGGTGATTTTTAATCGCTTCAATTTTTTCAGCTACGTTAATTTCTGTTGAGAAATAAGCTTTCACTATAACTGTATCCATATCTGCTTGTAGTAAACTATCATCTATGAAATCATAAATCACTTGTGTTCTATCCTGTGAGATTACATCTTTTGGATCACAAATTTCTACTCCACCTGCATTTTCTTCTACTAAGAAATAGCTAAGAGCTTCTACTGCCTCTGTCTTTGTTTCTATTGCTATTTGAATATAGTCCACTTATTGTTCCTCCTGCTGAACTTCTCTTTAGTTTTTATTTAAAAATTTTTCAATTTTTTGTTTCCAGCTTTTTTGTTCAGGTTGATGGTCTGCTGTATCACTTTCAAATTCTCTAAGCAGATTTTTTTGATTAGCTGTAAGATTTTTAGGAACCTCTATATTCACTTCAACATATTGGTCGCCACGACGCTTTTGGTTACGAATATTTGGTATTCCTTTACCCTGTAGTCTAAATACTGTCCCTGTTTGTGTAGCTTCTGGAATATTGAACTTCACATTCCCATCTAATGTTGGTATAGACACTTCTGCACCTAGCGCTGCTTGTGTAAAAGTAATTGGCATCTTCATATAGACATCATTTCCTCTTCTTTCAAAGATTTCATGTGGTCTAATATATACCGTAATTAAAAGATCTCCATTTGGTGCACCTACATCTCCCACTTCACCTTTCCCAGAAATTCTAAGTGTTTGACCATGGTCAATACCCGCTGGGAATGTTACAGTTATTTTCTTTGCTGTTCTTACTTTACCTTGACCATGGCATGCTGTGCAAGGGTCTTTGATAATTTTCCCTTCCCCATGACATGCATCACATGTTTGTACCGATTGCATTGCTCCAAGAATAGTTCTTTGTGTAACACGAATTTGACCTGTTCCACCACATTTTGTACAAGTTGTTGCCGAAGATCCTGGCTTAGCCTTTGTTCCATTACATGTACTGCAAGTCTCTGCTGTATTAATTTGAATTTCTTTTTCTACTCCAAAAGCTGCCTCTGCAAAATCAATTTGAATTGTTTGTTTAAGGTCAGCACCTGGCATAGGCCCACGAGGACGTCTACGTCCGCCACCACCGAACATATCTCCAAATACACTTCCAAAGATATCTTCCATATCAAAATCAAATCCTGCACCATTAAAGCCGCCTGCGCCGCCACCCATTTGGTCGAACGCACTATGACCATATCTATCATATGCATCTCTTTTTTCTTGATTACTTAATATTTCATAAGCTTCTGTTGCTTCTTTAAATTTTGCTTCTGCTTCTTTATTATCTGGATTTGTATCTGGATGATACTGTTTTGCTAACTTTCTATATGCTTTTTTTATTTCAGCGTCTGTTGCTCCTTTTTGGATACCTAAGACTTCATAATAATCTCTTTTTGTCATATTTCTTCACCTACCCATTATCTTTTAACTTACTTCATTATACAGGGCATACTCCCCGATATCAACACTAACGTAGAAACAGTCAAAGAGGTTAGCTCTTTGACTGTTCTAAAGTATCTTATTCTTCTTTAAAATCAGCATCGATTACATCATCGTTTTGTGCTGAGCCTGCTCCCATGTCTGCTGCGCCTTCTGGTGCTGCTTGACTATACATTTTTTCAGAAATTGCATAGAATACATTTGTTAATTCTTCTTTTGCTGCTTTTAAACTTTCTACATCAGCATCAGAAATATTTTCAATTGTTACTCTATCATTGATTTCTTTTAATTTATTAAGGCTTGCTTCTACATTTGCTTTATCTGTAGGATCAAGTTTGTCTTCCATATCTTTAATCATTTTTTCTGTTTGGAACACCATGCTATCTGCTTCATTTTTCACATCGATAGCTTCTTTACGTTTTTTATCCTCAGCTGCAAATTTCTCTGCTTCTTGAACTGCTTTGTTAATTTCATCATCACTAAGATTTGTACTAGCTGTAATTGTGATGTGTTGCTCTTTACCAGTTCCTAAGTCTTTAGCAGAAACTTTTACAATACCATTTGCATCAATATCAAATGTTACTTCGATTTGTGGAATACCACGTGGTGCTGGCATAATACCATCTAATTTGAAGTTACCAATTGTTTTATTATCTCTTGCCATTGGTCTTTCACCTTGAACAACATGGATATCAACTGCTGGTTGGTTATCTGCTGCTGTTGAGAATACTTGACTTTTCTTAGTTGGGATTGTTGTGTTTCTTTGGATAAGGTTTGTTGCTACCCCTCCCATTGTTTCAATACCAAGTGAAAGTGGTGTTACATCTAGAAGAAGAATATCTCCAGCCCCTTCATCTCCAGCAAGCTTTCCACCTTGGATAGCTGCACCAATAGCTACACATTCATCTGGGTTGATTCCTTTGAATGGTTCTTTTCCTGTAATACGTTTTACAGCCTCTTGAACAGCTGGAATACGTGTTGATCCACCTACTAATAAAACTTTATCAAGTTCTGATGCACTAACCCCAGCATCATTCATAGCTGTTCTAACTGGTCCCATTGTACGTTCTACAAGGTCAGCTGTTAATTCATCAAATTTTGCTCTTGTAAGTGTAATATCTAAGTTTTTACCAGTTGCACAGATAAACGGAATTAAGATATTAGCTGTTGATTTAGAAGAAAGTTCTTTCTTAGCAGTTTCTGCTGCTTCTTTAAGACGTTGCATAGCCATTCTATCAGCTGATAAATCTTCGCCTTCCATCTTCTTGAATTCTTCAACTAAATAGTTAATAACTCTTTGGTCAAAATCATCTCCACCTAAGTGGTTATCTCCACTTGTTGCAAGTACTTCGATTACACCATCACCAATTTCGATAACAGATACGTCGAATGTACCACCACCAAGGTCGTATACCATGATTTTTTGTTCTTGTTCATTTTCAAGTCCATAAGCAAGTGCTGCTGCTGTTGGCTCATTGATGATACGTTTTACATCAAGCCCTGCAATACGTCCAGCATCTTTTGTTGCTTGACGTTGGCTATCTGAGAAATAAGCTGGTACAGTAATAACCGCTTCTGTTACTGCTTCTCCAAGATAATTTTCTGCATCTGATTTAAGTTTTTGAAGTGTAATTGCTGAAATCTCTTGTGGAGAGTATGCTTTATCATCAATTGTTACTTTGTAATCTGTTCCCATATGACGTTTGATAGAGCTAATTGTTCTATCGTGATTTGTGATTGCTTGACGTTTTGCAGTATCTCCTACTAAACGTTCACCATTTTTTGTAAAGGCAACTACTGAAGGAGTAGTTCTTCCTCCGTCTGCATTTACGATAACTACTGGTTTCCCACCTTCCATTACAGAAACACATGAGTTTGTTGTACCTAAGTCAATACCTATTATTTTTCCCATATCTAATGGCCTCCTATATGATAAATTGTAATTAGTTTGCTACTTTTACCAAACTATGTCTAATAACTTTTTCTTTGTATTGATAACCTTTTTGAAGCTCTTCTACAACAATATTATCTCCTACATTTTCATCTTCTACATGGAAGATTGCATTGTGAAATGCTGGATCAAATTCTTGCCCTTCTGCCTCAATTGGTGTAACATTTACTTTTTCAAGATACCCTATTAATTGTTTGTAAATGATTGACATCCCTTCATAGAATGACTTATCTTCACATTCTTGTTTTAAAGCTCTTTCAAAATTGTCTATTGTACCTAGTAATCCTGTGACAGCTTCACTTACAGCTAAATCATAAATATTTTGCTTTTCTTTTTCAGTTCTTTTTCTATAGTTATCAAACTCAGCCATGAGCCTTTGGAGTCTTTCCAAGTACTCACTCGCTTTGTCATCTACAACCTCTATTTCTTCTGTTTCAGCCTCAGCGTTTTCTTCTAAGACTTCTTCTACTTCGGTATTTTCTTCTAATACCTCTTCTACATCTTGGGAAGTTACTTTGTTCTCTTCCATGGTATCACCCCTTCTACACCCTAAGTATTTTTAGGTTCTGTTAGCAATTTACTAATTTGATAAGACACATTTTCCAATATGGATACTACCTGCCCGTAATTCATACGTGTTGGACCAATAATGCCTATAGTCCCTAAGCTATATCCACCTATAGTATATGTGCTCGTAATAATGCTACAGTTTTTCATAGGCTCTAGTGCATTCTCTTCTCCTATTCGGATACTCACTAGCTGACCTTCTGGCTGACCTAGTAATTTCAACAAATAAGGTTTCTGTTCTAGCAATTCTAGAACCTGCTTGGCTTTTTCTATATCATTAAACTCTTGAAAATTCAAGATGTTCATAGCTCCTCGTGTAAATACGCTTGGGATGTCTTCTTCTTTTAGTGTCTGAATAACAGCAGCCATAACATCTTCTGCAATTTCACGATATTCCTTCATTTTGATTTCTAGATCTTGAGTCTTATCTAAACTTATTTCACTTAATGATGTTCCTTTTAAAGATTCATTTAAAATATTTGTTAGTAACATACATAAATTGTAATCTAATTCTTGATAAGTTCTAATCACATGATGTCTTACCATGTTAGTGTCTGTTACAACTACACAAGCTACACTTCGTTCATCTACAGGTACTAACTGTAAGTGCTTAATCTTAGTTTGCTTGCTAGTTGGGGTTGAAGCTACTGTTGCATAATTGGTCATCATAGATATGAGCTTTGCTGTTTCATCTAATAATGTATCAATTCTATCGATCTTATCATTGATCATTGTAGAAATAACAGCTTCTATTTCCGGTGCTATATCTGGCCTTGTCATCAACTGGTCTACATATAGCCTATATCCTCTATCTGACGGAATACGTCCTGCTGAGGTATGAGGTTGAACAATTAGCCCTAGCTCCTCAAGATCAGACATCTCATTTCGGATAGTCGCTGAACTAATACCTAAATCATATTTTTTAGATATTGTTCTTGACCCAACAGGATCACCTGTTTGAATATAATCCTGAATGATCGCTTCTAATATGCGTATTTTTCTTTCATTCATATCCATGAGATCACTTCCTTTTAACTTGTTAGCACTCACTAACTTTGAGTGCTAACTACAATTTAAAGATATCATTATTTTAATTCAGTGTCAATATCCTTTTATCATTTTTTCTATAAAAATGAGCTAAAAATCTGGTTAGATATGTCCACACCATACTCCGATAAATATAACCTCTCTTTATTTTGCACCAACGCTTTTTCTTTTATCCATTTTTTAATTTGAGTTCCATAAACTTCTTCTACAGTCTGTCCATATTTTAGTTCAAACTCATTTAGATTTATTCCTTGTAACAAACGCAAACCTAAAAACATGAATTCTTCTTGGCTCATTTTTGTTGTAATTATCTCTGATTCTTGTTTAACTTGCCCTAAGTTTCCTTGACATGCAATATATTTTTTCAAATCAGCTTCATTGTGATATCTCATTCCCTCAAAATAAGAATGCGCTCCTAGTCCTACACCGAGGTAAGGTTCTTGTTTCCAATAAAGTATATTATGTTTACATTCTTGTCCTACTTTTGCCCAATTAGAAATTTCATAATGTTGATAGCCTACTTCCTTAAGATAACTTTTAGCAAGCTCATACATCTGTCTGTCTTCTTCTTCTGTTGGCAAGCTTAATTTACCTTTTGAATACAGAGCTTCAAACTTAGTTCCTTCTTCAACAATTAAGGAATAAGCTGAAATATGGTTAATCGGATAAGACGTTACTCGTCTTAATGATTCTTCCCAATCCTTTAAGGTTTGGTCCGGTAGCGTGAACATTAAATCTGTATTAATATTAGTAATTCCACCTGTAACTAAATCATTGATACTTTGTTCCCATTCTTTAAATGTATGAATTCTACCTATTCTTTTTAACAGAGCATCCTGACAAGCCTGCAGCCCTAAGCTCACCCTATTTATTCCACTTTTTTTTAATACTTTTACATGTTCTTTTGTAAGTGTCCCTGGATTAGCCTCTATGGTCCACTCTATATCTGATTCTAATTCAAAATTTTCCTCTATTGCTTCGCACACACTCTCTAGTAAAAAAGGTGAAAGAACCGTTGGGGTTCCTCCACCTATAAAAATACTTTTGATTGTGTGTACCCCTTGAGTGATCTTTCCATAGTTTATTAACTCTTTGATCAAAGCCTCTACATATTCTCCTTCTAAATGATTATTAGCAAATGATAAAAAATCACAATAATAACATTTAGAATGACAAAATGGTATATGCACATACAATCCTATCTTCATATTCTTCCTCTATTCATCAAGTTTTAAAACGCTCATAAATGCTGCTTGTGGTACTTCTACATTACCTACTTGTCGCATACGTTTTTTACCTTCTTTTTGTTTCTCTAAAAGTTTTCTCTTACGTGAAATATCTCCACCATAACATTTTGCAAGTACATCTTTACGCATCGCACTAATTGTCTCACGTGCAATAACCTTAGTACCAATTGCTGCTTGGATAGGAATCTCAAATAAGTGTCTATCGATTTCTTTTTTAAGCTTTTCTACAATCTTTCTACCCTTGTGTACTGAGCTTTGTTCATGCACAATTAAAGATAACGCATCAACTAATTCTCTATTAACTAGAATATCTAACTTCACTAGCTTAGATTCCATATAACCTTTCATCTCATAGTCAAAAGATGCATATCCTTTTGTACGCGATTTAAGGGCATCAAAGAAATCATAGATAATTTCATTTAATGGAAGGTCATAAGTTAAAACAGCTCTTGTCTCTTCTAAGTATTCCATACCGTAGTAGATACCACGTCTTTCTTGACAAAGTTCCATAACTGCACCGATATACTCAGTTGGCACGATAATTTTCGCCCCTACAATTGGTTCTTCCATATGCGCAATTTTAGCTGGATCTGGTAAGTTAGCTGGGTTTGAAAGTTTTATCACTTCGCCATTTGTTTGATGCACTCTATAGATTACGTTAGGTGCTGTCGTTACAAGGTCTAAGTTATATTCACGTTCTAAACGCTCTTGGATAATCTCCATATGAAGAAGTCCTAAGAACCCACATCTGAATCCAAATCCTAAAGCTACTGATGTCTCTGGTTCAAATACCAATGCTGCATCATTAAGTTGAAGCTTTTCTAAACTGTCTCTTAAATCTCCATATTTAGCTCCATCTGCTGGGTATAATCCACAGTATACCATTGGATTAACTTTTTTATATCCTGGTAATGCATTTGTAGTAGGATTGTTTGCTTCTGTAATCGTATCTCCTACACTTGTATCTTTTACATTTTTGATACTTGCTGTAATGTAACCTACTTCACCTGCTTTAAGGCTATCTGTTGGTCTAAATTGTCCTGCACCAAAAGTCCCTACCTCTACAACGTCAAATTCTGCTTTCGTTGCCATCATACGGATTTTCATACCTTTTGTTACTGTTCCCTCTTTAACTCTACAGAATACGATAACTCCTTTGTATGGGTCGTATAAAGAGTCAAAAATAAGCGCTTGTAGGGGTGCATTTTCATCCCCTTGTGGTACTGGTACAGCTTTTACAACTTGTTCAAGTACATCCTCAATATTGATACCATTTTTAGCTGAAATAAGAGGCGCTTCACTTGCGTCAAGTCCTATTACATCTTCAATTTGTTCTTTCACACGCTCTGGATCTGCACTTGGTAAGTCAATTTTATTGATAACTGGCAAGATTTCTAAATCGTGTTCTAATGCAAGATATACGTTAGCAAGTGTTTGAGCTTCGATTCCTTGGGCAGCATCTACGATAAGTAAAGCCCCTTCACAAGCTGCCAAACTTCTAGATACCTCATAATTAAAGTCTACATGCCCTGGTGTATCAATTAAGTTGAATATATATTCTTCACCATCTTTGGCTTTATAAACAAGTCTTACAGCTTGAGATTTGATTGTAATCCCTCTCTCACGCTCTAAATCCATATTATCTAATACTTGTGCTTGCATTTCTCTAGCTGTTAAAGTACCCGTCATTTGAATAATTCTGTCAGCTAGTGTACTTTTCCCATGATCAATATGGGCAATGATACAAAAGTTTCTAATTTTTTCTTGTCTTGAAAGAGACATCTTGCTCCTCCTTATATTTTCTGTAGTATATTCGGTTTATTATAGCACAGCGCTCCTTTGGGTATCAATCTTTTTCCAGTACTTTTGCTATAATATCTGCAATAGGCTCTGCTGCATTCACTGCTTCTTCTAAAGTATTGCCATTTGTTCCTACTTCTATTAATAAAGATAAAGGCTTCATATGTGTACTATATCGATAAGATTTGAGATATACTTTTCTCATCAAACTAGGATAATACGTTAACCCTTCTATTTGTGCTTGTAGTGAAAAAGCTAGATTATCCTCTAAATAAGGATTTGAAAGTTGCTTATGGGGCGCTAGATTATCCTCTAAATCTCTTTTCATACACACACCATTAACAAACATAATTTTCGCTGTATCTTTTCCATTAACTTTTGTCACTAATTTATCCCCTGAAGCTAATGAATCCCTATGTATATCAATAACTATTTGTATAGATGGATTGTCCTTTAATGTATTATTAATCACAGGCTCCATCCGTTCATAGGCTCCACTGGTTGGTAAAAAATTATCTGTAATGTGCATCGTTTCAATGCCATATTTTTGCTCTAATACTGTGCATAATTCCTCTCCTACTCTTCCCACTCCACTTTCTACATTTCCTTGTTCTTTATAGTCTTCATTAACATGGGTATGAAATATAAGTACTTTAGGCCCTTGTTTTGTCTCATCTATTCTCATCTCTTTTTTTGCAAGTTCCTCAAAATTCCATAAATTTAATAATTCCTCATTCACACCTAAATCTGCATCTCCCATATAAAACTTTTTAAGCAAATAACTAGAATCTCTTAAATTTGTTACATCTATTTGCTGCTCTTTAGTCATTGGTAACTCAGGTACATAGACATTTTCTTTATTTAAATTAATAAGTTCTTCTGTTTGTGGTAAATGAAAATAGCCTGCAATTTCATCTTCATAAATCCTAAGATGTTTGTTTTTACTTTTATAATAAGGCATTGTATTATAAATGTAACTTATAGGGCTTTTCCCACCTATGCTCATCACATATTGCATATATGCTTTGCTAAAGAATTCCTCATTAAGGGGATTACTCGTATTAGGTAAGGCTATATTAGTCAGCAATAAGGGTGCCATTTTGTTGGATACCTCATTAATCTGGGTATAAGTTCCTAACATAGACCAAATTAAATACCCTATAATCCCCACATTTATTAAAATAGTTGATAGAGAATGTTTTTTTACATCATGATAATGATTGTGATACAAGTTAATTCCTCCTCTTCAGTAAGTTCCCTTACACTATTGTATAATCTTGTACCACTTTTTATGACTAATACGTATATTTGTTTATATCTTGTAGCGTTATACCAGGATGTACCGCAATGTTAATTCCATTAGAAATAATATTGGTTAAGTATTCTACTACCTCATCAATATCTTTTGGTGTTACGAATAGATCTCCTACTAAAGGAAATAGCACTTCTTTAATAAGTGCATATTTTTCTTTATCACTAAGCTCCTTCAACATTTCGTAAAAAGGAGAATGTTCAGCCTCTTGTAACATAGCAAAAATAAGTTGGTCTAAAGTATCATTTACCAAAGTAGCAGCATCTACTACAGTAGGTACTCCTATAGCAATAACAGGACATCCCATTGTATCTTCATTAAGCTGTTTTCTTTTATTTCCAATACCCGCTCCTGGAGAAATACCTGTATCACTAATCTGTATTGTTGTATTAATACGTTTAGCATTTCTAGCTCCTAATGCATCAATTGCCACAATACAATCAGGCTTAATATTTTCAGCTACTCCTTTTATGATTTCACTCGTTTCTATTCCAGTTAATCCCATAACCCCAGGGATAAGACTACTTAGATTACATACCGAATCATCAATCTGATCTGGCATAGCTTCATTAAGATGTCTTGTCACTAATACTTTTCCTGCCACATTAGGCCCTAAAGTATCTGGTGTTGCAAAACGATTCCCTAATCCTACTACTAAAATATTATTTTTTTCTTTTTTCTTAGGTAAGATTTTTTTTAATTCTTCTGCTAATACCTTGATTACTTCTTCATGTACTTCTGGATCATTGTCTTTTATGCCCTGACATTCTATAGTAATATAATTGCCAATAGGTTTACCCATATTTTGAGCTCCCTTATCATCCTTGACTCTAACATGTGTTGTCGTAATACCAAATGATTCATTCTCTGTTGTGAGAATTTCTACTCCTTCTATTTCAAAATCATCTGGTTTATCTTCTTTAATCAATGCACCTATTTCTATCGCTAAATCTGTTCTCGGACTCCAATTTTCCATATATTCATTCATTTCTTCACCTCATTTTATAATATCTCCCAGTATTTTTACCAAGATTTTTGTCTACTATACATTGACTTAATTCGCTAAGTGCTATATACTTATTAAGTGTTTGAATACCGTTCATAATTCCCCAAAACCGTGTCCATATTAAGAATATGAATGGGAGGGCTATAAAATGGCCAATATTAAATCAGCAAAAAAACGTATTAAAGTAATCGCAACAAAAACTGCACGTAACCGTGCAATCAAATCTGCAGTAAAAACTTACATCAAAAAAGTTACTGCTGCTGTACAAGCTAATGATAAAGCTGCAGCTACTGCTAGCTTAACAGTTGCTGTAAAAGCAATCGACAAAGCTGCTGCTAAAGGAATTTTCCATAGCAAAACTGCTGCTCGTAAAAAATCAACTTTAGCTCGTTTAGTTAACACTGTTGCGTAATTCCTTACGTCTAGCAATGCCCCTTATGATTTCATAAGGGGCATTTGCTGTATTTATAAATAAATACATTTAATAATTAGCATTTCTATACACTGTACAGCTTCCATTTGTCCTGTTTTAATTGCAATATCACTCTCTAAACAAAATTTAATAGCTTCTTCAAGTTGTTTAAAACTAAATAATTCAGTCTGTTTAGCCATTTCTTTTACAGCAAAAAAAGGAACACCTACTTCACTTGCAATCTGTTTTTGCGGTGCATTTGCTTTAAGAAGATACTTAATTTGCAACATAACACGATATTGTCTTGCTATCAAAACCAAAACCCCTATCGGTGATTCTTTACTTTCTATAAGTGCTTTATAAATTTTGAGTGCTTCTGATGTATTTTTATTGGTCACTTCTTTAATCAATGTAAATACCCTTTGTTCTAAAGAAAATACACAAATCTCATCGATGTCTTTCTGTGTAATCGTTCTGTCTCTTGTGTAATCCAATAATTTCTCAAATTCATTTAAAGCGTAAGTAATATTTTGAGGCATATTTTGTAAGAAATAAAGTAATAGAGAACGGCTTATATTCTGGCATTTTCGAGAAAAAATACGCACCATCTCTTCATCACCAGGATATCCTGCTTCTATAGTTGTATACTTTGCCTTAATTTGTTTATAAAGCTTTCCTCTTTTATCAACCTCTGACTCACAAAAAACTAACACAACATATTCAGGTACAGACTCTATCCACTCTGCCAATTTTTCACTTTCATCTTTTCTTCCTGGTTTAAATAATCCACTATTTTTTACGACTACTAACTTTCTATCTGCAAAAAAAGGCATTGTTTCACATGTATCAATTACCGCCGAAACAGTCCCTTCCTTACCTTCAAATACATTATAATTCATTAATTCTGTTGTTTCATCTAATATTTGCTTTTTTATGTCTTTAATTAAATTATATTTAATCCACTCTTCTTCACCGTGAATTAAATAACATTTTTGTATTTCTTTATCAATCCCCATCATAAATCTTTTTATCCTCCTGCACTTGATAACTTAACTTAAGTTCGTTCACTCCATCCGTATATATACTAATGGCTCCATGTAAATCTGTCCTTAAAACTTCTATAGGATATTGTTCTAATGTCTCTAAGGTTTGCATATGTGGGTGTCCATATATATTATTCACACCACAACTAATGATAGCATACTCTGGTCTAGTTTGTAATAAGAATGTCTCTTGTGTCGAATTTTTAGAACCATGATGTGCTACTTTTAACCAATTGATATCTTCCAATTCATGCTTAATCATATCTTCTGTTTGCTTTCCTATATCTCCAGTAAATAGTCCTCTAAATTCTCCTACCTCCATTAGCATAACCAAAGACTGTTCATTAAGATCTCCTTCACTTACTTCCCCATATGGCCATATGGCCTGAAATACCATTTCTTCTATAATAATTTTCCCTCGTTTACCTATTTCATATATAGGGATGTCTAATCCCTCACTTCTCCTAGTTAATTCTTCTAACTCAGTTCCTCCTCGGCTCCCCACTGGAACAAACAAATTACTTATTTCTATTCCACTTTCTAATAGTTCTAAAATCCCTCCAATATGGTCTTCATGAGGATGTGATAGAATAATCGCTTCAAGTTTTGTGATTCCTCTATACTTCAAATATCTTTCTATGGTTTCCCCTTTTCCAGTAGGTCCCCCATCTACAAGTAAAGCTTTTTTATTAGGTGTAATAATCACAGTGCTATCCCCTTGTCCTACATAAAGTTGTGTAATTTCAGTATTTCTTTGGACTATTCCTATAGACTGCATCACAAGTAAACAAGTCCCTATTACTCCTATCCCTATTGGTATTATTTTTATTTTATGAGTTATACTCCATATCATGCCTATTAATACTATATAATAAACGATTAAACTTTCTAAAGAAGGCCTCCCCACACACCAAGTGGCAATAGGACACTCCATAATAACTTTTCCAATATCTTCAACACTATTTAGACACCTTACAATTCCTTCTGCCATCCATTGTGCACAATCTAAGTTAACTACACTTATCCCCACTACAAAAATCATACTTGGAATTAATACTCCAAATAGGGGCATCACTATCAAATTAAATAAATTCCCTAATAATGAAACCTCAAAAAAGTGATAACTTAATATAGGTGCTATAAACAAAAAAATAACTGTAGGTACTAAAATGAGTTCTATAATTCTTTTTTGTTTTCTTGTGAATGAATTAACAGCTATGCTACAATCCATAATATACTGATAGAAACCAATTCCTATAACTGCTCCAAAGGAAAGTTGAAAACCTACCTGCGTTAGCTGAAAAGGATTAATCCCTAACACTACTACTGCTGCTATTGCTATACTAGTAGGAAAATCTTCCTCTTCCCATACACATCTTCCAACAAGCATAACCGATAACATAATAGCTGCCCTAACTGTAGAAACAGCAACTCCTGTTAAAATCGCATATCCCCATATACTCATGATGCCTACCCATTGTCTTTCAGTATAACCTATACCTATCTTCCTACATACCCATAAACTCATAAATAAAATAATACTTATATGCAATCCTGATATAGCTAATAAATGTCCTATTCCTAAATCAAAATAAAGCTGACTAATTTCTTCATCTATACCTTCTTTTTCTCCAAGTAAAGTTGCTGCTACTATTCCTTTATCTTTCTCCCTAAAGATTAATTCTACTCTTTCCTTTAACCCTTTACGCCATTTTGCTACTAAATGAGTTTGTTTTTCAATTACTCTAATAGAAGTAACTTTAATACGCCCTACTATTCCTTTCCCTCTTAAGTAACTAGCATAGTCCATATCTGAAGGATTCATTTGGACGGGTTCTTTAACAACCTTTCCCTCACAAATAATCTGATCATATAGTTCATATTTTTCTACTGTTTCATCTACTAAAACAATAAGTTTTGAGCTAAGTGGTGTTATTTCTTCTTTTTCTACCCACACATTTTCTAGTACAATTTGTGTAGCATACTCTCCTGTTTTTATCTCTTTAATATTTCCTATAACCTTAATATTTTCATCTGCTAATAATATATTTTTTTCCCGTTCTAGAGGATGATTTTGTACTCGCAACATGAAAAGAAAACTTATGCTTACTAAAATAATAATCCACCTTGTTGTATACCACTTATTTAATACTAAATTTCCTATTAGAAATACTACTAAAAATAAAAAAAAGGAAACATATAGATCTCTAATCCATATGTTCCCCCCCATAATGCCTAATATCATATAAATACTTACTTCAATGAATGGTCTATTCTTCTGTAGCAATGAGTTCTTCATTCCTTTCAAAGAGCGTATTAAAATCTATTGTTCCTGTTACATCTGTTTGTTTTTTCCCATCCTTTAAAAAACTAATTTTCTTTATCTGTGGTACTTCTGTCAATGAATTAACAATAGAATAGACTAATAATTGTTCTCCTATAGGTGAAGCCATTACCTTATCATAAGAAAGATCTACTTGTGATACATTTTCTTGTGTCTTTATATCATTTAACTTTGTTCCCACTGGTAACGTAGATATTAACCCCTCTGTTTCAGGCCCCTTAATGAGTTCATCCATAATATATTTTTCTAAAGGAATATTTTCATTAAATTGAATATCTCTTGGCTCAGCATATAACTTATCACTATTAGGTTTTGTAAAGTACAGAATAATTGTCTGCATATCTGTTGGAGGAGTAGGATCTAAAGCACTCGTTAATACATTAGATCTTGTCATCTCACCTATCTTTTCTCCCTTACTATTAGTAATCGGTTGATTTTCTTTTAGGAATTCTACTCCTGTAATAAACTCTAAGTCTGTTAATGAATAAACTAATGATGCTCTAATCATCATTTGATCATCTATTTCCAATGCAGCATACTCTTCCAAAAAATTAACAAATGCCGTTTGATCCTTTAAACTAATGTTTTTTATTTTCAAATCCATAGGTACACTACCTTGAAGATTTGTAGTCCTCGGCCCTTTGTTAAGTGCATCTATTACAGCATTCATCTTACTCTCACTTGGTGCCTTTTCATCCAATTGTACCTTTATTTCTTCAACAATCCAATCATTTTGATTCGGGTCAAAAAAGTAAAGATTTAAAGTGTCTTCCTGAACATTCATGCTATCTTTTAAGTTACACGCTGTTAAGATGGTAGACATTAATAAGATTAATCCTATTAAACTTGTTATTCTCTTCATTTTATCTCTCCTCTTTTAAACGTGTTTTAATGGGATTTGAACTGTAAAAACAGAACCTTTTCCCTCTTCACTCTCTACTTGTATTGAACCATTATGCATAATAATTGTTCGATACGTAATAGAAAGCCCAAGTCCGGTTCCTCCTGTTTCTCTATTTCTTGTTTTATCAGTTCGATAAAATCGTTCAAATATCCTTGATTGTTCTTCCTTAGCAATTCCTATTCCTGTATCTTGTACAGTAATAAATACATCTTGCAAGTCACTCTGTAGGATAACTCTTACTTCTCCCCCCTCTGGTGTATACTTAATAGCATTTTCAATTAAATTAGAAATTGCTAGTGTTAATTTAACCTCATCAATTTCCACAAAAATATCTTTATGACTTTCGTAAATCAATTTGATATCCTTTTTCTTTGCTAGAGGAATTAATCGTTTTAATATAGCTTGAGTCATATCGTTTAAATTTGTATTTATAATATTAAGGGGAACTTCTTTCTGGTCTAATTTTACTAAAGTCAACAAGTCTGTAATAATATTATTTAAACGATCCACTTCTGAATTAATATCCATAAAAAATTCTTTATACATCTCTACAGGCGCATTATCCTGAAAAATTAATGATTCTGTTAAGACTTTAATTGAAGATAGAGGCGTTTTTAATTCATGTGATACATTGGATACAAATTCTTGCCTAGAGTGATCTACTCGTTGTAATTGTTCTGCCATATGATTAAAAGCATTTCCTAATTCGGCAATTTCATCTTTTCCTTTTACATTAATCTTTTGATCCAATTGCCCATTGGTAACTTTTTGTACAAATTTCATCAGCACTTTAAGTGGTCTTGTAATAAAAGAAGAAGTAAAAAAGCTTAATAATCCAACTAATAAACTTGTCACTAAAGAAAGTAAATAAACTTGTGTTTTCATTTGATTCAATGATTCATAAATATCATTAATATCTGCTGATAAAACGACTGCTCCCAACACTTTATCTTTACTATTTTTATCCTCTATGGCAGCTACTGCACTCATCACTACTTTTTCTTCTTTTTCAAATTTTTTTGCATTATTAATTTCTTTTTTATTTAGAATATCAAATACTTGGCTATTTAAAATAGTGCTATTACTTTTTCTTCTATCACTAGAATCGGCTAGTACATACCCATATTTATCAACCACTACAATCCTTGCACCTATCTCTTCTTTTCGGCTCCAGTTCTTAATCTCTTGTTCAAAAAAATAGGCAGAATTACTATCCATTTCTAAAAAGCTACTTTCTCCTATCTGACTAGCCACAAGATTAGCTTGTCTTAGCCAATCCTTCTCACTATTATCTATAAAGTAAGTTTCTATTCTTCCTAATAACACAGATGAGAAAAACATAAGTGGTATAAAACTTACTGCAAAAAATAAAATAAAAAGCCTCCACCTCAAACTATGAAACCACTTCATCTTAATCCTTAAAATAGTAACCTACCCCCCATTTAGTATAAATATATTCTGGTTGTCCTGGATTAGGTTCTATTTTTTCTCTCAGTCGTCTGACATGCACATCTACGGTTCTTACATCCCCTGGATAATCATGTCCCCATATTGTATCTAATAACTGATCTCGATTATAAACTTTTCCTGGATGTGTCGCAAAAAGTTCCAACATATCAAACTCTTTAGCTGTTAAATTAACTTCTTGATTTTTCAAAAACACTCTTCTACTGCTTACTTCTAAACGTAGTTCTCCCACCTCTATACTTTTCTTACTTTGTTCTTTCTCTTGATGCGCAGATCTTCTTAAAATCGCTTTAATTCTTGCTTTAAGCTCTAAAATATTAAACGGCTTTGTTACATAATCATCTGCCCCATATTCTAGACCCATAATTTTATCCATATCTTCTCCCTTAGCCGTTAGCATAATAATAGGAATACTTGAAAATTCCCTCACTAGCTGACACACTTCAAGGCCATTATATTTTGGTAACATCACATCTAATATCATTACATTATAATTACCTACTTTAACTAAATTCAAAGCTTCTTCTCCATCATAGGCAGCATCTACTTCCCAACCTTCTTGTTCTAAACTAAACTTAATTCCTTTTACAATTAATTTTTCGTCATCTACTACTAATACTCTACTATTCATCACTATCCTCCTACTCTATTCTTATGAAGTCCTTGAGTGAGTCAAATATTTTATCTCCTATCCCAGGTACCTTCTTTATATCTTCTATTTTTGAAAATGGCCCATTAGCTTCACGGTAATCTATAATCTGCCTAGCCCTACTCTCTCCTATTCCAGGCAAACTATCTAATAACGTTAAGCTAGCTTCATTGAGGTTAATCAACTCATTTTCATACTCTCCATTTTCATACGAATTAGTGGTTTTGTCAATTTTTTCTCCTACTTTAGTAACATATATTTTTTCATTTGCTTTTAATTCCTTTGCTAAATTAATATAAATTGGATCAGCTTCTGCATCAAGTCCTCCTGCTAAAGCCACCAATTCATTTAAAATAGATCCTTTTTCTACATAATAAACACCCGGTTGTTCAACAGCTCCACATATATATACTGGAAACTTTTCACTTATATTTTCTAAACTAGGTGTAGTTTCTAAATTTTTTGGCAATCCTGTTTCTACGTAAGTATCCCATGATAATTCATTAACTATTTGTGCTGTACTCTCTTTATCAAATTTATTATAAGTAATTAAACAGCTCATAATGACTATGCCTAAAGTGATACTTACTAACTTATACTTACTTAATAATTTTATCATATAATCACCTCTCGTACAAAGTTTTAACATATTTTTCATACTTTAGACACGTTTAGCTTTACTATTTTTAATAGGTTCTGATATACTATTACTATTCGAAAGGAGTATACTATTTATTATGAAAAAAGGGTCTACTATAAAAAAAACCGTCATTTTTACTATGACATTATGTTTAGTTATCTTAACAATATTTCCATTAAATTTACTAGCCTCACCTTCACAACCTCAAATTCAAGCTGAATCAGTTATCCTTATGGATGCTAAAACGGGTACTATTTTATACGAAAAAAATGCAAATAAAAAACAATATCCTGCAAGCATCACTAAGCTAATGACTGCTTTATTAGCTATTGAAAACTTAAAACCTACAGATATCATTTCTTTTTCTAAAGATGCCATTTTCAGTATTGAAAGAGGTAGTACTCACATCGGTTTAGACGTAGGTGAGCAAATTACCGTTGACCAAGCTCTCCATGCACTATTGCTTATGTCAGCTAATGAGGTAGCTAATGGTTTAGCTGAAAAAGTATCCGGTTCTATTGACAACTTTGCAAGTCTAATGACTAGTCGCGCTAAAGATTTAGGGGCAAAGAATACCCAATTTATGAACCCTCATGGATTACCTCATGAAAATCATTATACTACAGCTTATGACATGGCTCTTATTACACGTCAAATCTATAACAATGATTATTTTTTAGAAATTATGTCTACACCAACTTATATTATTCCTCCCACTAATAAATCTACTGAATCTCGACCGCTTTCTCAAGACCATCCATTTATGAATAAAAAAAGAAATAGTAAACTATTTAGAGAGGATGTTATTGGAGGAAAAACAGGTTATACAGATATAGCACGTCATACTTTAGTAACTGTTGCCCGTCGAAATAATATCGATTTGATTGTAGTTATGCTCAAAGGGGAAAAAAGTACTATTTATCAGGATACTTCAACTTTATTAGATTATGGCTTTAATTCCTATAAAGCAATGGAACTGCATACCCCTAATGATACTTTAGCTAGATTGCCTATTTATTCTATTCAAAGTGGTAAGCTTCATGAGGTAGGAACAGCAAAAATAAGTGTTCCTGAAACAAAAAATATCATTGTTCCTAATGACTTAAAACGTCGAGAACTCTCTACAGATGTTAAACTACCTGAGTATTTAGAAATAGGTGTTAAGGAAGATGAAGTTATTGGTAGTATCAAGTATATTGATTCTGGTAAAACTCTTGCTGAATCCAACTTGCTCATTTCCTCTATAGATTTTACACCTGCTCCATATAAAGCTAGTTATCCTTCACAATCTCAATCACTTGCTACATTTTACTCTCTCTTTTGGACTATTCCTCTTTTTATAGCTTTTCTATTTTTACTACTTATTTTTGTCCAATATAGAAAACGTAATAGATTTAAACATCGTAAATTAAAATTTAGTAAGACAATAAAGTAGGGAGATTCTGTTGAATCTCCCTACTTTATTGTCTAAAATATAATTGTTTTGCTATCTTGCCACAAACGATCTAGTGAATAAAATTCTGCATCTTCTTTGTGTAAAATATGAACAATAACATTTTGATAATCCATCAATATCCAAGAAGCTGTCTGATAGCCTTCTTTACGATTAACATGAATGTCTTCTTGATCTAATAAGAATTCTACTTCATCTGCTAAAGCTTTTGTCATTCTTGTATTATTAGCAATAGCAATAATAAATATATCTGTCAAAGTAGTCAATTCATGCACATCTAACGCCTCTATACTTTCTACTTTCTTTTTATCCAAAATCTTATATATCTTTTTAGCTAGCTCCATAGAATAATTATTCAATCTAACAAAACTCCTTTCTTATATTAAAACTGTATTTAATTGAGAACTAATTAAATACACGTAGTAAACTACACACATAATTAAGAAAATACACCCTTCTTTTTTAGAAACTTCTCTATCTGATTTACTAAAGATAAATAACATGAAAGTTGCAATAAGCATAACTATTAAATCTACCATTACAGATTCAGCTGGTATAATATTACCTAATAATGCTGAAGGAAGCCCTACTACAAAACATATATTAAATATGTTACTTCCTATAATATTCCCAATCGCAATATCTTGAGCTTGTTTTTTAGCTGCAGTTACAGAGGTTACAAGTTCTGGCAGGGAAGTTCCAAAAGCCACAATTGTTAATGAAATAAACTTTTGTCCCACTCCTAAATTTGTCGCAATTGTACTTGCTGCTTCTACTACAAAGTTCCCACCAATCACAATACATCCTAATCCCAATACTGTATACAATATTGCTTGTTTTAATGTATATTTAGCTTCAACCTCTTCCGCTTCTCCATTTTTAGCTAATGTTATAAGGTAGTAGAAAAACACTAAGAAAAAGATTAAAATTACCATACCATCTGCTCTACTAATCATATCCATAGTTCCATTTCCTAGAACACTATCATTCAAAAGTACAAATAGTAACAAACTTACTAAAAAGGTAAATGGTATCTCTTTTTGAATTGTATTATTTTTAACTTTAAGTGGAAATATCCATGCGGATATTCCTATAATTAAAAGGATATTTAAAATATTACTTCCCACCACATTTCCTAATACCATATCACTATTTTGACTTAACATAGCTTTAATACTTACTGCAGCTTCTGGCGCACTTGTTCCAAAAGCTACAATTGTTAATCCTACTAGAATATCTGGTATACGTAAATTTTTAGCAATAGATGCTGCTCCATCTATAAAGTAATCTGCTCCTTTGATGAGCACAAAAAAACCCACTACTAGTATTAGTATCTGTAATAATGTATCACTCATAAGTTCCTCCCACATGCTTACTATTTTATAATATTTTCGTATTCTTCAATTAATCCTTGTGTTTTAGGATGTACTTCTCCACCTTGCGATTCCACATAATCTTTAGAAGATTTAAGCGCCTTATACATAGCTTTATCTAAATCATATAGTGCAATTCTTCTCAGTTCTTCTAACCCCGCATATGGTTTTCTACCATATTCTATCATATCTGCTAAATAAATAATTTTATCTATTTTTGTCATATGTTCTCTACCCATTGTATGATATCTAATACTATCAAGTATTATCTCATCCTGTATTCCCCAGTCTGCTTTTAAAATTCCTGCACCCACTTTACCATGTCCTAAATTAATATGTGTCTTCTCAAACTCATCTAATTCTATCTTATACATGATACAAGCTTCTAACATTTTTTCCTCAGAAAGCTCTTTTGCTACATCATGGAATAATGCGGCTACAAAGATTTTATCAGTGTCTACATCATGTATTTTTGCTAATTCTAACGCCATTTGTACTACGCCCTTGATATGGGCATATCTTGCAGTAGATACCCTTTGTAATACATAGTTATTCATCTCCATGACAAGTTCCTTATTAAAGGATATTTGATGGACATATAATTTATGCTTATCTATATACTTTTCTACTTCTTCTGTCACTAAATATTTTATAGGTCTTCCTTGTTCTACTCTTTTCCTAATATCTGATGATGAAATAGCTAATGCTGGCACTTCTAAAAACTTAATACTTGATTCAAACTGTTGCCTTAAACATTGTACTTTATCTAATAACTCCTGTTTATGATACCCTGGCCTAGTTACTGCTACAAATGTACAAATCTGTAAAAGTTGTTCAGATGCTTTCCATGTTAAAATTTGCTGAATTGCATCTGCTCCTGTAATGAAATAAAGTTTGACTTCCTCTCCATAAATACTCTTTAATTCCTTCAGAGTATCAATAGTATAAGTCACTCCTTCTCTATCAATTTCTATCCTAGATACATTAAATTGAGTGTTAGCTGTTGTTGCTAATACAGTCATCAAGTATCTATGTTCCGTTGGGGTCACATCAATATTGGATTTATGTGGAGGATTTCCTGTTGGTACAAATAGTACTTCATCTATATCAAATTCATTTCTTACTGCTTCTGCTGTTACTAAATGTCCTATATGTATAGGATCGAATGTCCCACCCATAATAGCTAATTTCCTTATTTTTTTCATTTGTACTACCATTTAAATCTCTCCTTAATTGATTTCATTCTTTTACATAAAAATATAAATAATTTAGACACGCAAGAATAAAATTTTAAGATATTATACTTCTATACTTCAAGTATAATATCTTAAAATTAATTATTTAGCAGGTAATATTATTTTAGGGTTTTTCTTAGCTGGCTTATAAAGTACTATTTTTTTACCAATTACTTGAACTGGAATAGATTTTGTACGCTCACTAAGTACTTCACATATATATTTAGGATCTTCTAAACAGTTATTAAGCACACTAATCTTAACCATTTCTCTAACCTCTAACGCCTCAGCTACAGCCTCTGTTAGTTCTGGTGTCAATCCATTTTTACCTACTTGAAAAATAGGATCCATTGTCTGTGCAACTGATTTTAAATAAGCTCTTTGTTTGCTTGTAATCGTATTCATTTATATATCCTCTCTATTTAAAGTATTCAAACTCTAAATCGTAAATTCTTACTGTATCACCTTCACTAATACCTTTTTCTTCAAGTACCTTTAGGATACCTTTCTCTCTAAGATATCTTTGGAAGAATGCAAATCCTTTTTCAGTCTCTAGTGCAGTGTATCCCATCATTTTTTCTACACCTACACCCTCAACAATAAAGTATCCTGGTTCTTCTTCTGTAACTGTAAATGGCGCATTGCTATCTACAATCATCTCTTCAAAGTCTGGCTCAAAAATAATCATTTCATCTGGCACTGTTTGAAGTAAATCAGAGATATCTTTTAATAATTCCTGAAGATGTTGATTAGCTGCAGCTGAGATAGGTATAACCTTAATACCTTTTGGCTCAAATTCAGCTTTCAATCGTTCAATATTTTCTGTTGCCTCATCAATATCAATCTTGTTCGCTGCAATAATTTGAGGTTTTGTTTTTAGAATTTCTGGATTATAGGAATTAATTTCCCTTTTAATTGTATAAATATCCTCTACTGGATCTCTACCTTCTGATCCTGATACATCTACAACATGTACAATAACTTTTGTTCTTTCTACATGTCGTAAGAAATCATGACCTAACCCAACCCCTTCTGCTGCACCTTCAATTAATCCCGGAATATCTGCCATTACATATTGTTTCCCGTAATGATTAGTAATAACTCCTAAATTAGGTGCGAGTGTAGTAAAGTGATAGTTAGCAATCTTAGGCTGTGCATTGCTTACCATAGAAAGTA
>JBOFPL010000064.1:0-14088 GCA_051659885.1 Cellulosilyticaceae bacterium
CTAGTGCATTACTCCTCAACTTAGTAGGTGTACGAAAAGTAAATTTTTCTATCCCTTCTGATAAAGATCTTGAAGATCTCACTCATTTTCTAGAAAAATATGAAGGTAATTCTATGACTCACCTTCTCTTTCTAAAAGATAAAAGCTTCTTTTATACAATGGACAACCAAGTCCTTATCGCATTTAGACCTTATAAAGATAATTTGATGGTTCTTGGTGACCCTATTGGTGATCCAAACCTTTTCAAAGAGGCTATTAACGAATTTAGAATTTATGCTGATAAATTTGATATGACTCCTATTTTTTATGAGGTAAGTGAAAAGCACCTTCCTCTTTATCATGAGAATGGGTTTAATTTCCTTAAACTCGGTGAAGAAGCCACTATGTCTTTTAATGACTTTAGCTTTGCTGGTAAGAAGTCAGCTTCATTACGTACTATTCGTAATAAAATTTTACGTAATGAATTTGAATTTGAAATTATTAAACCGCCTTTTAGTCCAGAGTTTCTTGTTAGCTTAAAAGAAATTTCTGATAGCTGGCTAGGTGATCGACATGAGAAAGTATTCTCATTGGGTTCTTTTAATGCAGACTATATTAATCGTTCCCCTCTTGCACTTGTAAAAAAAGATGGCCAAATTCTAAGCTTTGCAACCATCATGCCGATGTATCAAGAGCATATTTTTTCCATAGATTTAATGAGGTTAGTTCCTGACTCCCCTAACGGTACTATGGAAGCCACTTTTATAGGTATTATCGATTGGGCAAAAGAAGAAGGCTATACCCACTTTGTCTTAGGTAAAGCACCTCTTTCTAATGTAGGACTGAATCAATTTTCTTCTAAGCGTGAAAAAATTGTTAAGCATTTTTATAACTACGGAAATAGACTCTATAGTTTCAAAGGCTTACGCTATTTCAAAGAAAAATTTTCTCCTACGTGGGAAGGTACCTATCTTGCATATCCTAAGAATGCCAAGCTCTCACTCGTTATTCTTAACTTAGCACGTATGATATCTGGTAAAAATGAAAATAAAAAATAAGTCATAATCTTGTCCTCTTCCTAATATATTTAAAGTATAGATTTTAATTTTACTTAGGGGGATGTAATTATGGCAAAAAACAAAAGGGGCCCTTGGGCTAAAAAAGAAAAAAACTGGAGAGGTACTTGTCCAATTTGTGGTAGACCTCGTGTAAAACTTCTTTGGGATAAAGATAAGAAAAAAGTTTGTAAAATTTGTTCTGTAACTAAAAAATAATCGCAATAAACACCCCCAACTATTATGCTGTTGGGGGTGTTTTTAGATATCACAGAGCTCTATATTACATTTTTCTTTATATATAGCAGAACTACTCTCTCGGTGAGTATATTCTCCATGCTCTCTTCCTTTTTCAATAGGTAGTGTAAAAATAATCTCTGTTCCCTTTTCACACTTAACAAATAAGTTTCCCTCATGGCATTTCACTAATTGATCTACAATCTTTAAGCCTAATCCACCTTGATTATTTCCCCATATAATTTGCCCCATATCGATACCATTTGATAGATCTGAGACAATTCCTGGACCTTCATCTTTTATAGCTATTCCTATATAATCCTTTTTTACTTTTAAGTTAATACTAATTTCTGCACCTTTAGGTGAGTACTTAATAGCATTAGATAGTAAATTAAGCATAATTCTTTCTATGGCGCTATCATCACACCAGACAACTAGCTCCTCAACCTCTGTATCAAATAATATATTTATTTCTTTGTTTGCTGTATAATCTGCTACTGCCATTGTAATTTCTTCTACTACTTCAATGATGTTATAATATCTATAATTTATCTTCTGCAAACGTGCATCTAGTTTAATCAAATCAATTAAATTATTTGCTACTTTTAAAGTCTTATAGGCATTTCTGCTAATTAAGTTAATATATCTTTCAGCTTCTTTAATACCCGCTTCTAAAGCTTGCTGTTCAATACTTTGTTCTAATAATTGAGTGATAGATAAAATAATATTAAGAGGTGTTTTGAATTCATGTGATACTGTAGAGAAAAATAGATTTTTACATTTTTCTCTTTCTAGGTTTTTCTGTAGTTCTACCCGCTTAGACTCATTTTCTTTGTGAGTCGTAATATCTCTACCAATCCCTAGTCGCAATCTTTCCCCACCAATGCTCACTATTCCTCTTTTCCAATCAATCCATCTATAGGTTCCATCTTTAATACGATATCTATTAGCTGATTGCAGAACTTCTTTTCTTTCGGGGATAGGCTTAAGTAAATCTTCCTTCATTTCCTTTGCATCTTCAGAGTATATAAACGAAAAAATGTCTTCACCTTCCATTTTTTCTGCTTCATACCCCAACTTATTTGCCCATACTTCATTAACTCTTTTTACTATTCCCGCATCATCTACCAGACAAATAAAATCTGTTGAATAGCGTATAAAATCATCTATTATCTGTTTTGTAGAAGATCTTATACAGTAAGATTCTTTTTTTTCATCAGGTAGCATCTCTATTAATTGCTCTAAATGATTGCCTGTATATTGCATTTATTTCCCTCTATCCATAAATATCTGCGAATTCTATATTCCAAATTTCTTTTTTATTGTTTTTATAATGCTTAGGGTCTTCTGTTCTTACACGTTCTTCTGATACTCTTATAGGCATCTGTACCCTAAACTCTGTTCCTTTGTCCAATCTACTATTCACACTAATATAGCCTTCATGCATTTCTACCAAAGATTTAACAATCGAAAGCCCTATTCCACTTCCTTCTGTTTTCCTTGTAAACCCATCTTCCACTTGTGAAAACCTTTCAAATATAATATCTAATTTTTCTTTGGGTATCCCTTGCCCGTTGTCTACCACACAAATATAAACATATTCTTTATTATAGTTTAATTCAACTTGTATTTTCCCATTCTCTTTAGAATACTTAATTGCATTAGAAACTAAGTTTAACATAATTCTTTCTATTTTTTCTGGATCACAAGTTAATATTATTTCCTCTACTGCCGTTTTAAAATTTAACTCTATTCCTTTTGTTTGCACATATTCTTGTACAGATTCTAAAATTTCTCTAACAATTTTAACAATATTATGATTACCTAGCTTTAGTTCATACTGCCCTGCTTCAATACTATTGCTATCCACTAAGTTATTGATTAGCTTTATAAGCCTATATGCATTTTGTTTGATAAGTTCCATATATTTATCAAAATCTACTCCTTGCAGTTCCTGCTCTATCTTATAATTAAACTTACCCTGAAGCAGTTCTACTGCATATAGAATTGTATTGACTGGTGTTTTAAATTCATTCGATGTACATGCTAGTAATTCACCTTTTATATATTCTAATTCCATTTCTACTTGTAATTCTAAATATGTTTCTTCTTCTCTCTTACTTTGTGTTATATCGTGTCCTATGAGTAACGTAATATTTTTCTGTGGCACATAAGTCAAAGACCATGACATATATTTATATCCGCCATATTTACAAGGAAACCTTTTATTAATCGTCAAAGGCTCTTTAATATCTCTTGGACTAAAGTATTCTTTGCTTTTTGTTATGTATCTTCCTATTTCTTTTCTTACTCTTTCTTGCATTTCTTTTTCATTCCATCCAAAGAGGCTTTTATACACATTTCCGACTAATTTAATATGCTCCTCTTCATCTATTACACACATCAGTTGTTGAGTTGCCTCTACTAATACTTCTAATTTCTCCTCTATTCCGTGCGAAGGTTCTAAGTTTTTCATTTTTCCGATCCCCTTCGTCCCTATCGTTTCGTTGTCTTCAGTTAAATCACTTTCATTTCTTTCAATAACTATTCCCTTATCTAGAAGATAGATTTTTTTCTCGCCCCAAGCTGATTTCCATATCTCTTCTTCTTTTCTTCCTATTATGTCTTCTTTATTTTTCCCGACAACTTCTGCATAAGTTTGATTAACGTACATCAAACAGCCCTTTTTATCTTTCATCCAGGCCAAGTAAGAGGAATCATCTAACATTCTTTCTAGCTCTTCTAATCTCTGATTCATTACCTAGGTCCTCCTTTCATGCTATCTCTATTAATCTAACACATTTCTTTGTATTTTTCCAATATTATTGATTAATGTTTGTAAAATAAAAAGGAACTAAAAGCAGCCCTCTTTCCGCTTTTAGTTCCTTATTTATTATTCTTCTGTTACTTCTTCGGTTGTAATGATATCTAATGCTAATTCTTCTAGTTGTTTAGTATCTACAACACCTGGTGCCTCTGTCATCAGACAACTTGCATCTTTTACTTTAGGGAAGGCAATAACGTCTCTGATGCTATCAGATCCAGTCATAAGCATAATCATACGGTCAAGACCGAATGCAAGCCCTCCATGTGGTGGTGTACCATATTTAAACGCATTGAGTAAGAATCCAAAACGCTCATAAGCTGTTTCTTGGTCAAATCCAAGTAATTTGAACATCTTTTCTTGAATATCTTTTTGGTAGATACGGATACTTCCTCCACCAAGTTCACATCCGTTAAGGCATAAGTCATACGCTTTTGCACGTACTTTACCTGGATCTGTATCCATAAGGTGAAGATCTTCTTCTTTTGGCATTGTGAATGGGTGGTGCATTGCTACGTATCTACCTGCTTCTTCATCAAGCTCAAGAAGTGGGAAGTCTGTTACCCATACAAAGTTAAAGTCATCTTTACGTGTAAGCTCTTGACGTTTAGCTACCTCTAGACGAAGTGCACCAAGTGCTGCATATACTACTGATGGTTTATCTGCTACTACTAAGATCAGGTCATCATTAGTTACACCCATTCTTTCTTTAATAGCTGCTGTTGTTTCTTCACTTAAGAATTTAGTGAATGAAGATTTTTCTTCTCCATCTGGTCTAACTTGAAGCCAAGCTACACCTTTTGCTCCAAATTCTTGTCCTACTTTTACAAGGCTATCGATTTGTTTACGTCCGATATCTCCCATACCTTTTGCATTAATTGCACGGATATGTCCACCATTTGCAAGTGCGTTTTCAAATACTGCAAATCCACATCCTGCTACAACATCAGAGATATCTGTTAATTCTACTCCAAATCTTACATCTGGTTTATCTGAACCATAACGATCCATCGCCTCTTGGTAAGTTAATCTTGGAATTGGAAGTGTTACATCTACATTCATTGTTTCTTTAAATACTTTTTGGATAAGTCTTTCGTTCATACCGATTACATCATCTACATCTACGAAACTCATTTCTAAGTCGATTTGTGTAAACTCTGGTTGTCTATCTGCTCTAAGGTCTTCATCACGGAAACATTTTACGATTTGGAAATATCTATCGTAACCTGATACCATTAATAATTGTTTGAAGATCTGTGGTGATTGAGGTAGTGCATAGAAGTTACCTGGATGTACACGAGATGGTACTAAGTAGTCACGCGCTCCCTCTGGTGTAGATTTTGTAAGCATTGGTGTTTCAATTTCTAAGAAGTTGTTTTCTTCTAAGAATCTACGTACACTACCCGCTACCTTACTACGAAGGATAAGGTTATTCTGCATATCTGGTCTTCTCAGGTCAAGATATCTGTATTTTAATCTTAATTCTTCTCTAACATCACTGTTTTCTACGATTTCGAATGGAGTTGTTTCTGCTTCTCCTAAGATACGAAGTTCTGTTACTTCGATTTCGATATCTCCAGTTTTCATTGTTTTATTAGCATCTTCACCACGTGAACGTACTGTCCCTACTGCTGCAATAACATATTCACTTCTAAGTGTTTCTGCTTTTTCAAATACTTCTTTATCTGTTTCTTCACCAAATGCTAATTGAAGAAGTCCTGTTCTATCTCTTAGTGTGATGAATAATAATTGTCCTAAATTTCTTCTTCTTTGTACCCATCCCATCACAGTTACTGTTTCACCAACGTTAGCACTGCTTAGGTCTGTACAATAATGCGTTCTTTTTAAACCTTGCATTGATTCTGACATAGTCTTCCCTCCAATAGTCTTAAAATAAATTGATTAAATATTAGCTTTCATAATCTCTACTAATTGATCAAAAGCTATTTCTTGTTGCTCACCATTTTCCATGTTTTTTAAAGTGAACGATTTGTTTTCTAATTCGCTCTCTCCGATAATCGCTGAGAATCTTGCCCCAATCTTATTCGCATATTTCATTTGAGCTTTTACACTTCTTTGTAAGTGGTCACTCTCTGCTGAAATACCCTCTTTGCGTAATTGATGTACAAGTTTATAAGCTTCTATCATTGCAGCATCGCCTCTATAACCTAAGAAGATATCACGCGTTGCTGCAGGTAATTCACCCGCTCCCTCTGCTTCACGCGTAAGAAGTAATCTTTCCATACCAGCACCAAATCCTACTGCCGGTGTGTATTTCCCTCCGATTTCTTCTACAAGTTTATTGTATCTTCCACCACCACATACAGTCCCTTGAGAACCGATGTCATTAGAAATAAACTCAAATACTGTTTTAGTATAATAGTCTAGTCCACGTACGATGTTTGCATCTACTACAAATGGAATCTCCATAGCTGTTAATAATATTTGCAACTGATTAAAGTTTGCTTGGCACTCTTCACCTAAAGCACTAAGTGTTGTTGGTGCATCTTTAAACATTGCTTGGCAATTTTCATTTTTACAATCTAATACACGTAAAGGATTCTTCTCCATACGCTCTACACAAAGTGGGCAAAGGTGTTCTTGTTTAGAACGTAAAAACTCTTTAAGTTTTTCATTATAAGCTTTGCGGCACTCTGGCCCTCCTAGAGAGTTGATGTGAAGTTCTACATGCTTGATGCCTAAGCGGTTCAGTAATTCATAGCCAATTCCGATAATCTCTGCATCTGCTGTTGGTGAATCACTTCCTAGCATCTCTACACCAAACTGATGGAACTGTCTTTGTCTACCAGCTTGTGGTCTTTCATATCTGAATGTTGGAGAAATGTAGTAAAGCTTCGTTGGCTGCGCTTCTGCTGCCATGTTGTGCTCTAGATAAGATCTTACTACTGCTGCTGTACTTTCAGGCTTTAAAGTAATGTTATTTTCTCCTTTATCTACAAAAGAGTACATTTCTTTTTGAACAACATCTGTTGTTTCTCCTACACCTCTTTGGAAAAGATTCGTGAACTCAAAGATAGGTGTTCTGATTTGACCAAAACCAAAATCATCACAAAGATTTCTAATGATACCTTCCATCTCGAGCCATTTTCTCATCTCTTCGCCAAAGATATCTTTTGTACCTTTTAATGCGCGAATTTGCATCTGTTTCACTTCCTTCTTTAACTTATTTATAAGCCTTCTCATCTGTTTTTGGGTAATAAAAAAGCCCCTGACATCATGTCAGGGACGATACTTTCGCGTTGCCACCCTGATTCAAAGTTACGCCCTCACATAACTTTGCACCTTTATAGCCTATAACCCGAGCCATGGGGTATACCCTACTACATTGTTCAAGTATACTCTCCGAGATGTCTTCCAATCTAAGTGAAAGCTTTCAGCCAAGGCTCTCTCTCTGCGGGGTAAGATTGTACTCTTTCTCATCATCGATTTAAAGTATTATAATTCTGTATTCTATCTATGATTTGTCAATTTGTCAAGACCTAATAAGTTGTTTTACTTATATTTTTCAAATCCTTCTTTTTTACGTTCAATCATCTCATCAATACGCATAATATAATCTTCTAAACTCTTTACATTTGGTACTCTATCAATACGTTCACCACTTTGATAAACCATCTTTGTAATCGCACCTGCGCCCATCGCAATGATGCTTTCTTTTTCTTCCATAATTTCTATGTTGTAGACACACTCTTTACCAGGTTTTGCATAGCCTACATTCTCAAAGTTTCCTAACATATTTTTTTGTCTATACATATAATAAGGCTCTAGTCCTATCTTTTTCATAGACTGCTCACATAATGCTAGCATATCTTCTATCTTTTTAGCACCTGCTAAATCATATTCTTCTTTTTTCTCTCTTAGCTTAGAAGCTCTCTTAATCGCCATTGTATGCACTGTAATATTGTCTGGATTTAATTTTTCTAGTTCAGCTAAGGTGTAAGCTACATCTTCTACTTCCTCTCCAGGTAACCCCAAAATAATGTCCATATTGATGTTGTCATGTCCTAGTTCTCTAGCAATCTTAAAAATCTCTTTAATTTCCTCTACAGAATGCTTTCTACCGATAGCATCTAAAGTCTTTTGGTTCATAGTTTGCGGATTAATAGAGATTCTTCCTACATCCATACGTTTCATAATCTCTAATTTTTCAGATGTTATTGTATCTGGTCTACCCGCTTCTACTGTATATTCTTCGATTTGACTTAAGTCAAAACTATTTTTAATATGCTCTAGTAATCTTTCTAGCTGCTCTTCATTGATACTTGTAGGCGTACCACCACCTATATAAAGACTTCTAATTGGTATACCACGCTTTGCCTCAGCTACAAAACTAATCTCTTTACACAAAGCCTCTAGATATGCATCTACTTGATTGCCTTTACGCTCTAATGAGTAAGCAGTAAAGGAACAATATACACATCGTGTTGGACAAAATGGAATACCTATATAAAGGTTAATTTCATTGTCTTTATTTTTTTCTAAGATCGCCTCTTCTTTAGTTGCTACCTCTACCATCAAGTCCACTTTAGCTTCTGAGATATGATAGCTTGTCTTTAACTCTTCTCTAATAGACTCTTCAGTTAAACCCTGGTGTCTATATTCATGCACAATCTTAGTAGGTCTAATCCCTGTAAGTACCCCCCAAGGCATTTCTCTTCCTGTCAATTCAATTAATGCCTCATATAGAGCCGCTTTTAATCTTTTCTTGAGTTCTTTTTTTTGCGCTTTCTCTTCTGCTAATTGTTCTACACCGTGTTCCTTCTGAATAAGTAGCTGCTCTTCTTTAAAGAGTTTAGCTTTTGCTACCCCATTTTCATAGGTGCTTTCTACTCGATATGTTTCATCTACATACGGAATAAATAAATTAACGATATTTGTTAGCTCGTATTCTGCGCAATGTCCCATGCATTGTAGTTTTATCATTTCGTCACTTCCATCTATCTAGTCATAAATATTAAAAAACGGGTTAGTATTTTTCTCTTGTTTTACTGTTGTTGGACCGCCATGTCCTGGATAAAGCACTGTTTCTCCTGGTAAAGTAAAGATATTTTCTCTAATAGACTTTAATAAAGTTCCCATATCTCCACCAGGATTATCTGTCCTACCCACAGAGCCACTAAAGATAATATCCCCTACAAAAGCAACTCCATCCGCTTCACTATAGTAAGCAACTCCATCTAATGTATGCCCTGGTGCAAATACTACCTCTAAAGCAATATCTGTTCCTTCTAAGCTAAGTTTATCACCTTTATTTACATATTGATCTGCTTCAAAAGTTACATCTTCTCTTCCAAATACACTGGATAGATTATAGTCTGCATTACCAATATAAGCTTTGCCACATTCATGGATAACAATTGGGCATCCTAAAGCTTCTCTGATTTCTACCGCTGCTCCGATATGATCAAAATGTCCATGTGTTAAAATGATAGCTTGTACAGCTAATCCATCATTAGCTATTTTATCCAAAATACGCTGAGCTTCTGCCCCTGGATCTACAATAAAAGCTTTTTTACTTACTTCGTCTATAATGAAATACGTATGTTCTTGTAACATACCGACTGTGAGTCTATCTATTTTCATCTTACACCTCTATATCTATTTATTTTAATCCACTTATTTTTCAAGTTGTTCTTTACAATTTTATCACTATCTTTTACATTATGCTAGTATTGTCTTTTATCCATGCATACTTTGCATCTTTTTCTTTATAAGAAAAGTGTTGTCTCTTGCTCATATTAGCTTGGTTCTAAAGATTTCTATGTTCTATCTTCACCAAGCGCTATGAGTCACTTACAGACAACACTTTTATAATTCAGTTATTTATTTGTTTATTGATTTTCTATCCTTTACTTTTTTATAGCGTCTATCTACATACACAGCAATTAACGCAGCTGTTGGTACAGCTAAAATCATTCCTACTCCTCCAAAATAGCTACCTCCAATTAATACTGCAATGAGTATCCATACAGGTGCCAATCCAACTTTATCACCTACTATCTTAGGTTGAATCACATTCCCATCTACCTGTTGATATAATAATAATACTACTGCTCCTAGTATTCCTAATTTCATACTTTCAAAGATTCCTAATACAAATGCTAATCCTGCCCCTAATATTGGGCCTACATAAGGAATGATATTGGTTAATCCTGCTGCTACCCCTATTAGTATAGCAAATGGATGCCCTATAATCAGCATCAGTACCGTTGAAATAACCCCTACTACAAATGAAGCAAATATTGTTCCGATCATAAACTTTCCAACGATATCATCTAGGTCTTTAACAAATCTCTTAATCCCAAATCTCACTCTATCTGACATGATAATCGTTCCAAATTTATCTATTGCTCCAAATAGCTTCTCTTTATCTTTTAGGAAATAAAATGTTAAAATAACCGTAACAATAAAATCGATTACAAAAGAACTTATACTTCCTACTAACTGTGTGGCTAAACCAATGATTCCTTCTCCTATTGTCTCTAAGACATTAATCATCTCATTAACCAAGCCACTTCCCGCTTGGGCTGTAATATTTAGCGTAGCCATATATTCTCTTATTTCATTAATCCATATACTCAAATTAGCTTCAAATTCCGGTATTGAACTGAGTAAAATATTCACATTGGTAATCAATGGTGGCACAATAAAATTAATAATTGTTATGATCAGTGTAATTACTCCTACAAATGTTAGTGTCACACTTAACAGCCTGACTCTTCCTTTTGTCTTTTTCTTAATTGCTCTATTCCCTCTTAATTTATAAATAAGTTTTTCAATAAACATCATTGGATAATAGAATAAGTAAGCTAAAATAAAGGCCCAAAAAACAGGTGAAATAATATCTAGAAATTGAATAATTGCTGTGGCTAATACTTTTAGTAAATAAGGTCCTTCCTCTACCACATTAAATCCAATAAAAAGTAAAATTCCTGTTATGACAACAAGTGCTATATATGTTTTGTACTTTTTATTATGAATAATCTCTTTTAACATTTTAATAATCCTTTCATGCGTTTTACTTCTATCGAATTAGTTTGCTCACTTTATTCTAATAGATACACATGAACATATTAGGTAGACCTTTTTAAAGCCCAGAAACACTTTACTAAAGGCATAAAAAATTATAAAGAAGAGCTATAAAACTAATCAATACTCTAGTTTTATAGCTCTTCTTTGATAATTCAATACTTATTCATTATGTGATGATACTTTATATTATTTTACTACTATCTAATAAAATAGTAACTGGACCATCATTTAAAAGATTAACTTTCATATCTGTTTGAAACTGTCCTGTCTTAAATGGTACGTCTTGTTCGGCAAACTTTTCAATTAATCTATTATACTTTATCAGGGCTTCTGCTGGACTTCCTGATGCTACAAAGCTTGGTCTCATCCCTTTAGTCGCATTTCCATATAAAGTAAAGTTAGGTACAATTAATACTTCCCCTTTGATGTCTCTTACAGATAAATTCATTTTATCTGCTTCATCTTCAAAGATTCGAAGTCCCAACACTTTACTGATTATATATTCCATATCTTTTTCTGTATCATCAGCCTTAATTCCTACTAGTACCAAAAGCCCACACTCTATATCTGCTACCTGTACACCTTCTATCGTTACAGATGCATGACTTACCCTTTGTACAACTGCTCTCATTTTATCTCCTCATCGTTAAGAAGATACCCTAATCACCTCTATGACATCTGGTATCTGTCTAGACTTTCTAATTAGTTCTTCCAATTGCTCCGTATGATTAATTTCTATTCTCACATTAAAAATAGCTTCACTGTTTTTTGTTGTTCTTGCATTAAGTGATTTAACTGGAATTCTCATGTCTGTTAATACTTTAGAAATGTCAACAATAATCCCCATTCTATCTGTTCCAGTAATTTGTATTTCTGTTACATAGGTTCTATTTGTTTCTTCTTCTTTAAACCAGTCTGCTTCTATTAATCGTTCTTTTTCATCTTCTGGCATATGAATAATATTTACACAGTCCGTACGATGAATAGAAATCCCTCGTCCCCTTGTGATATATCCTACGATATCATCACCTGGCAACGGTCTACAGCATCTAGAAAATCTTACTGCTACATCACCTACACCTCTTACCACTATGCCACTCTTGCTTTTTTTGTTTGTCTCATAGTGTTCTTTTTCCGGGTTATGATGTGTTTGTAAAATCTCATTTGGTGTTATAATCGCTTTTTTATTTTTTAAGTTTTCATCTATTAATCTTTGAATAATTTGCTTTTCTTTAATACTTCCGTATCCTATAGAAGCACATACAGAATCCCAACTTTTAAGTCCATATCTTCTGTACACATTTTCTACACACTTTGAATCCATGAGATTACCAAGTACATATCCTTTTTGCTTTGCACAAGCTTCTAAAAGTTCTTTTCCTTTTATGATATCCTCTTGCTTAAATTGTTTTCTAAACCATTGATTAATTTTAGTCTTAGCTTGACTACTTTTAGCAATATTAAGCCAATCTCTACTTGGTCCCTTAGAATTCTGAGAAGTAAGAACTTCTATCCGATCACCATTTTTTATAGTGTAGTCAAAAGTAACAATTTTCCCATTGACTTTAGCACCTATCATTTTATTTCCTACATCACTATGAATATTATAAGCAAAGTCAATAGGTGTGGAACCTTTTGGTAAAGTCAGTAACTCTCCTTTTGGAGTAAATACATAGACCTGATCAGTATAAATATCAAAATCCAATTTTAAAACATCCATGAATTCTGCATTATCACTCATATCACGTTGCCATTCCAGTATTTGTCTAAGCCACGCAAGTTTCTCTTCTGATCTATCTTGCATCGTTCCTTCTACTTTACCTTCTTTATACTTCCAGTGCGCTGCAATACCAAACTCTGCTGTTCGGTGCATCTCCTCTGTACGGATCTGCATTTCAAACGGTGTCCCTTCACTTCCCATTACTGTTGTATGTAATGACTGGTACATGTTTGGTTTTGGCATTGCAATATAATCTTTAAATCGTCCTGGGATAGGCGTATACATCTCATGAATGATTCCTAGGACACCATAACAATCTTTAACATTCTCTACAATAGCTCTTACAGCAAATAAATCATAAATTTGATCTAATGTTTTGTTTTGATTTACTAACTTTCTATAAATACTGAAAAAATGTTTAGGTCTGCCTTCTACTACAGCCTGAATACCTGCTTCATCTACCTTTTCTTTGATGTGCTCCACAATTTCCTCAATATACTGAATACGCTCTACACGCTTTTTAGCAATCTTATGGGCTAAGTCATAGTAAACTTCTGGTTCCATATATCTTAAAGAAAGGTCTTCTAACTCTGCTTTAATTTTGCAAATCCCTAATCTATGTGCAATAGGTGCAAAAATATTAAGTGTTTCTTCTGCAATCTCTTTTTGCTTATGAGGTGGCTGGAATTTAAGTGTCTGCATATTATGAAGTCTATCTGCAAGCTTAATAAGAACTACTCTAATATCTTGTGCCATAGCTAAAAACATTTTTCTATAGTTTTCAGCCTGTATTTCTTCCTTTTTGAGTTCTTTAAGTTCTTTATTCTGAGAAGAATACTGTATTTTTCCGAGCTTTGTTACTCCATCTACTAATAAAGCTACTTCTTTATTAAAAATGCGCTCTATATCCTGTAGTGTGTAGTCTGTATCTTCTACCACATCATGTAATAATCCTGCTGTAATAGATTCAATATCAAGTTCTAAATCTGCAAGGATATACGCTGCTTCTAATGGGTGTATGATATAAGGTTCTCCAGACTTCCTGAATTGCCCTTTATGTGCCTCATTAGCTAGGTTATAGGCCCTCTCTACCATACTTAAATCATCGGAAGGGTGGTACGAACGTATTCTATTAATTAGCTTCTCATAAATTTCACCTGGCATGGTGTACCCCCTTAGGCTTAATTCTACATAATTTTTATATTATTACTATTATAGAC
>JBOFPL010000065.1:0-5023 GCA_051659885.1 Cellulosilyticaceae bacterium
TAACAACTGTATTTGGAGAGGAAATTAAAACGGTTATGCATGAACCACAATTATTTCATGATCTTAAACCAGTTCCAGATGCAATAGAAACATTTGAGAGATTGTATAAAAGTAATTTATTTGAAATGTATATTGTAACAGCAGCACACCCAAGAAGTGTTGAAGCTAAATATGAATGGATAAAAAAATATATGCCTTATTTTCCAGAGAGTAATATTATTGTTTCATCAGCTAAATTTATGATTAGAGGTGACTATCTTTTAGATGATGGGATGCATAATATTAAAGCTTTTGCTGAAGTGGGAGGTAAATCTATCGTATTTAAACGACCTCATAATGAAAGGGAAAGTGAATTATATCAATCTATTAGTAGTTGGAAAGAATTTGAGAAATTTATTATCAATGAGTGCTACGAGGAGTTAGAATACTCTTATTTTGAACAAGAGTTAGCAGATGAAAAAGTAGTGTAAAGATGTAAAAAAATATTAGGAAAAACTAAATTAATAGAAGATAAAGTATCTTGGTAGAATAGATGTAATGAATATAAGAAGTGGGCTAAGATATGATTAGAAGAAAAGGTGCTTAGGCGCCTTTTTAAATGAGGAAAAGGAGAAAGAAATGTATTTTGATTCACATGCACATTATGACGATGAAAGATTTGAGGAAGATAGAGCAGTTTTACTGCAACAGCTTCCGTTGGATGGAATTAGTTATGTAGTCAATGCAGCAGCTAGTATGGAGTCTGCATATACAAGTGTACAACTAGCCAATGAGTATAAATATATTTATGCTACAGTAGGTGTTCATCCCCATGAAGTTGAAAGTATGAAGGAAGGAGACATTCAAATATTAAAGAAACTTGCTCAAAATCAAAAGGTTGTAGCAATTGGAGAAATTGGATTAGACTATTATTATGATTTTTCACCTAGGGAGCTACAACGCATATGGTTTAAAAGGCAGCTAGAACTTGCCAAGGAATTAGACCTGCCAGTAGTTATTCATAGTCGAGAAGCTTGCCAAGAAACTTTTGATACACTTATGTTAAGTGGAGTGAAAACAGGAGTAATTCACTGCTTCTCAGGAAGTAAAGAATTAGCTAGAGAGTATGTAAAAAAAGGATTTTATATAGGAATAGGTGGAGCAGTTACATTTAAAAATGCAAGAAAAACTGTAGAAGTAGTAGAAGCTATTCCATTAGAACGAATTTTAATAGAAACAGACTGTCCATATTTAACACCTGTTCCGCATAGAGGAAAAAGGAATGATTCTTCGTATTTAGGACATGTTGTCGACAAAATAGCAGAAATAAAGAACATATCAGCACTAGAAGTAGCAAGAGTAACAGAAGAAAATGCTAAAAAATTATTTAAAATCACATAAAAATATCTAAAAATGCGCCTAGCCTCATAAAGAGGCTGAGTGCATTTTTTTAAAATAAAAGTAAAGTATTACTAAACAAAAGACACTGTTAAAATAAAAAATAAATTTTAAATATTAAACAACTGAATATAAAAATGATTAAAAGATAATACTCAAAAAGAGTTTGAAAAATTTTTAAAAACAAGTAGTACTATTTTAAGAGAAATGGAATATAATTATTATTAATTAATTATTACAGAATTATTAAACTGAAAAAGTAGCAAATTAAATATGTCTAAGTTAAAACTATTGAAAAATAAAGGATTTGAAAGGGTGAAAAAAACAAAAAAAGCTAGTTGGAAAAAAAAGTAATTACAAAATGCTTGATAAGTTAGGTAAATTGTATTACAATTCATTATGAGATTAGTCGAAAAATATAATACATTTATTTCCAGTAAAGCATCGATGAGCACGATTGACGAGATGAGAGGGAATGGAAAAATTGCTTTGATAAATAAAAATAATACTAAACTTCATATCAAAGTAAAAATGCCCAAATCAAGGAGGTAATCATGAAAAATCGAAGTAGGATCGCTTTATTGGTAGCGTCGTTATTTATGCTTGGAACAGGATCAATAACAGCATACCAATCGTTATCAAAAACAATAGCTATTGTAGATGATGGAAAAGTGACTCAATATGAAACGTTAGATGTTTATGTAGAAGAATTAATTCAAGCACAAGGCATCGAACTAAATGAAAAAGATGAAGTAACACCTAGTTTAGATACACAAATAGAAAATGGTATGAAAATTACTATTGATAGATGGAAGCCAATCGTTGACTTAAATATCAATGGTAATGTAACCACATTTGAAACGGAATCAAATACAGTCGGAGAATTACTGACTGAGAGACAAATAGAGCTAGCAGAGGGTAGTGTGGTTGAACCTGCATTAGAAACACCCATTACAGATGCATTAGAAATAAAAGTTAAGACTAAACAAATCGTCACGGAAGTAATAGAAGAAGAAATTCCCTTTGAAACTATTGTAAAAGAAACTCCAAACTTAGAACCTGGAGAAGAACAAGTAACAATAGAAGGGAAAAATGGGCTGAAAGAAAAAACAGTAGAAATCGTGCAATTTGGCGGAGAAATTGTGAGTGAAACCGTCAAAGAAGAAGTAGTTATTATAGAATCTCAAAGTCAACTCATTAAAAGAGGTAGTAAAAATATAGTTGTAGATCAAAAAACAGGTAAAACCTATCAATATGCTAGAGAATTAACTATGAATGCAACGGCGTATACACATCAACCAGGAGATCCTTGGTATAATAAGACTGCTAGTGGTATGCCTACCTTTGTAGGAATGGTTGCAGTAGACAGAAATGTTATTCCGTTGGGAACAATCTTATATGTAGATGGGTATGGTATTGCAATAGCAGGAGATGTAGGTGGAGCTATTAATGGGCATGATATAGATTTATACTTTAATTCACCTAACCAAGTTACTCAGTTTGGTAGACAAAATAAAAAAGTATATGTCTTAAAAGATCAAAGTATAGATGTTCAAAAAGAACGTGGACATAAATAAAAATAAAAGCTACGCTGTATAGAGGCGTAGCTTTTATTTTTGCAGTCAATACTAACAAAGTATTTAGTGCTATACAGATGTTTTTGGAATATGGTATGATAACACACAGAAGGAGTGAAAATTTATGCAGAAGATAGCAACAGCTGAAGGAACAAAAGCCGTACTTAATAAATATCCATTTGTTTTTCAAAAGAAATTTGGGCAAAACTTTTTAATAGATCCCCACGTATTAGATAAAATTATTAGAGCATCCAATATTACAAAAGAGGATTGTGTACTAGAAATCGGACCAGGGATAGGTAGTGTAACACAGGCACTTATAGAAAATGCAGGGAAGGTTATTTCTATAGAAATAGATAATCAACTTATTCCTATTTTGACAGAGCAATTTGGAGAATGTGATAATTTTAAATTAGTACATAATGATGTACTGAAAGTGGATTTGGCTAAATTAATAGAAGAAGAATCTCCAGGTAAAAGAATAAAAGTAGTAGCTAATTTACCATACTATATTACAACACCTATTATTATGGCTTTATTAGAACATAACTTACCAATAGAGAGCATTACTGTTATGGTGCAAAAGGAAGTAGCAGATCGTATGGCATCTGGACCAGGAAGTAAACAGTATGGTGCAATTACCGTAGCTATGAAATATTATTGCACGACAGAGTTAGTGGCTAATGTACCTCATAATTGTTTTATGCCTAGACCAAATGTAGATTCAGCAGTTATTAAGTTAACACTACATGAAAAACCACCAGTTGAAGTAAAGAGTCAACAACAGTTATTAAAAATTATTAAAGCTGCTTTTTCACAAAGAAGAAAAACTTTATTAAATACATTAATGGCTAATGGTGAACTAGGAATAGCTAAAGATAAGTTAAAAGAGATATTAGATGAGAGTGGGATAGGAGCAACAACTCGAGGAGAAACATTGCCGCTTGAAGAGTTTGCAAGATTATCAGATTATATTGATGAGAATAGATAAAATTTTTAATTGAGTTGACAATTTTAAATACTAGCTATATAATAAGTTTAATTTTATAAAAAATATAAAATATATTATTATCATATAAGGAGGATAAAGATGGAGCGTATATCTCAATTCATAGCACAATTTAATACATTCTTTTTTAGCTGGGGCTATTTTTATTTTAGCGCTGGTTATTTGTGCATGGAAAAGAATAGAGATATTAGATTATGCAGTTAATAATAGATAGTCCATTTTATCTAAGGGATAGATAATAATAAATTTCTACCAAAGGACTCTATGCAACGAAGCATAGAGTCCTTTTTGTTTTTAAGATTATAACCTAAGGAGGAAATTGAAATGATAGTTGTATTGAAAAATGAAGTAAGTGAAAATGAAGTAGTTCAGTTAGTGAATGAGTTAGAAGGAAACTTTAATATACATGTACAACCTATTAAAGGTGAGGAATGCACTGTGTTGGGATTGATAGGTGATATTAGTACACTTACAAGAGATCAGTTAGAAAGTGATGCTAGAGTGTATAAAGTAATGACTGTCAGAGAGCCCTTTAAAAAGGCAAATAGACTTTTCCATCCAGAAAATACAATTGTTAGAGTAGGGGATAGCTCTATAGGTGGAGAGGAATTAGCGATTATCGCGGGACCTTGTTCTGTAGAGAATGAGTCACAAATTATTAATATAGCAGAACGTGTTAAGGCATCGGGTGCAACATTCTTAAGAGGAGGGGCTTATAAACCTCGTACTTCTCCATATGCATTTCAAGGATTGGAAGAAGATGGTTTAGAACTGCTTAAAATGGCCAGAGAAAAAACAGGACTACCTATTGTGACAGAAATTATGTACCCACAAACGTTGGATAAGTTCGTAGAAGATGTTGATGTGATCCAAGTAGGTGCTAGAAACATGCAAAATTTTGCATTGTTAAAAGAACTCGGACAGACTAAGAAACCTATTTTACTTAAAAGGGGATTATCTTCAACAATCGAGGAATGGCTTATGGCAGCAGAATATATTATGGCTGGGGGAAATGAGAATGTCATTCTTTGTGAAAGAGGAATTAGAACCTTTGAGAATT
>JBOFPL010000066.1:0-4629 GCA_051659885.1 Cellulosilyticaceae bacterium
TATCTTTAAGAGAGGCATAGTTCGGAACCTTGCTAAATCGACTTTACTGTGTAAAGGCTGTTTTTATCATAGATAGAAATTTTTGTGAGCCTTTAGAGAAAACCTGATATTTTTTCCAAATAATATCTAGATGAGCCTCTAGAGGAGGATGAAGTGGTCTAAAACAAAATGCGCTGTCACCGGTTGTATTAATGAGCTTATCGAGACAAAGTGCATAGCCCATTCCTTGTTCAACGAGTAGGGAGGCATTAAATATTAAGTTATAAGTAGAGACAATATTTAAGTCACCCAAGTCTTTACCAAACCATCTTGAAAGTTCATGATCTACTAAGGTTTGAGTAGAAATAATAAGGGGTAAGTTTAAAAGATCAGAGGCTTCGATGAAATTTTTTGTAGCAAGTGGACTTTCTTTAGGCATGAGTACACCCCAGGTGTCTTTTGCAGGAAGTCTGACAAAGTCATATTTGGTGATATCAATAGGTTCGATGACGACACCAAAGTCTAGTAATCCTTTATCTAACTTATCCATCACATCATCGGCATTTCCACTAAAAATACGGTAACGAATATGAGGGTGCATTTGTTGAAGGTCTTGAGCAACTTTAATAATGAGTCTCATGGCATCTGTTTCACCGCAACCAATCATGATGTCGCCACTTATTATCTCTTCGGTGGTATGAAAGGCTGCTTCGGTTTTATCTACAAGAGAAAGAATCTCCTGTGCACGCTTTTGTAAGAATACGCCTTCTTCTGTAAGGGTTAGTTTACGATTGCCACGAATAAATAATTGTGTACCTAATGCATCTTCCATCTCCATGAGCTGTCTTGAAAGTGTAGGTTGAGATAAATGTAATAATTCAGCAGCACCAGAAATTGTTTCGGCTTTAGCAATCGCAAGAAAATAACGTAAAACTCTAAGTTCCATATGAAAATCCTCCTTTAAACATAAAATAACATTTTTAACTATGCTTTTCAAGCATGCAAACATATTTGATATAGGTATTTGTTATAAATAATATACAGGATTATAATTTACTGAGATACAGTTATTCTTGCAAAGGAGATAAAAATGGATTTAAAAAAGTTTATTGCTCAAATGAGTGCAGGGGCAGTTGTACAAAGTGGATCAGAACTTCATAACTACATGAGTAAACTTAGTCAAGAAGCTATGAAATTAACTTATCAATTAAATAATAGTTACCATGAAGTAGATGAAGTTATCCAAATCTTTTCGGAGCTTACAGGAAAGCAAATAGATGAAAGCTTTCGCATGTTTCCACCCTTTTATACAGATTGTGGGAAAACATTTCCATAGGTAAAAATGTCTTTATTAACTCTGGATGCAAATTTCAAGATCAAGGAGGAATCAGCATTGGTGATGGTACATTAATTGGACCAAATGTTGTACTTGCCACATTAAATCATGACTTTGCACCAGAACGACGTGGGTGGATTATTCCTTCTCCTATTGAGATAGGGGAAAATGTTTGGATAGGAGCTAGTGTAACAGTAGTTCCAGGAGTGACTATTGGCCATGGAGCAATCATTGCAGCAGGTGCAGTAGTGACCAAGGATGTTGCTCCTAATACTGTTGTAGGTGGAGTACCAGCAAAGGTTATAAAAAGTTGAGCAGTAATGACATCACTACTCTACTAAAACAAAGTATGAAGTAATGAAGATGTCGCAGTAATATTGATAAAAGTAAGAAAAGGATAGAATCAATTAATGAAGTTAATTGATTCTATCCTTTTCTTACTTTTATCACCTAAATAATTATGATAGAATAAAAAAGCATAAAATTGGGAGATTCAACAAGATAGTTAGTATAAAATATTAATCATTGAACTGACGCAAAAGGTTTTGGTAAAGAAAAAATTTAAGTACTAGAATCTAATAATGTTTTAAAGTGTACAATAGAAACAAAAGACGTAAAGGAGTAGCTCTTATGAGTAAGTTTTTTTATAGCATTTATAATAGTATATACATAAAGGCAATAAGGCGAGGACTTTTGAGGGTACAGCCTATCATTTTGATAAATTGCATTTTTATAATAATCCTTAATATAAATAATGATGTATTTATGAACCTAATGAAGCTGATTATAAATGATAATTGGAAGGGGATGTTAAGTGAGATATACAACAGCTTGTATATCTTATCGAAGGGGCTTATTATAATATCAATTTGTAGTGAATTAGCCAAAATACGTGTATATGAAAAGCAAGATATAAAGTATATGGGAAATGGTGTAAACTCTAATATGGTTGGCTTTATAGGACTAACTGCAGCAATTACGTTTAGTAGTATTTTCACTATGCAGAGTGTGATAGATACTGGAAGTAGTACAATAATTGCAGCAAACTGGACTTTGCTGGCTATAGTAGTGAGTATAATATTTAGTGAAGTTTATATTAAAATATATTACTATATGCTAGACAGTAGAGGGAGTTTAATTAATAGTTATGAAAAAGTTGTAAGGCAGTCTTTTTTAGCTATAATTCCTTCGGTTTTAACAATAATGCTAGCCATTGCGGTAGCTTTTTTAATTGATTCCTTTTGTTTGGATAATATAAAAGATTTTGGTAAGATAACTATATATGGAGCGAATAGCTTTTTTAATGATATAAAATATATATTTATAAAAAATGCGCTATGGGTAATTGGTGGACATGGTGGAGATTTAATCGTACACGATGCTTCTTTTAATCGGTTATATGTAGATACATTTACCAATATGGGTGGAGCTGGCAGTACCATATGTTTAATAATCGCCATACTCTTATACAGTAAGAATAAATATAGCAAGAAAATATCCGTTATATCCATAATACCAAGTACATTTAATATTAATGAAACGATTACTTATGGGCTACCGATACTCTTTAATCCCCTATATGTAGTTCCATTAACTTTAACACCTATTGTTTTATATGCAATAGCCCAAGGAGCATTTGAATTGGGGTTAGTTGAAGTCGTAAACACTGATATGAGTTGGACACATCCTGTTTTATTCAATGCCTACAGATTAACAGGTGGATTTTCGGGTGTGATACTACAAATAATTAATATTATTGTCGGTGTGATGATCTATACGCCGTTTGTTAAAATAGCTGATAACATGAGTAAGAGAGAAAGAGAAGGGGCTTATGAAAAACTTAAAAATACTATTTTTTCAAAGCAATTAGAAAAGCTAGAGTTAGCCGGTAGAGATGATGGTAATGGGGAGATCAGTATATTCTTAGCAGAAGAGCTTAAAGAGATTTTAACTGGTAGCAGACAAAATGAAGGTGAGCTCTACTTGGAGTATCAGCCCCAGTTAAATAAGCAGGAGAAAGTTGTTGGTGTGGAAGCTCTTTTAAGATGGAAACATGAAGAGTTTGGCAATATACCTCCGAATATTATCGTATTAATTGCAGAGGAATTTGGGCTGATTTATCCTTTAGGAAAATGGGTTGCCAGAGAGGCGATTCAAGAGCTTTCAATATGGCATAAACAAATGGCAAATAAGATAGATATGTCTGTAAATGTATCTACGAAGCAATTAACAGATGATACCTTTGCAGAGTTTATAAAAGATATGATAAAGCTTTATCATATCAATCCCAATAATTTTAAAGTTGAGATAACAGAAAGCTTTGCAATAGGGGAAGATGAGGTAACTAAAGCGCAGTTAATGAAGCTTACTGAATGTGGCGTAAAGCTGGCAATAGATGATTTTGGGGTAGGATATAACCCCCTACTATATATAAAAAAATACAATATAGATACTATAAAAATAGATGGAAGTCTAATAAGGGATATAGATAAAAATGAGGAGTCTAAAAGTATAGTAAGCTCTGTATATACTCTATGTGATTCCACAGGTATAACAGTAATTAATGAGTTTGTAGAAACAGAGAAGCAAAAGGCTGTCCTGGATAATATGGGAGATGGTTTATACCAAGGCTATTTATTTAGCAAACCGCTTCAAGCAGATGAGTGTATAAAATATATAAAGAATAATGTTTGATTGAATCTATAACAAAGGCGGTATATCAAACAACTTACGTACAATTAATGGTATAACCACTAAAGAATAAAATGAAATAATAATTTATAAAGAGAGTGTGAGAGTAGCAATGAAAATAAGAGTACCAAGTTATTTTAATGATTTTACATGTATAGCATCAGAGTGTGAAGATACTTGTTGTGCAGGATGGGGAATTGTAATTGATGAGGAGACTTATAATGCCTATCAAAATATAGATAGTGAGTTTGGAAAAAAGTTAAGAAGTAAGATCGTAGAAGAAGATGGAGACAATGTTTTTGTATTAAACGGTGAGAACTGTCCATTTTTAAGTGAAAATAAGCTTTGTGAAATATACAAGGAAGTTGGAGCGGAAAATCTTTGCTATACCTGTAGACAATACCCAAGATACATGGAAGAATTTTGTGATTTAAGAGAAATGGGCATATCATTATCTTGCCCAGAAGCTGCAAGAATAATAGTAAGAAATAGTAAAGTAACAGAATTTGAATTAAGTGAGGATAATCAAGTAGGAGAGAATGATGATAGTATGGATAAGAATGTACTTGAAGAATTCTTCCTTTGCAGAAATATAATTATTAATATTATAGAGATGACTCATA
>JBOFPL010000067.1:0-10481 GCA_051659885.1 Cellulosilyticaceae bacterium
CAAATGTAAGACCAGTGAGTGTTCCGGAAGAAAAGATTGACTGGACTTTCTTCCGTGAAAATACAGAAGGAGAATATGTACTAGGTAGTCAAGGAATTCATATAGATGACGATGTTTCTTTTGATTTTAGAGTGATTACAACCCAAGGAGTAAAAAGAATTGCGAAAGCTGCATTTGAATTTGCACGTCATAATGGGAAAAAACATGTAGCAATTATTACTAAGGCCAATATCCTTAAAAAAACAGATGGAAAATTTTTAGAAATTTGTTATGAGGTAGCCAAAGACTATCCAGAAATTCAAGTAGATGATTGGTTTATTGATATTATTTCAGCGAACTTAATTAATGAAAAAGTACGTTCACAATATGAAGTATTTGTACTTCCTAACTTATATGGAGACATTATCACAGATGAGGCAGCACAAATCCAAGGTGGTGTAGGAACAGCAGGTAGTGCGAATATTGGTAGTAAGTATGCTATGTTTGAAGCCATTCATGGGAGTGCACCAAGAATGGTAGAAACAGGAAGGGCTTGTTATGCTAATCCAGCAAGTATGATTAAGGCTGCAGAATTATTACTTAGACACATTGGATATGTAGAGGAAGCTGACAAAGTAGTTAAAGCGCTCAAGATAGCAAATGATACAGTTAAGATAACAGGAAGAAATGATGGAGCAACGGGAGCAGAATTTGCAGACTGTGTGATTCGTAATTTATAAGAAAAGATAGGCTTTCTTAGGAAAGCCTATCTTTATGGAATAATTTGGACATCCCCTCATATATATATACAAACATATAGAATAAGTGGGGGATAAATGTGAATAAGGTAAAAAAAGAGTTTATGTATAGTTTAGTGGTAATAGGAGTATTACTCTTATCAATGTGTGGGTATATGTATAAAACAAGTGCGACCTATACGTTGGATCAATATATTCAAAGTATTAATGAAAAAAATTACTCAAAAACTTATGAGCTACTCTATCAAAGTAAAGAAATGCAAGACTTTGGACAAGATACTATTCTTAAATACATACAACATTATTTCGAATCCAATCAACTTATTGAAATGAGTAAGATAAAAGTAATGGAGCAGAAGGAAACTTTTCAATCTTATAAGATAACCTATCAGTTTGCTAATAATCTAATCGAGTCATCTATAGGATTAATAAAAGAAGATGAAAATTGGAAAGTAATGTTCCCATTTAAGATAGAAAAGTTAAAAGTATATGCACCTTTAGGAGCAGAGGTAATGGTTAATAATAAGAAATTGATAATGAAAGATGAAAAAGAGTATCTAGAAATGAGTGTGTTACCTGGCAAATATACGATTAAGATAAGTTATCCAGAAGGAGTACAGACAGATTATATAACGAGTATACAAGTACCTAAACAAAGAGAAGTACATTCACCTTATCCAGTACAAAGTGTAGAAGTAGCAGCGCCTATTAATACAAGTGTAGAATTAGCAGGTTGTTCTAAACTAGTAGAAGAAGAGAGTGTGCAGTTTGATAATATAGTAGAGGGGACGTATAGCTTGAAGATTTTTGATCAATATAATAATTTAGAAGAATACAATGAACAAGTAAATATTACATCTGAGACAAATCACTTTAAGATAGATGCAGTAAAAGTATCTTCAGAGGGATACACTAAGATGAGCCAATTTATTAATGAGTTTTATAAAGATTATAAAAAAGGAATTTTAAATAAAGATAGCACATTCTTTAAAGAATATGGAGAGATTACGGATTTAAAAGAATCTATAAAAGCTTATGAGGAATGGCTTATTAATAATAAAATGATAAAAGATGCTAAGATAGATGTAAATATAGAAAAGTTTAACTTGAATGACTCAAATCATATAGACTTGAAAGTATTAGAGGTAATTGAGCTTATTAATGAAGAGGAAAAAGAAACTGTAGAGTATCAAGTTGTACTGAAATGGGAAAACCAAATAGAGATAGTGAATGGTGAATATAAAATCAAAGAAAGGAAACTTGTAGAGAGTTTGGTGTCCTATAAAGATAATAACGGAAACTGGATACAATATTAGAGAAATAAAGATTGAAGTTTTATAGAAATTTGATAGAATAGATGTACATGTAAATATACATACAAACAAGGATACCCGTATAATTGGGTAAGGAGGCAAATTGTGAGATACGAAACAGATATCAGTGACAGATCTTCATTGAGGGGGAGAGTGTTTAATCAGCTTCGCGAAGCAATCTTGGAAGGCGAGTATAAGCCTGGAGATGTGCTAAGAGAAAGTACCATTGCTGCATCTATGAATGTAAGTAGAACACCAGTCAGAGAAGCGATTAGACAATTAGAGTTAGAGGGATTAGTACATTCAATTCCAAATAAGGAAACGGTTGTGTCCGGTATAACTAATGAAGATGTCCAAGATATATTTATGATTCGAACAAGGCTAGAGGGATTAGCAGCAAGATACGCGGCAGAGCGTATTACAGATAAAGAAATGAAAGAAATGGAAGAGGTATTAGCTTTAACCGAGTTCTATGTATCTAGACAAGATATTAATGAGTTAAAAGCCTTAGACCATAGATTTCATGAAATCATGTATAAAGCAACTAAGAGTAAGATTTTAGAGCATGTATTATCGGATTTTCATGATTATATACAAAATGCAAGAAAGACATCTATAGCAACACCAGGTCGCTCACAGAAACTGTTGGAAGAACATAAAAGAATTTATGAGGCGATTAAAGCAAAAGATGCAGAAGAAGCAGAGAATTTATTAAATGCTCATATTGCAAATGCAGTGCATAATATGAATTTAGAATAGAGAGAAGTTGTAGACAAGTTGAAAGGCTTGTTTGCAACTTTTTTTGCTTTTATTATTCAGGATTATTTTTAGTTACTAAAAAAGGAATAGGTTTAACTCACTATGGAGTTAGTTTAAACTTAATAAAGGAATCATTAAAAAATAGAGGAGTGTTTTATGGAACAACACATACAAAGACAAAGAATTAAAAAATTTTTAAGTTATTACATACCTCATAAAAAAATCTTTGCAGTAGATATGTTTTTTGCAGCTGTAAGTGCCATTGCTATGCTGATTTTTCCAATGCTTTCTGGGTATTTAACACGTACTGTATTGGTCGAGTGGGATGAGTCTACTAAGCAACGTTTAATTTGGATTGGGCTAGGTATGTTAGTGCTTTTGATAGTACGCATGATAAGCAATATAATCTATGCCTACTTTGGGCATGCTATGGGGGCAAAAATGGAAGGAAGTATGCGTAGTGAGTTATTTAGACATTATGAAGACTTATCCTTTGCCTTTCATAGTCAAGAAAGTGTAGGAAAGCTCATGACGATTATTTCAAATGATTTAACGTCAATGACAGAACTTTTTCATCATGCACCAGAAGATATATTGATGGCAGTAATTAAATTTGTAGGAGCTTTTATTATTCTTATAACGATTGATGTCCCCCTTACGTTAATTGTTTTTTTAGTTTTTCCTTTCCTGTGTCTATTTGCTATAAAGACAGACCGCTTAATGGAAAAAGGATTAACTAAGGCAAAGAGTGCTCTTTCAGAGATGAATAGTAGTCTTGAAGATGCATTGTCAGGCATACGTACTGTCAAAGCTTTTGGAAATGAAGAAGTAGAGTATAATAAATTTCAGAAAAGAAATCTTAGGTATGTAGATGATAGATGCTATTTTTATAAAGTCGAAGCATTATTTTATGAAACAACAGAGGCCTATCCTCAGCTATTGACTATGTTAGTTGTATTTTTTGGAGCTATTTTTGTTGGGGAAGGGCAGATAGATGTACCGATCTTGGTGACTTTCTTACTCTATGTAAATTGTCTTTATGAGCCTGTTAAGACAATGGTCAATTTTATGAAACTTTATGAAGAAGGTAAAGTAAGCTTTAAGAGATATATGGATATGATAGAATGTAGCCCAGAAATACAAGAAGTAGCTGAAACAGTGGATTTGAAACGAATGAAAGGTGAGATTACCTTTAAAGACGTTACATTTGGATATAGCAATAGTAGTGAAAACGTTATTGACCAACTATCATTCCGGATTAAAAGCGGTGAAAGTGTAGCCCTTGTAGGAGCATCGGGGATCGGAAAGACAACAATAGGGTCATTGATTGGACGATTTTATGATGTAACAGCGGGAAAGATTATGCTTGATGGGGAAGAGATAAAGGAGATTGCGTTGGCATGCTTAAGGAAGAATATAGGTATTGTGCAACAAGAGGTTTTTATTTTTAATGGAACGATCAGGGAGAATATAGCTTACGGGAAGCCAGAGGCTACGGATGACGAAATTATAGAGGCTGCAAGGCTTGCTAATGCACATGAATTTATTGAAAAGCTTGAAAAGGGCTATGAAAGTCAAGTAGGTACCAGAGGGATTACACTTTCGGGAGGACAACGTCAAAGAATAAGTTTAGCGCGTGTATTTTTTAAGAATCCTTCAATTCTTATTTTAGATGAAGCAACTAGTGCATTAGATTATGAAAGTGAAGTATTGGTTCAGGAGTCTATAGAGAAGTTAATGACAAACCGCACAGCCATTATTATTGCTCACCGTCTTTCAACTATTAAAAATGTAGATCGTATTTTATTGTTTAGTGAAAAACAAATCGCTGAAGAAGGAACACATGATCAGTTAATAGATAAAAATGGAGAATATGCACAGTTATATAGCATGGGAAGTTTATAGCAGACAAGATAGAGGATTAAGGCATCTAGAGATATGATTTGTAGATAAAACTGAAATGAATATAGAAAATTCCAGTAGATAATGGTACAATTAAAAGTAATAAATACTCATATAAGGAGGAAAAGACAATGTTAAAAATGGTTAATAATAAGAGTGAGGGTATCGTGTTATAGAAGAAAAACGCAATAGCCCTTGCTAAAACCTAAATGTAAGTTCAAAATTTAGGAGGGCACTATGTGTTATATTAAAGCCAAAGATGTATTACCTACTGAAGTGATTGAAATCATCCAAAAGTACATAGAAGGTGAATATATCTATATACCTAAGAAGGTAGAAAATAGGCAAAAATGGGGGGCTAATACCCCAATAAGAAAAGAAATGATTTTAAGGAATGAGAGTATTTTTAAAGAATATGAAAAAGGTATAAACCGTGAAGTATTAGCAGAAAAATACTTTTTATCTAAAAAAAGCATAGATAGAATTATACTTAAAGAAAAGAATAAACAAATATAGATGAATGAGCCAATATGAAAGATATTGGCTCATTTTTATTTATTAATAAATATTTAGATTTAATAATAGATTAGAGTAAAGTAGAATTTAATATAGAACTAATACAGATAAAGGAATGTGGATACAATGAAAATTACTTTTTTAGGGACAGGAGCAGCAACAGCAGCACCATTACCATTTTGTAACTGTAAAATCTGCAAGTGTGCAAGGTTATTAAAAGGTAAAGATGTAAGGAAAAGGGCATCCATTCTCATTAATGATGACTTATTGATTGATTTAGGTCCGGATGCAGTAAGTGCCTGTATGCAGTATGACAAAGATCTTACGCAGGTTAAATATATTTTGCAGACCCATGCTCATTCAGATCATTTTGATGCAGGACATCTCATAACAAGGCATAGGGATTATGCAGTGAAAAATATAAATGCTTTGAAAATAGTAGCGTCTTATGGGACCTTAGTAGCTATGAATAAAGCATTGCAAGATGAAGAGGGTACGATAGACTTGTTTAATGAGGTAAGCCAAAGTGCATTAAGTCTTACAGTAGATACAATGAGTCATCAAGAAGAAAAGTGGATAGGAGAGTATAAGGTAACAGGATTAGAATCCTTACATGATACAAATCAGGAATCCTTAATCTATTTGATTGAGCATAAAGGGAAGAGTGTGTTATATGGAACAGATTTATTAGAAGTGAGTGAAAAAGTGTATGAAGTACTTGAAGGTAAAAAAATTGATATAATTATACTAGATCAAACCTATGGAGAAGGATATAATGCGGGAGGACATCTAGATGCTGGACAAATAAAAAAAATTATAATGAAGATGAATGAACTAGAAATCATTGGTGAGCACAGTTGTATCTATGCTACACACATTTCACATGAAGGCAATGGGGCACATTCTGAAATGGCAAGATTAGCTCATCAATCAGGATATGATATAGCTTACGACGGATATATATTAGAGATATAAAAAATATAGAGAGCTGAAGAAGCTTTAGGAGTAGCCTATGATGTACAAAATTTATTAAGAGGAGAAACTATCATGAATAAACAAGATGTATTTAGTATAATTGAGCAGAATATTGAACAAAAGTGTTCAGGTAAAGTATTGCACATCCTGAATGGCAGTTGTATGTTAGAGAACTTTGAAAAAGAAGGGAAAATGAGAAAGGGTTGCACTTATATACCTTTTAATGAAGCAATGTGCTGGGGGGCTACGAATGAGGAAATTTTTAGTCAGGCGTTTATTGAAAAACGTGTAAAGGCTTTAAAGTCTACTAGAGAGCTCTATCATGAGATTGTACTTGAACCATTAAAACCATTATTTGAGGAGACATTTGATTTAATCATTATGTGGTTTGGAGATGATATGTTTTGTCAGATCAATATGCTGACGATGGTAGCCTATTTAGAACAAATGGGCTATGAGGGAGATTTATTACTATGCATAGGAACGGAAGACGAAGATGAATTTTTACCAGAGGCCTATGAAATAAATATTGAAGGAGCTTTGGAAAAATACAGGGAACTTGTATGTAGACAGCAGATGCCTAAACAGGAGCTGTTACCTGTCACCTATCAGATGGCAAAGTTATACTTAGAATACCCAATTGAAACAAGTGAAATTAATAAATATATTATGAAGCACATACATAAAGAGAAGGAAGTACTAGTAGAAGAGCTTCTTCAGAGGTTCCCACAGTATGGATTAGGGGATTTGCAATATGAAATGATGATAGAAGCATGTATTAAATAAAACAAGGTGAGGACGTGGATTTAATGATTAAAATAGATACTAAACTTATAGGGCTAGATCTATGTAATTATTATGGGTATGAAGCAAAGCAGATTGTAGAAGTGAAGGGTGGTACGGTAGGATATACATATGCAATTGATGATCGGTATTTCTTAAAGATTTATGATACTGAGCTAGCCAATACCAAAAGATGTACTGAGAAACTTTTAGAGCAGCTTACTGTTTTAGATAGACTCCAAAATAGTACCTTACTTAAAGATAGGATATGCTATCCGACAAAAACTGTACAAGGAGAATATTTTTATGCACATGACAATATTATAGGGGTATTGTTTAATTTAATAGAGGGAAGTGCTATTGGATACAGTAATAGATACACAAAAGATGAAATCTTACAATTAGCTGAAATGGTAAAGGTTTTACATGAAATAGAATGTAAATCATTTGAAAATCTTTGCCCTCAAGAAACATTTAATCTTGAGTTTTGTGATGAATTAAACGAACTTATAGAAAATAATATAAGAGAATTACCAGAGCAATTTTATGAGTTGGTTAAGCCACATAAAACTATAATAGTGAAAAAAATAATAGAAGTTAAAAATTTGGCACAAAAGTTAAAGCAAATGCAATTACCCTTTGTGTTGTGTCATACAGATATTCATGGTGGAAACATTATGCGTAATAAACAAGGCAAACTTATTTTAGTAGATTGGGAAAATGTTATTTTAGCACCGAAAGAAGCTGATTTATTTGCTTTTTGTGAAGAGGAATATTTCCATTATTTTAAAGAAGATACAAATGAAATGGCGCTTTTTTATTATGTGATACGACGAGATTTAGAAGATATATGGGAATTCTTAAGTAGCATGTTAAATAACGAATATAACTTAGAAGAACAAATGGAAGTTTTTGGTCATATGAAGCGCATTTTAGAGCATTTGAGCAAAGAAAGTATGTGAAAATAAATGATAAAAGGAAGTGTTGAAAGGTGACCAATCAAGAGTTATTAAATATAGCCATGCAGCAATCTGCAATAGATAGCACTTGCCAGATGGAAGATTTTAGAGCAAGGATAAATAAAGTTGTTAGTTCACAAAAACATTCAGAAGCAAGACGGTATTTGGAGTTACCCTTCGCCTGTGATTTAACTTCTTATGGGAACAATATTGTAGCATCAGTTTCGCCTGAATTAACTGAAATAGTGAGTCAGTATATTGAAAAGTATGATGTACATAACTGCTTTGAAACACCTAATCTACATGTATTAATAGAGGCTTTGAAGCCATTTGATCTTAATATATGTTTTATGGCAGAGTATTTCTTACCTGACTTAAAGGTTCTTAGACCACTTGAGTGTAGCTATGAAATAAGAATAATGGAGCCAGAGGACTTTAAAGCGTACTACTTACCCGAATGGAGTAATGCTTTATGTGAAAAGAGAAAACATCTAGATGTATTAGCGGTAGGTGCGTTTGATAAGGGTAAACTTATTGGCTTAGCGGGGTGCTCAGCTGATTGTGATACAATGTGGCAGATTGGTATTGACGTATTACCAGAATACAGAAGACAAGGCATAGCATCTTGTTTAACGAGTAAACTGGCGATAGAAGTATTAGAGCGGGGAATCGTGCCATTTTATTGTTGTGCCTGGTCAAATATTAAGTCTGCAAGAAATGCCATTAAAAGTGGCTTTAAACCTGCATGGGTACAAGTCACAGCCAAGAATAGAGTGTTTATTGATAAAATAAATGAATAAAAAGGGGAAGTAAACAATGAGATATTATAACGATGATATGATTTTAATAAGAACAATCATACAAAGTGATGCAAAGACAATTTGTGAAGAAGAAATTGCACAAGGATGGCAGCAAACAGAAGATAAGTACCTGACAAGAATAGCAGATCATGCCAGTGGTAAAGCTATTGCATTAGTTGCTGAGTATCAAGGTAAGGTGGCAGGATATATTAATGTTTATAAAAATGCTGTATGGGGATCATTTGGGGGACTAGGATATTGTGAAATTGTGGATTTTGGAGTACTTGAAAAGTATAGAAATCTTGGTATTGGTTCGAAATTAATGGATATAGCGGAAGAGATCGCTGCTCAGTATGCAGATACAGTTTATTTAGGTGTAGGCTTACATAGTGGGTATGGAAGTGCACAGAGGATGTATTATAAGCGTGGGTATATTCCAGATGGCAAAGGCATTTGGTATGGAGACTCAGTTGCTAAGCCTTATGAGACTTACTGTAATGATGATGATTTGATTTTATATTTAAGTAAAGAATTTAATAAAAATTAGAATAAACTATTTTGGGGGAATAAATAATGTTTAACGTTTGTCCAGAGTGTGGGGAATATAGAAGTGATAAAATAATTGACGCTAACAAGAGTTTAGCTATTTGCCCAAGTTGTAACTATGAGTATGAGTTTAAGCGATTACCTTTATTTATTATTACAGGAGCTAGTGGAGCGGGTAAAAGTTCAATAGGATTAGAACTAGCTAAAAAGATGAATGAAGTGATAGTAATGGAAAGTGATATTCTTTGGAGTGATAAATTTATTGATCCTACCAATCAGTATAAGGAATATGGAGAGATGTGGCTAAGACTTTGTAAAAATATTAGTCAGGGTGGTAAACCAGTAGTACTTTGTGGTTCTTGTGTGCCAGAGCGATTTGAAGGAAGTAATGAGGTAAGGTATTTTAGTGAGATTTATTATTTGGCACTTGTTTGTGAAGATGATGTGATTAGAGCACGTTTAAAAGCTAGGCCAGACTGGAGAAAATGTGGGTCTGAAGAATTTATTAAAGTACACATAGATTTTAATAACTGGTTTAAGGAGAATGCCGATAGAATAGCTACACCTATAGAGTTGATAGATACTTCTTATCAAAATAAGGAACAAACTCTAGAACAAGTGATCGCATGGATCAGTGAAAAATTATGAGTAAAAGGTTAGAAGTACAAGGGGCAGGGTGTAGTGATTATGCTAAATGCCAATGAGGGAGAACCACTACTCTATGAAATACAAAGAGCTATTACAGAGGTATATGGATGGTAAATAGGATGATAACAATTAACTTAAGAGAAGAACTAAGTGAAGAAGAAGAGATGTTTGTAGAGCATACACATGAAGTGTATGAACAAGAAAAAGGAGTAAATTGCAACTATACACCCTTTTATTTTACAGCTGAAGCAGATAATGAAGTATTAGGTGTTATAAGTGGCTATACTTGTTATGAAGAGGTATATATTGATGATTTGGTAGTGGCTAGAGTAAACAGAAACAAGGGTATTGGAAGGCAACTGTTAGAAAATGTAGAGCATCACTTTACACACCAAGGATTTAACAATATGAATCTTGTAACTAATGCATTCCAAGCACCTGAATTTTATAAGAAATGTGGATTTGAATTAGAGTATATAAGAAGGAATTCTAACAATTCAAAGTTAGATAAATACTTTTTTGTAAAGTATTTTAAATAGAAGG
>JBOFPL010000068.1:0-9117 GCA_051659885.1 Cellulosilyticaceae bacterium
GATATGGTTACCTATCAGTGTGTGTAAAAAATAAACTTATAAGTTAGCAGTATGGGATAAGCAAAGAAAAAGCTTATTCTATTTTTTTGTTCAAAATCAGATTACACATATTTACAAAAAAGTAAATATAGAGTAAAATGGGCGATAACGCGAGGAGGAAAATAACTTGATAGAGATACGAGAAGTTAAAGAAGGAAATCGTAAGAAATATATTCGATATGAAGATGGCAAGCAAACGGCAGTTATAGATATAAAACGAATTATTAAAAGGTATAGGGATTTTGACTATATGATTTTGCTAGATAGTCGAGGGCAAGTTATTAAAGATGCATATTATTACCTTAACTATATTAGAAGGAATACTAAAAGGAATACGAGAGAAGTTGAGTTGAATGCATTAAAGTTACTATATGTATTTATGGAGATGTTTGATAAAAGTATTAAAAACCTAGAAACATCAGATGTTTATAAACTAATGAGTTTTATAGAAGGAGGGAAGGTAGGTGGAAATAATTTCACTATGAACATCACAACTCAAAGAAAGGATGGAACATTCAATGATATTATGGGGGTTATTAAGAGATATTTAAAAACATTAGGCTATCCCCAAGAATCTCTAGATGAAGTTACATCATATATGGTAAAGCAAGAAAGTGAAGGATTTTTGGGATATGAAAAAACAACTAAGCAAAAACTTGCTTATAGAAAGTCACTTAAAAAAATCGAGTATTGTCCAGAACATATTACCTCAAAAAACTATTTGGAAATGATAGAGGTTATCGAAAAAAAGATGGAAAGAGAAGACACAAAGCTTAAGAAAGAAAATACATATGTAAAATGTATGAGAGACTTATTAATTATAAAGCTTATGTACTCACATGGTTTAAGGATAGGTGCTGTATTAGGATTGACGACAGAGGATGTTAAGGAAAATCCTTTTGATGAAGAGATAGGTATTTTGGTGCTTAGAAATAGGCGAACAGACCATAGCTGGTCATGTGCTAAGGGGAATGGTCATTATCAAGAGGAGAAGGGGTATAGAGCGTGGGAATATGAGACTAAAGGTGATTATCAAGAGGTAGCAATATCTAAGGAATTGAAAACAGAAATAGAAGAATATCTTTACTTATCACAAAAGAATTTTAGGTTAAGTAAAGAAAGAAGAAAAAATATAAAAAAATTATGCATAGCAGATTCAATAGATTCTACTAAAACTAACTATTATATCTTTACCAATAAGGATGGAAAGCGCTTACAACAAACTGGCTGGAATAAAGTAATGAGAGAATTACTGAGTGAGATAGGAATAAGTGTTGATAAAGGATGTAGAAGAACGAATCTCAATCATAAGTTAAGACATGGAACGGCATTATTTGGAAAAGAAATGGGATTAGAGAATGAACAGATACAAGAAGTATTAATGCATGCGAATGCAAAAACAACAAGAATATATTCAAAATTACCAAAAGAGGAAGCTTCAAAACTCAGAATACAAGTTGAAAAAAACATATTAGAGAGGTTACATAATGAGAGAAATTCAAAGTAAAGACATAGAGTCATTAAAACAGCTGTATGACAAATATCCAAAGGAAGGAGACTTGATATATGTAGATACTACAGGGAAGAGAACGTTTATCAAATGTAAAAAAGTATCAACAGAATTAAGAGATTTACTAAATGGATTTTTAAATACTTACAATAATAGACGTCAACTGCTAAGAATGGATATAAAATGTTTCTTCTACTATTTTGGAGAGTCTATTGCTGATGAAGAAGTTATATTTGATGATAAGTTACTAGAAAAGCAGTACAAGTTTTATGAGAGGGTAGATGAACAATTAATAAAAGAAGGATATGCGCTAAAGAGTGCAAGAGGTAAACATATATTAGTAAGATTTTATAAATTTCTGCATCTTAATAATCATGATAGATTAACACCTGTTATGAGAGATGCTATTTATGGAAGAAGCTTCTGTGAAAAGTATTCAGAAGGCTTTAAGTTTTTTTATAGATCAATACATGAAGAGATTCCAGTTGAAGACAAAATCTGCATATTACCCAATCATCAGGATTTAAATAATGCACGAACAAGTAACGTTTTTTGGGCAACATTAGATTTAATGGATGTAGAAATTGGATTTAGAAAAGATATAAAAGAGTATATTTGGTATGCTTCAGGAGAATTGAAGTCAAATATAAATCAAATAGCTAAATTAAAAGAGTTTATTGAGATGGGCGTTGAATATAAAGAAATCGTAATTCCTATAGAAAATAATAAAAGCAATAAGCAATTTCCTTCAGAATTTTTATGGGAATATAGGATGTATTTAGAGGCAACACAATCAAATTCAAATAATTTAAAGTCTATATTAAAATGTATAAGAAAGTATCTTAAGCTTCATTCCAAGAAGTATAATGTGGAAACAAATGATTGGGATATTTTAAGTTTAGCAGGGCTAGAAGATAAGATGGGGGGCAATGCATTAACAGAAGGGGATATAGGTACAGTATATAATTTATTTGTTGAGAAGGAGTCGCAGCAGGTAATCAATAAATTATATACAATTGTATTTGAAATGATTATTAGCACTAACCTAAGACTCGGAGAAATATTAAACTTAAAGAGAAACTGCCTAATCTATCAAAGTGACCAAATTAGTATAGAGTATATAACAAAATCAATGGGGCACAAAAGATTAGAGCGACTAATCGATAAAAGAACAGCAGACTTAATTGAAGAAGCTATTCTATTAACTCAAGAATACAATCATAATCAAAATAAGATTGATGAATATATTTTTATTAGAAAAAGAGAAGGCTATGGGATGCAGTCAAACAGGATAGACTTTACTGGTTATTTTAGAAACATAATAGAAGAGTTGAGAGGTAAAGGATTATTAGAAAAGGAATACTATACGGCATATCATTTAAGGCATACATATATTAATAAACAATATAAGGATGGGATAGCTAATGGGTTGAGCATACAAGATGTGGCAACGATTGTGGGAAATAGTTATAGAACAGCTAACAAGTATTATAGAGAATTTGATTATTTAACAAACTATGTAGAAATTATAAGTAAAGTTACATTTAGCGATGTAACAGTCGAGGGAGAAATATTAGAAGCAGAGAATCAATCGTTAGAACCAGTAAGAGGAGATTTAGGAAGGTGTAAAAATGAAAGTTGTATTTATAATATAGGTGAATGTCTAGTATGCAGGAGTTTTGTTACATTCTCCAATAGAGATAAGGCTTTTGAACATTATATCCATCTTTTGAATCAAGAAATAGAAGATACACAGAATGATGCTATGCGAGCCGAATTGATAATGTTAAAAAAGGTAGCAGCAGCATACTTATATAATATCAAAAAAATGAGAGGTATAATTACATGATTCACTTATTAGAAATAGATAGAGATTTATTTAGAAATATTAGTAAGAGTAGAGAAAGTATGAGAGCTAATAAGGAGATAAAAAATTTTAGGGTTGCAAAGAATATTAATTTTAAAGATGATACCTGGGATTTTAATTATGCTAATGCTAGCAATAGAGATCGAAGAGATTATAGATTCGATTTTCGGAGCATTGAAAGTGATTATCAGGAAGTGCTGAAGCAATTGATTATTAATGAACTGATGATAAAGAAGAATGCCATAGGATCTGCTAAGAAAGTTTTTTCTACAATGAGAACATTAGGCAAAAAATTTGTTGAAATAGGTATTATTCATCCTAGACTTATAGATGTAAATGTACTGAAAAAAATTTATGAAGGGGATTATAAGAATCATAAGTCATCATACATTGAAAAGTTATGTGTAGGGCTAAAAAAATATATGATACAACTACAGGAAATATATTCTGTGAATAGAGAAGATGAATTAAAATATATAATTTCTATTCAAAAGGAAGCTACAAAAATGAGAGGAATTATGGCTAAAAATGAATATGTGCCAGATGCCTTAAACAATCAAATAGTAGCTACGGCCTTAAAAGACCTCTATAATGTAAATTTATGCAAATCTGATAGGATTATGGGTGGATTAGTAGTTATAATGGCAGAAACAGGAATGAGGGTAAGTGAGTTAACTTTATTAGAAACGAATAAAGTTAACTATGTTGCAGATAAGGGAAATGTTTATCAGATACCATATCTAGAGTTTTATACATTCAAAATAACAAAGAGAAAGGTTGAAAAACAATTAACCAGTGTATTTTTAACAGACAAGGCATGTGAAGCATATAAAATGTGCTGTAGCCTTGTTGATGAAATCATTGAAGGACTTCAAGAAAAAACTAAATTAAGGTTAATAATAAGAATGCATGAAGACAAAAGCATGAGAGGAAGCACATCGATTAAAAAATTGAGGGAGGAGGTAGCTAAAATTGGTAAAGAAAAAGTAGAAAAAATAGAGAGCGAAATGAAGAAATATCTTTTCCTAGAAGATAGAACTGGAAAGTTAAAAAGAGGAACAGAACTCTTTAGACATAATTTAATTAAATTCTTTTTACGCAATCAACACTTTTTCTCTTTACAAGAGTTAAATGCTGAAGAAAAAGAAGGTGTAATGAAATTAAGTTTTAAAGCTGAATCTACATATAAAAGATGTTTTTCTAAGGAGTTAAGAAAACAGTATCCATATGATGAACTGTGCAATCGTAGATTGATATATATTAATCCCCATCGTTTTAGAGTAACAGTATGTACTAAACTATTCAAACAAGGTGTGCCATTAGATTTTATAGTAAGACATATGAATCATTTATCTGAAGATATGACTACATATTACTATAATAAAAGAAATTCAAGGGAAAAGCTTGAGGATGCATTAAGGGTGTTGGCAAATATACAAAATGAAAAGGGCCTAATTGATATAAAGGAGAGTAAGGATAGTACTCTAAATATTGAAGCAATACAAGATCAGAAGTCATTGAAAAAAATAAATGATATTAATAAGTTTTTAAAACGAGGAAGACTAGTTATTAGTGAAGACATTTCGGAGATATTAGATGAATTAAGTCGGGGTGAGGTAGTAATCGCAGAGAATAGTCTAGGCATATGCATAATAGATTTGGCTGAAAAGTTATGTACGAAACGTGCATACTTTACTAGCTTAGATGATAATTATTTTATTGGGTATATTATACCAAGTTTTAAGTATTTAGACCTAACCTATGAAAAATTCAAACAGAAAGCAGAAATTGTAATAAACAATGAAATAGTTGCTAATGAAGACAATCAATATATGAGGGAATATGAGAGAGAGAAAAAGGCCTTGAATTACTTTGTTATTAATACCCTAGATAAAGAGCTAAGTTTATTAGATAAAGAACTAGCATCAGTATCAAAAGAGAATCTATTAGAAGACTACCCGAACTTAGAATATGTTATAAATAATAAAGAACAGATTGAAATGGAGCTAGAAAAGTGGAGGAGTTAATTGAAAATATAAAACAACGGTTAAAAGAATATAATATGTTACCTTATGAGAAAATCTCCCCAAAAACTCAAGATAGGCTATTGGAAGTACAAAGAGTTATAAATGAGAAAGAAGAAAAACGACAGAAAGCTATAGCTATGATAGAAGAGGCTAAGATTACTAAAAGTGATATTGTGGGCTCAGAAGCTATAAGTTTTTCTCGTAAGACCTTATATAATGATGAGGTTTTGAACTTGTACTTAGAGAATGTGATTAAGAATGAGATAGAATACAAGGATTTAAAAGAAGATTTAAAGGATATGAAGGAGAAGAATAAGAAGTTAAAAGAAGAGTATGACTTATTGCTAGAAAATATTATAGATCAGTACGATATAGAGTGTGAGTTGAAAAAGATAAAAGAACAGCATGCAACATTACAAAAACGTCAGTTTGAGTTTCTCGATTTAATTAATGAAAAGGAAGATATGATTAAGGAATTGCAATTAATAAATAGAAATTATGAGCTAGAATTGGAATATAAGAAGGTTATATCAATTAAAGATAGACTTTAGTAAAAAGGGTTATAAAACCAGTTAGTTATAGGTTTTATAACCCTTTTGTGTATGGTAGCTTAATGGGTAAAATTATAACCAAAGAGTTTTTGAAATTGTAAGCCACAGAAGTGAAATATTAGGATACTTGGTGTCTTTTAAAACCTTTAAAGGAAATAAAGGTTAGTACTATTGAACCAGCAATAGCACCTATACAAATCGCTTGATACAATGGTATACCTACCCCAAACCAATGGATAATCAAAGGGGTGCTAAGTGTACCATAAAAACTTCCCATCATAAGGGGTAAAAAGTATTGTGCTTCTTCAAAGAATGGTAGCTGTATCCCAGGAAGCATGCTTAGTATAATAAGTAGCATACTAACCGCCATAGGCATAATTGTTTTTTTAGTATAGGCTGAAACACTCATACAAATAACCGTATGGAGTGCACCTCCGAGTAAACTAGTTATGAAGAGAATTCCAGTTGTTTCAAGAAGTGTCCAATCATATGTTATTAAGGGAATAAGTAACTGAATTTGTGCAGAGGTTCCATCAAACCCGTAAATCCCCATGCACGTTAGATAAGTACTCATTAAAAAGATAAATGTCAGCCCTACACTGATTGAAAATGCTGCAAAGAACTTTGCATAGATTAAAGACCTTTTACCATTTTTGGAAGTCAAGATAAGGCTATCTATATGTTGGCTATATTCACTACTAAAAATTGGTGAAATGATTAAGCTTAACAAAAATAGGAGTGCCATCATCGTAGTACTAGATAGTGCAAAAAAACGCTGATAACCATCTGTATATGCCATCACAAAAGGCTTTTTTACATCCTTATCCATTGCTAATATCTGTTCTATATCTGATTCAGAGTATGAAGGATGATTCGTTAAGTTTTCACGAAGTTGGTGTTCGCGGATCGCATAATAATTACTTGCCTCTTCTTCTGATATGTTCTGAAAATCCTCTACTCCAAAAGCATTCCCACTCCTAGCGTAAGCCGAATCTACAAGATAGAATATACTACTATAGGGCCTGCCATACTTTTGGTAGGATTCGGTCTTGCTATAGGTCGGTACATTGATATCAACTTTCTGGTAGGCTCTAGATGCTTCTAAAATGAGTTCTGCATTAAGCTCTCTTCCAGCGAATGCCTGTTCAAAAGACTTATCCAGTAACATAGACTCATAATTACTCATATTTTCCGTATAATAATTCCCTTGCGTATTGCCACTTCCTATGACCATCATAAAACATGAAAAAATAGTAAATGCTAAAACAAGCACTACTGCTATAATCACAGACTTCTTAAACAGTAGTTTTTTGTATTCATATCCTACTAAACTCCAAAAATTATTCATCTTAATTCCCCTCACTGAAATAATATAGGTATAAATCTTCTAAGGTTGCCTTAGAAGGTTTAGCTGTGGCATATGGCACGCTATTGGCGACTAAGCGAAGAAAGACCTCTGTTCCTTCATTTCGTGTATTAATAATTGGATATTGCTGTGATAAAATTATAGACGTTTGATTATCGACCACACATTCAAAAACTTGATTTTCAATGACTTTAATAATTTCATTTAATGAGCCTTGATGGATGAGCTTCCCATCTTTCATCATTAAAATAGTGTTGGCGATATATTCAACATCTGAAACGATATGTGTAGATAATAATACGATCCGATCTGTACCCAGTTTAGAAATAAGATTACGAAAACGGATTCTTTCCTTTGGATCCAATCCTGCGGTGGGCTCATCTAAGATTAGAACTTTAGGATTATTAAGAAGTGCTTGTGCAATGCCAAGTCGTTGCTTCATTCCCCCTGAAAATGTCTTAATTTTCTTTTTAGCTACGTTTGATAAAGAAACGATTTCTAGTAATTCTTTGGTTTTTTCTTTTGCGCGATTTTTAGGGATGCCCTTAAGGCTTGCCATATACATCATAAAGTCATAGGCTGTAAATTCTGGGTAATAGCCAAAGTCCTGTGGCAAATAACCTAATACATCCCTATAATCTTCTTCTGATACATCTATCCCATTCCATTTGATTTCACCAGCAGTGGGATTCAAAACACCACACATCATACGCATCAGTGTACTCTTACCCGCTCCATTAGCACCTAGAAGTCCATAAACACCGTTTTCCAGACTTAAAGAAACTTGGTCAACAGCAATTTTGTTCTGATACTGCTTTGTTAATCGATCAATAGTGAGTGACATTGTAATTCCTCCGTTTGTTTCATTAGATTTCTAATTTCTTGGTACAATAACCCCGACAATACAATAAACAAGATACTCCATGATAGCGTATAGTTTGCGTAATATAGCACCGACCAGTTTGTTGTTAGCATATAGACAAAAATACTAACAAATGTGGCTACTCCGACACAAACATACAGTACTTCTTTGTTTTTGAGATGATTGATTACCCAAATAGATAGATAGGAAGACAGTAAAAATGGTGTAATCCCATATAATATAGCTCTCAGAATCCCCAATTGTAATTGATCACTGACGAGCAATGATAAAATTAAAAAGATAATAAAGTAAAAACTCCCCATCGCAGATAATCTAAGTAGCGTAACCTTGTGAAGATTATATTTACAGCTCATTTCTAATTCATCCATATTATAAGCAGTACTTTTACTTATTTCACTTACTCCTAAAATTGTAAATAAAGGCATGATACTAGATATTAGGCTGACTTTTTCATATCCAACTTCCATAGAGACTAGTATGACAAGTAAACCGATCATTCCTAAAAGAGATAAACACCAAAAACGTTTTCTGATATATCCCAGTTGACCAATCAATGTTTCAAAAGCACTTGCTTTGGGATAGGATAGGTTGGTTAAAAACTCGGTTTTTCGTGTTGGAGGAGGTACCTCAAAAGCCTGCTTAATTTGTTGGTTCAATTTCCTACTCATAAAAATCCTCCTCGCGCAATATAAGTTTTATCTGTTTTAATGCAGTATTCATTTTACGGTAAACGGCAAAACGAGAAATGCCAAGAAATAGTGCGATTTCATTGATCCCCATTTCACTAGAAAATCGTAATAATACTATTTCAGCAAGCTCGTGTGGTAAGGTATCTACAGCTTGTCTAACTACTAAGTTTGTAACCGTATTACCT
>JBOFPL010000069.1:0-3943 GCA_051659885.1 Cellulosilyticaceae bacterium
TTAGCTTTCTCTTTTTGGGCGGAATATAACCTAAATCATGCGCTATATTAAAAATTTTATTTTTTACCTCATTTGTTACTGTAATCGTATCATCTTGATTTAGTACTCTCGATACTGTTGCCATAGATACCTTGGCAAGTTGTGCTATTTCTTTAATGGTTGCCATACTTTTTCTCCCTATTCTATTTTATCCACTAAAATAATAATTGCAAGATTTTTTACTAAAGTTTTAGTGAAAAAATCGTTTTTTAACATGCTTTTAACATTGCTTAAATGAAAGACTTTATCTCTATGTATACAAAAAGGCCTATTCCTGATTTGGAATAAGCCCTTTACCTTTGGATTGTCACATCCGTCACCTACCTAGGTTGTTTTCTATAAATATCAGCACCTAATGCAGTTAATTTTTCCTCAATAGAATCATAGCCTCTGTCGATATATTTTACGTTGCTAATGACAGTCTCTCCGTCTGCCGCTCTAAGCCCCACTAAAACCATCGCTGCTCCAGCTCTTAAGTCTGTTGCTGTAAGGTCTGCTGACTTCAGTGTCTCTACACCTTCAATCACTGCCTTGTTGCCATCTATTACTTTGAAGTTAGCCCCAGTATCTTTGAGTTTCTCAATGTATTGGAAGCGATTTTCAAATATACTCTCTACCATGGTACTCTTACCATTTGCTACACTTAAAAGTACAGTCATCTGTGGTTGAAGATCTGTAGGGAATCCTGGATAAGGTAAAGTCTTCACATTAGTTGCTCTAAGTTCTTGCGGAGCAACTACACGAATATAATCATCACCTTCTTGGATTTCAATACCCATCTCACGCATCTTAAGTGTCACAGACTCCATGTGCTCAGGAATAATATTGCGCACATAAACATCACCTGCAGTAATTGCTGCTGCAATCATGTAAGTTCCTGCTTCAATTTGGTCTGGAATAATAGAGTATTTGCCGCCACTTAGACGCTCTACACCTTTGATACGAATTACATCTGTTCCTGCTCCTTTGATGTTTGCTCCCATCATGTTGAGGAAGTTGGCTACATCTACTACATGAGGCTCTTTTGCCGCATTCTCAATAGTAGTTGTCCCTTCTGCTAAGACCGCAGCTAACATCACATTAATAGTAGCCCCTACACTTACTACGTCTAAGTAAATGTGAGTTCCTACTAACTTCTCTGCATAAGCCTTAATAACATCTCCTTGAATCTCAACGGTTGCTCCTAATGCTTCAAATCCTTTGATATGTTGATCAATCGGACGTGAACCAAAGTTACAACCTCCTGGCATTGCTACTTCTGCTTTACCAAATCTCCCTAATAATGAACCGATAAGATAGTAAGATGCACGCATTCTACTAATACACTCATCTAATGCTTCGCACTTATAAACAGTACTCGCGTCCATCTTTAAGCTGTTTTTAGAAGTAAACTCTGTTACAGCACCGAGTGTCTTCATAGACTCGTTTAAAATTCTTACATCTTCTATATTAGGTAAATTATCTATTTCACAAATACCATCCACCAAAAGGGCTGCAGGTAGTATCGCCACCGCCGCATTTTTGGCACCATTTATAATCACATCACCATTTAGGCGTTTACCACCTCGTATACATAGCTTGCTCAACCTAAACACCTCTTAAAATTTATTTGTTTATAAAATGCTTGCGCGTATTTAGTCAACTTACATTATATCATCACTTTTAGGAAATAAAAAGTTTTATTTATAAAAAGTTCCAGTAGGTAGTTCTCCTACTGTATTTGTATAAGCATTGACAAATATAGGTTCCTCTAAACCTTGAATACTAATTTTATACATTGGGATAGCTTCTTCTCTTAAAACATGCATTTCTACTGCTCCCGGTATGGCATATCCTAGAGTAATATTCTCTATGATAACAGGCTCACTGGTATCTAATTGATCGATTAGCCCAAACAATACCGTATCAATTGGTTCGATTATTTGCTTGCTTCCCGCTTTATCCTCTACTGTATTTCCATGAAGAATAACTTCAAACACACCCTCTTCAGAGATTTTCATATGGATATAGCTCCCAAATATAGGAAGTTTATCGTATACTCCATAATATGTTATACTCCCACCATATGACTCTTTTCTATACTCCATTTTTAAATTTTTTATCTTTTTAGTAAGTTTTACCTCTTCTAAAAAGTTGTCTGCTAGAGACTTTGCTTTATTTTCTGTCAAAAAGCTAGCGCTAGCTTGTACGCCTCGGTCTTCATACTGTACATAATTGGTTCTGAACCGGAGCTCTCTTGTCCCTTTCGTGTAGACCCTTGTATCTTTTTCATAGGGTACTTCACTCTTTTCTTTTGTAATTTGAACCCCATCTTCTAGGTTGCCTATTAAACTTCTGATTAGAGTATCTCTCATATTGGGACTAAACTCTACTGGTAATACCCAAAGTGAAGGTAGCGGTTCAAAATGAATGGGTAATTTGGTTTGAATCGTTATGTTATTTTTTTTTAATACAGAAACAATATTTTCTTTTCGCTTATCACTTAACTTATAAGCTCTAATATTCTTATTGTAATTCCCTATACCTAAGGCTACATTCACACACACAAACATGATGATTAAATATGTAAGCACCTTATCCCACTTCACCCTAGGCCCCCCTCTCTTATACTTCCCTAAGTACTATAACAAAAAAATAAGGCAAAGTGAAGTACCTGACTTTGCCATTTTATGGATAATACCACACTTTATCAAAAAATACACCCCATTGCATCTCTATGGGTTGTTCTAGATCATCTAGATTATAAACGAGCTCCACTTTTTCTAAAAGTGGATTACTTTCACCTTCTAGTATTTCTCCATACATCTTATCAATGGGTTCACTATAGCCTACAGTGATAAATTTTCTGAGAACCTGATCTTCTTCTCTCACAGTTTCTTGCATAATTTCTAAGTTTCTTATGCACCATTTACCCGCTATAAACTGTCCATCTTTGATCGTAAGTTGTACCATATGCTCTAGTCCAAGCTGCGTCTTAATCTCTGGACTCAAAACAATCCTATACCCTTCATAACTTAAATCAAAATAAAAAGTATACTCCCTATCTGATTGGACGATTTGACTCAGGTAAAGGTTCCTTTTTATTTGATCTGAAATAGAATAAGTATTTTCTAAAAACTGTATAGCACTGTTGTAACCTTCTAACATGCTCATGGGCTTATCTGAACGACTTACGTCTAAATTGATATATTCTAGTGTCCCTACTGGTCTATACATCACGATACTTTTCATATTTTCCGTAAATACGACGCTACCATCTTCTCTATATTCAGCTTCTTTTAGAATAGGCTTTTTAAAGAATTCACTGGTATACTTGTCTAGCAGTAACTGTTTGTACTCTTCATACTCCTCTATAGGATTAGCTAACCTGATGACATTGTAGTATAACGGCTCTCTTTTGCTGGTTAGCGGTAAAAAGACATTCCCTTTTATATAGGGTTTGATATTACTTGCTTTACTACTTGGCTGATACTTGGTCAATTGGCTGCCTGCATCTTCTATATTAAAGGCTCTATAAATCTTAAGTAAATCACTAAAATCTCCTATGAGCTCCATCTGATAGCATCGATTATTCCGCTCATCTATCAGATAGAGTTGAATCTTGGTTCCTGTTGAATCTTCTAAATAGAGAAAGACCTTCTCAATAAAACCTACTTCATCTATCCCTAGCTTATTAACAGCCAATTCATCTAAGCTCACTGGAATCGTATACTCATAGAGTATCCCCTGCATGCCTAGGAGACTCTCCCAATTCACAGTTCCAACCTCACTTATTTTTGCTTTTTTACTATACTTAGTAAGCATACTCCCTAACTCATTGACAAAGCGGTAATACTCACTACTTTCATTTTCTATGCGATAAGCTACTGTAAATGGGTCTCCTTTATTCCTCCAGATACTCTCT
>JBOFPL010000070.1:0-5021 GCA_051659885.1 Cellulosilyticaceae bacterium
TCTTGAATTTGTGCACCTGGATAAGTTTTTAAGAAATCTTTAACCTTCATAAACATTTCTTCTTCTCTTTTAAGACAGTGTGGACAAATCGACTTTCCAGATACATACTGAAATAAGTTTTTACATCTTTTACATGACTTGATTTCCATTTATTATACCTCCTATACGGCGATACATACAACGAGTACATAGATGTTATCTATCAATAAATGCTCCTGCTCATAGAGTGCTCTAATGCATTCTTCTATAGTACTTCCTGTCGTATAGATATCATCTATAATAGCTAAATTAACTTTTTGTTTATTATCTATTATATCGTAAGGAATCTCGGAAACTTTGATAGTTCCTCTTATATTTTTTCTTCTTTCTTCTTTGCTACACGCTGATTGAGGTTTAGTATTTTTATTTCTTGCCAAAATATCATATACAGGTATGTCTAGATAACCACCTAGCTCTGTCGCTAAATCTAGTGTTTGGTTAAACCCTCTTTCTCTATATCTCTTTTTCGAAATGGGCACAGGTATTAACCCGTGAATAGTTAAATCTTTGATTTGTTCTTTTTCTTCATAAATAGTTCTAGCAAAACCTCTTCCATACTTCCTAATGCCTTTGTATTTCCATCTTAAAATACTTTGCTTATATTCATTCTTATAAGGATAAATACTTATAATTTGAGTAATAGCGGGAGACAAATGCTTACAATACAAGCATCTCTCACCTGCTATACTATACGGTCTAGAGCAAATAGGGCATATTGCCTCTCGCAATATGCCACTCCTACATTTAGGACATACATAGCCCTCTTCTTCTTCCCAGTTCAACAAAGTCCGACACACTATACACTTATGGGGATATATTAACTTCTTTAAAGTTAATAGCATAGCTTCCCTTCCTTCTTATATAAATTGTCTAAGGTGAATCGCTAAACTCGAATATCTCTCTACTTCTCTATTATTCTCTACCATGCGATGCATAGTATCTCTTAATCCTACTCCTACAACCATCTTCTTCGCTCTTGTTACTGCTGTATAAAGTAAATTACGACTTAATAACATTGGTGGGCCACTATGAACCGGTAATATCACCGCAGGATATTCACTTCCTTGTGATTTATGAATCGTCACTGCATAAGCATGTTCTAACTCATCTAACTGCGCAAATTCATAATCTACTGTTTTCTGATCTTCAAAAGTTACTGTTACAATTTCTTTTTGAACATCTACAGCCGTAACAATTCCACAGTCTCCATTAAACACACCCACTCCTTCATCTACAGGTAAATGAGATTTAGCAAAGATCTTCCATGGCGTATTATAGTTATTTTTAATTTGCATGACCTTATCGCCTAATCTAAAGATACTACCTCTATATTCCTTTTCAGCTTTATTATAGCTAGGTGGGTTAAGTGCAGCTTGCAAAGTTTTATTGAGTTCATTTACACCTAGTACCCCTTTTCGCATAGGTACTAGCACTTGAATATCTTTAATCGGATCAAACTTCTGATATTTAGGTAATCTAGTTGTAATTAATTCAATGACTGTATTCTTAACTTCTTCTTGTACAGCTCTATTCATAAAGAAGAAATCCGTATCTGGTTCATTCGTTACAGGATGTTCTCCTTTATTAATCTTATGAGCATTTCTTACGATTGCACTTTTACTAGCTTGTCTAAAAATTTGGGTCAGTCTGACAACTGGTATACGCTCACTTTTAATAATATCCTTCAGTACATTACCTGCACCTACAGAAGGTAACTGGTCTGCATCTCCAATAAGGATAACACGCTGGCCTACCATAATTGCATCTAATAAGGAACTCATGAGTTTGACATCTACCATAGACATCTCGTCAATGATCACCACATCTCCCTCTAACGGATTCTCATCATCACGTCCAAAACTTTGTCTACGATTTTCCTCATCCATTCGCTCTATCTCTAACAAACGGTGAATAGTTTGCGCAGTACAGCCTGTCGCCTCACTCATACGTTTGGCAGCTCTTCCCGTTGGCGCAGCAAGAAGTACTTCTTCCTTTCGTTTCTCTAGCATATGCAAAATGGCATTAATAGTAGTCGTCTTACCTGTACCTGGTCCTCCTGTCACTACCGTTACCCCATAAGAAATGGTATGTCTAACCGCTTCTCTTTGCTCTTCAACAAGTTCTATTCCTAGTTCCTTCTCTGTCTGAGCTAACTCTTTATCAAAATCCTTCATTGGTTCTTTATCATAAAGACTAGCCAAATCAATTAACTTTCTTGCAATACTCTGCTCACACGCAAAAAAAGCTCTGAGGAAAATACAATTAACTCCCTCATAATTCTTAATAATGACTGATTTGTTTAAGCTTAGCTCTATAATTGCATTTTCTATTAGTTCTTCTGCAACACCTAGCAGTTCCATACACTGTCTAATTAAAAGGTCTCTTGGCATATAAGTATGGCCATTTCCAGCAAAACTATTCAGTTCAAATAAAACTCCCGTCTTCACACGATTAGGATCCTCTTTGGCTATCCCTATTTGGTTCGCAATCTCATCCGCCTTCTTGAATCCTATACCAAATACATCTTCTGCTAAGCGATACGGATTTCGCTTGATTACCTCTATTGTTTTATCTTTATATTTTTTATAGATTTTAATCGCATAAGTAGGCGTAATCCCATACTCTTGCAAAGCCATCATAGCCATTCTTAGTTCATGCTGAGTATGAAACACCTCACTAATTTCTAGAGCTTTCTTCTCACTAATGCCTTGAATCTGCGATAGCACTGTTGGCTCATGCTCTATGATCTTAAATGTATCTAATCCAAAGTGCTTCACAATTTTCTTAGCCGTTTTAGGACCAATTCCTTTAATAGCTCCCGAAGCTAAGTACCGCTCTATCCCCTGCACAGTCTTAGGGATACTCTTTTCAAACATATCTACTTTAAGTTGTTTACCATAAATGTGGTGAGTTGTCCATGATCCAACTAAGCGCACCTCTTCCCCAGGATGTATACCCGGCATAGCACCTACACAAGATAATTCGTCACCTTCATATTCAATAGTACACACCGTATACCCATTATCCTCATTTTGATAAATGATATCTTCTATAATACCTTCTATGACTATTTGATCTTCCATAGTCTCACCACCTTCTTGTATTTTGTGTGTTTTGTCGTTATTTCACTATAGGAAAGTATATCATATACATAGGGGAGCGACAATGCCCCATGGGTATATAGAGAGGATTAGAATAGTAGGTAAGGATAGGTCCGCGCAGGAGGGGGTGGTCAGTTTGATAGACGCCTTACGTCTTGGGAAGAAATTCTATTAAAGTAGTTCTCAGATAACGCATTAAACTCCCTTCGGTCAAACAGAAATGCTAAGTACATCTGAGAACTACTTTAATGAATTTCTAACCCAAGACTTCAGAGGTCTATCAAACTGACCACCCCCTCCTGCGCTACCTTTTTCTCGAAAACAAACTTAATCCATTATCAATATATGTTTTTTAGTTAAAATTCAACTATTTACATTTTTATTTCCTACCCATATAATAAATTGATAATTAAATTAGATAATTGTTGAGTGGAGATTATTTATATAATCCAACAAATGATAAGCGTGAGCAGGGGGTAATTAAACATGGAAGCAAGGAAATTATTAGAAGCCTTATTAGTAGCTGAAAAATTAAAAGATACAACTCGCCATTGCTATACAGCAAAAGGTAGACATGAAAGCGTGGCGGAACATAGTTGGATGATGACTTTGATGGCTTTCTTTATGCGTGATGAGTTCCCAGAAGTAGATATGGATAAGGTTATCAGAATGTGTATTATTCATGATTTAGGCGAATGTTTTACCGGTGATATTCCTACCTTTGATAAGAACCAAACTCATGAAGAAACAGAGGAAACTCTGTTATATAATTGGGTTGGTTCTCTGCCCGAAAAATACGCAGTGGAAATGCGAGAACTTTATGAAGAAATGGCTGAGCGTGAAACCATAGAAGCAAAAATCTATAAGTCTATTGATAGCCTTGAGGCATTGATTCAGCACAATATTTCCGATTTATCTACATGGATTCCTAAAGAATTTGACCTTAATCTGACCTATGCTGATGATAAAGTTGCTTTTTCTGATTATCTTAAATCATTAAGGCAGTCTGTCCGTGAAGATACTATCAATAAGATTAAAGTTGGTAAATAAGTCTCCCTGAAAACTATTTTGTACTTAATGTGATTTATACCACCAAACCATCTTTAGAGAAGCCCTGCTTCTCTATTTTTATATCCTATTTTGTAAAAGGTAGCAGGTGGAAGGGAGAAGTGGTTGGCAAGGTAGTTTCGGAGTATTTGATAAAGCCTCTTAGGGTAGATTAATCAGCTGTTTTTAGCTCCACTGTTTGAAGGGTGGCTTTCCCTGAGTTTGGAGCGTTAGCTGATTAATCTATCCTTAGAGACTTATCAAATCCGGAGTTGCTACATTGCCAACCACTTCTCCCTTCCATCTGCGGATCTCTTACTCTACTCTTAATTACTTTAAAAAAGAGCATCACACAAGTTGCGTGATGCTCTTTCCAAGACTTTCTTCCTTATTTATAGAGTTACCCCATTCTTAAAAATAGCAATATCTCTAATCCCTTGTTCTTCTGTACGAGTCTGTACTTTACCAGATGCTAAGTCTAAAATATACTCATAGAACTCATCTGCTAATTCATTCATATCTTTTCCTTCTACAATAGATCCTGCATTGAAATCTATCCAATGTTTTTTCTTTGTAGCAAGTGTACTATTTGTTGAAATCTTTACTGTTGGTACTGGGCAACCAAATGGTGTTCCTCTACCTGTTGTAAAGAGTACAATGTGTGCGCCTGAAGCTGCAAGTGCTGTTGCTGCTATAAGGTCATTCCCTGGTGATTGGAGTAAGTTAAGTCCTTTTGTATGAACTCTTTCTCCGTATCCAAGTACATCTACTACTGGTGCACTTCCACCTTTTTGTGTACATCCTAATGATTTATCTTCTAATGTAGAGATACCA
>JBOFPL010000071.1:0-6457 GCA_051659885.1 Cellulosilyticaceae bacterium
AAAGGCGAGTAGCATTGTCAGGATTGTACTTGATTTATCTATCGCTACTACCTTATTCACATCTCCTATTTGAAGTGCCTTAAAATAGCAAATCCATGATCCACCTGTTGTTAGCCCTGATAAAATTAGAAAAACAAAACTCTTTCCACTGATCTCCTGGATTTGATTTTGTGAACCCACCACAAAGACCATGAGCCAAGCAAATAAAAGCACTACGATAGTTCTTAAAGCCGTCGCTAAATGAGAGTCTGTATTTTTGATACCTATTTTTGCTAGGATAGCTGTAATCCCTGCAAAAATAGCTGATAAAAAAGCATTGATTAACCACATATTCTTTTATCCTCTCTATCATATATTATTGATATTAATTCTCATCTTATTCTAATTGATATTTATTGTCAATACCTTATACTGCTTCACTTATATATTAGAAAAGGCGGCAGAAACTATGTTTCTACCACCTTTTATGCTTATACCGCTATTTCTTTCGGCATATATATCTTAAGTTTTTCTACTCTATTAGATTTTACTTTATCAACCTCAAAGACAACATCCTTATATTTAGCAGATGCCTTTTGTGTGCTTTTTGGGATACTTCCTAAGAGGTGAACCACAAATCCACCTATAGTATCAAAGTTCTCAGATTCTATATCTAGATCTAAATATTTATTTACATCATCAATATGAGTGAGCCCATCTACTATATACGTACCATCATCAATCTGGCATATATCTTGATCTTCCTCTTCTACAATGTCACCAACAATTTCTTCAACAATATCCTCAATTGTTACAATCCCTGAGAAGTCACCATACTCATCTAGAATAATAGCCATCTGATTTTTGCTTTTTTTAAGCTCTTTGAATAATGTATCTACACTTTTTGTTTCTGGCACGAAATAAGCTGGTTTAATTAGCTCATCTAGTACTACATTTTCAAGTCCTACCTCCAATACTTTTTCCATGAAGTCTTTTGTTTGGAGTACGCCTAGTATGTTGTGTTTATTCTCTTTATACACAGGCATTCTTGAAAACTTGCGTGTAAGCACTTTATCTAAAACCTTCTCTTTGGAAGATTCTATATTCACCATAGCTACTTCTAGTCTTGGTATCATTACTTCTGTTGCTACTTTGTCACTAAATTCAAATACACCATAAAGCATTTCTTTAGCTGCCTCATCAATAAGGCCTGATTCTTCACCTTTAGTGATCAAGTATTTAATATCTTCTTCAGATACTTCTTCTTGAACCTTTGGCTCAAGTTTAAAAGTTTTTACAATGAGATGTGTTGAAAAGGCTAATAACTTTGCAAAAGGCTTCATGAGTTTAGATGTAATATAAACAACACGAACTCCTTCTAAAGCTATTTCCTCTGGCTTTTGTCTTGCGATATGCTTAGGTACTAATTGACCTATCACCAATACAATATATGAAAACACAGCAGCAATAGCTACTACCGCTAGCTCATAACTATACGGTACATTGAGCCCTTTAATATAAGCTCCAATGTTATCTGCCATTCCCGTCGCCATCCATGCTACTGCAAAAAGCCCTGAAAATGTTGTTACCATTTGCATTGCACTAAATACATACGCTGGATTTTCTAATACTTTTCCTAATAAAGCAGCTCGTTTATTTCCTTCTTCAGCAAGATCATTAATCCTATTTTTACTTACTGTTGAAATCGCTACCTCCATCGCTGTAAAAAATGCACTAACCATTATCAATACTAAAATCAAGATAATTTGGATTGTAATACTACTCGGATCTACGTCCACAAATATTCCCCCTTATAACTTTGCAATAATAATTCATCTTAGCATATTAAGGCCTAGAATTCAACATTCTCTACTTTAATATATGTGCTCCCCCCTTTCTTTTTGATTATTTTTAATATCATTATATGCCCTTTACATGTATACGGTATATTAATTATCCTAAGAGCAATACTATCTTTAAATTTGCCAGTATTTTCTTTTAAAACAACTAGAAAGGTGATACACATGAAAAAAATCGCTAACTTTATTGTCAATTATCCTAAGCTTATCGCTATATTTTATGGCGTACTCATTCTCGCCAGTTTATTGGGCATGTCTTTTGTCCAGATAGAATATGATTTAAGTGCTTACTTACCGGATTCTATGCCTTCTTATAAGGGGAAGGTTCTTCTGGAAAACGAATTTAATATGGGTGGTCTAGCTTCTCTTATGCTACCTGCTAACGATTTAGATTTCGTTAGAGAAACAACCAACTCTCTTGCCGAAATTCCTGGTATCAAAGAAGTTCTATGGTTTGAAAACAAGGTCAAAGATAACTATACACTTATCGATATCGTGTTTGAAAAAAGCAGTAGTAGCCCTGATACAATAGCAGCCCTAGAACAAATTGAAACTTTATTAGACGGTACTGAATACTACTTAGGCGGTGAAAGTAGCATTGCTAAAGATATGCAGCAAACCACTTCTAAAGAGATTCTGATTTATTCTCTACTTGCCTTCTTAGTCATTACGATCATTTTGCTCCTAGGTTCTCATACTTATGTCGAACCGATTTACTTCTTTGTCGCTATAGGTGTGGCTATTTTAATCAATATGGGAAGTAACTTTATCTTTGGTAAAATTTCTTCTAATACTAACTCTGTAGCAAGCATCCTACAGCTGGCTGTTTCTATGGATTATTCTATCTTTCTGCTTCACCGTTACTACTCAGAGAGGCAATCATTTGAGCCCAAAAAAGCTATGGCACATGCCATTCAAAAAACTACTGTTTCAGTCTCTTCATCCGCACTTACAACAGTAGCTGGATTTTTAGCTCTTGTTATGATGAAGTATGGTATCGGAAAAGACATGGGATTTGTCCTTGCCAAAGGTGTAGTTTTTAGTTTAATAGCTGTACTTACATTGCTTCCCGCTCTTATCTTATTAGTAGATACAAAGTTTAAATTCAAACCACACAAGGTACTTATTCCTTCCTTTGAAAAACTTTCTTCTGGTATTATTAAGAGTCGTTATGTTGCTTTTGTGTTAGCTCTTTTAGTAGCTATCCCTACATTTTTCATGCATACAAACGTAAAGTATTATTACTCTAATGAAAAAACACTCAAGGATTCTGCCGTTTCTATTACCCACAATACTAAGATTAAAGAAATTTTTGGGCTAAGTAATCAGATGATTGTAATGGTTCCTTTAAGTGAAGCTCCAAAAATCAAACAAGCTACAGATACCCTTACCAATCTAGACGGAGTAGAAATCGCCTTTGGACTTTATTCTATTGTCAGCGATCAACTGCCAATTACATTCCTTCCTAAGGAAATGGTTGCACAATTCCAAACCGATGATTATACCTATTTTGCAGTAGTTCTAGATCGACCAATGGAAGGGGCTAATACTTCTCTTACCATTGCCGAGATTACTCACACCCTAAATGAACTATTTGGTTCAAATTATTTCATGACGGGTGAATCCGTTGTTTATGATGACTTACAACGTGTTACATCAGAAGACTTTGTAGTAGTCACCTGGATGTCCATTATCCTCGTAGGCCTTATCCTAGTCTTTACGTTCAAATCCATTTTACTACCTATTATCTTACTCTTTATCATTCAGTTAGGTATTTGGATGAATCTGAGCATTCCGTATATGCTTGGTCATGAACTCAATTTTATTAGTTTTATTATCTTAGGGGCTATTCAATTAGGTGCTACTGTAGATTATGCTATTCTTTTTACAAGTACCTACAAAGAATATCTGGAAGATCATACACCAATAGAAGCCATCCGTTATACAATCAAGGATACTTCTAGAGCTGTATTAACTTCTGCACTCATTCTAATTGCTGGTACACTTAGTGTTTATCTCATTACCACTATACGTTCTGCCTCAGAACTTACATTACTAATAGCTAGAGGTTCCTTGATTAGCGTTATCTTAGTTTATGTTCTTTTACCAGCCATGCTTATTATTTTTGATCCACTCATAAGAAAGACTACTCTTGGCTGGCCAACTTCTAAAAATTAATAATATTACTACCCTATGTACCCAAAAAGGAGTTATATTTCACACTAGAAATATAACTCCTTTTGATTATTAAGCTTCAAGCATTTTCTTTAATACTGGTTTTTGTTGTAATCCTTTTAATCTGCTTACTTCTTCCCCATCTTTAAATAAGATAATAGTTGGGTAAGATGCTACTTCATATTTTTCAATGATTTCTTTATTTTTATCAAAATCTACTTTTACGATTGTTACATCTTCTACTTCTTTTGCTAAGTCAGCTAATACGAATCCTAACATTTTACATGGTCCACATGTTGTTGAGAAAAAGTCTACTAATACTTTTCCTTCTTTAATAATTTCGTTAAATTCTTCACCTAATACTTCTTTAATCATGTTCTTCATCTCCTCTAATGTTTATCTATCTATTAATATTCGAGTTTTTCTATGTATTTAGATATAGCTTGTGCTGCAATCGCTCCATCTGAACAAGCTGTTACAACTTGTCTTAACTGTTTAGTCACTACATCTCCTGCACCATATACACCTGGTATAGCAGTTTCCATCTGACTATTTACAATCACATACCCATATTCATCTAATACACCTACATTTTCAAAAGCTTCAGTTGATGGTTTAAGTCCAATGTATTCAAATACGCCATCACAGTTAATTACTGCTTCTTCTCCTGTTTGAGTTGACTTGATATGAACACTTTCTAACTTACCTTCACCTAAGAAAGCTTCTACATTATGATATGGATAAATTGTTACATTATCTAAACTACGTAATTTGTCACATGATACTGGATCTGCTGTTAAATCAAACATCGTCACCACTTTTACAGATGTCGCAAGACTTGCTAAATAAATAGCTTCTTCTACTGCTGAATTTCCTCCACCAATCACTACAACATCTCTATCTCTATAATATGCTCCATCACAAATTGCACACCAACTAATATTTGAACCTGCAAAATTTTCTTCCCCTGGCACATTTAGGCGTCTTGGTACAGTTCCTGTTGCAATAATAATAGACTTTGCTTCAAACACCTTGTTATCTTCTTCACAGATAACGCGTTTTATTGCTCCATCTACTTGAATTTCTTTTACCGTCCCATACTCAAACTCTACTTGTAGTTCTTGTGTATGTTCAAACATCTTATACGCAAGTTCTGCACCTTCGATTGTTCCTAACCCAGTATAGTTTTGAATCTCATGTGTATTAATAATTTGCCCACCTGGTGCAAGTTTCTCTAATAATACTACCTTCATATTTGCGCGCGCTGCATAAATAGCCGCTGTCATTCCTGCTGGGCCAGCCCCTATAATAATTACATCTAATTCTGCCATATTGTGCCCCTTCCTAAGTATAAAATGCTATCTCTTCTATAGATATTTTTTTAAGATATTTTTTTAAGATATTTTTAAATTTATATACTATGTTTACTTAATTTAAGTATAACATTCTCAGGTTGTTATAAAAATAACACATGTTATGTTTTTTTATTCAAAATCTTAATGCGAATAAAATATTTCACATTGCAAACCCTATTTGATACTGTTACACTATACCTTATATCTTAATCTTAAAGGAACGATGAATAATGACGCAATTCTTAATTAAAACTTTTATAAAAAATGCTGAGGATATTAAAAATCCTCGTGTACGTGAACACTATGGTTTACTTGGCAGTATCGTAGGGATTTCCTGTAATCTCTTACTTTTCCTAAGTAAATTAACTATTGGTGTTATCTTTAACAGCATTTCTATTACAGCAGATGCCATCAACAACCTCTCTGATGCTGGTTCTTCTATCATCACATGGATAGGTTTTAGGCTTTCAAGTAAACCCGCTGATGAAGATCACCCTTTCGGTCATGCAAGGGTAGAATATATTACTGGATTAGTGATTTCCTTCCTTATTCTTATGTTAGGTATCGAACTCATTAAATCTTCTTTTGACAAAATTCTTCACCCAGAACCTCTCACCTTTAGCTCTATCATCATTGTAGTTCTTATACTTTCTATTGCTGCTAAACTTTGGCTGAGCTTTTTCAATCGCAAACTGGGTAATATTATAGGTAGTACCACACTGAAAGCCACTGCTACAGATAGTATGAACGATGTCATCGCCACTTCTGTTGTACTGATCTCTATCCTTATTTCACATTTTACTGGTTTTCAAGTTGATGGATACATGGGAATGATTGTAGCCTTATTTATTATTTACTCTGGCATTAATCTCATTAAGGAAACGATTAGCCCACTTTTAGGAGAGGCACCTACAGCTGAACTTGTTCTTTCTATTGAAGAAAAAATTAGTTCTTATGAAGGTGTACTCGGTTTTCATGATTTAGTGGTTCATAATTATGGACCTGATCGTTGTTTTGCTTCTGTGCATGTAGAAGTAGATGCTAATGAAGACATTCTAAAAAGCCATGATTTAATTGATAATATAGAAA
>JBOFPL010000072.1:0-5319 GCA_051659885.1 Cellulosilyticaceae bacterium
GAATTATCTTTGGTGGCGAAAGTGGAAGACCGAGTGGTAGGACATGTGCTGCTAACGAAGATGTGGGTGCAAGAGGGGGAGAAGTGTAGTGAAGTGTTAGCTTTAGCACCTGTTGCGGTATTGCCTGAATACCAGAGTAAGGGTGTAGGGAGTAAATTGATTCAAGCAGGATTAACTAAAGCGAAGGAGTTTGAATATAGGGGAGTAATTGTACTTGGACATGCACAGTACTATCCTAGATTTGGATTTAAAGTGGCTAGTGGATATGGGATTAATGCACCTTTTGAAGTGCCAGATGAGGTATTTATGGCACTAGAACTTATACCAGGGGGACTAGAAGGGATAAGTGGTATGGCAGTTTATTCACCAGCATTTATGGGATAAATAAAAAGAAGGAAAGGTTATAAGTCTAAGGAATTAGAGTTTATAACCTTATTTTTTATGGGGGTCAGATTATGAAGAAATTTTGAAGAAGGTCTTTAGAAAATTTAGCATTTAGATTATAATTAGACTAAAACGTAACAAGAGTGTAAAAAGCGCAATTTATGGAGGATGATAAGATGAGCCCGTTTGGTTTTGGATATGGTTTTGATTTTATGTTTACATTGGTGCCTCTTTTTATTATGATTTGTTTTGTCATTGTAATAGGAGGAATTATTATTAATGGTGCAAGGGGAATAAAGCAATGGAATGAAAATAATCAGTCCCCTGTTTTGACAGTAGAAGCAGAAATAGTTGCTAAGCGTATGGCTGTAAAAAGAAGTGAGCATCATGATGCAGGAGATCACGCACATCATCATACTTCAACTTATACGACTTATTTTGTGACTTTTGAGTTTGAAAGTGGTGATCGCTTAGAACTTGTAATACCAGACAAGGAATATGGATTATTAGTAGAAGGTGATGAAGGAAGACTAACGTTTCAGGGAACACGATATCAGGGATTTGTAAGAAATAGAGAATAGGCTAAGAAAGAATAACACTTGGATATAAAAGTAGTTATTCTTTTTTTATTACCTTTTTTATACTGGATAGTGTAGTCGGATTTACAAATAATAAAAGAACATACAGTCGTTAAATAAGAGTAGCGAGAGTTGTGATTTTATGGTAATATATAGAAATATTATTAAACATTTGAAGGGAGCAGGTTAATGATTGATTTATTATTTTTAGGGATAGACGCATGGCTAATCTATATGGGAATCAAACATCAAAATTATATTCTGCTCGTATTAGTAGCAGTGAGTTTATTGATTGATTTGATGAGTGCATTCCAGGTACTTAGCACCATAAGGTGGTAAAATCTAGAATAGGCCTAATAGGGAGAAAATCATATAAGAATTTTACATGAATTTAACCCGAATGGGTAATCAATAAGATATAATTAAGTACATAATGAGAGACTAGAAAAGGAGGCATAAGATGACTAGACCTATACAAGGAAAATATGTACCAGAAGTAACGAGCAATCTTAGAAAAAATTACGTGAAGGTGCCAGAGGAAATAGCTGATTGTAGCGGAATTCGTTTTTTTGGTAAACGTATTAAATCATTAATTTTTACAACAGATGTGGCAATTATTAAAAATACTAATGCAGATGCGGTAATCGCAGTGTATCCTTTTACACCACACCCAGCAATTACGCAAGCTATTTTGTCAGTATCAGATATACCAGTTATTTGTGGAGTAGGTGGAGGATTAACCCATGGTACACGTTCTGGAAATATTGCATTACACGCAGAATTTCAAGGAGCTATAGGGGTAGTACTTAATGCACCTACACCAAATGAAACGATTGAACACGTTAAAGAACAAATAGATATTCCTGTTATTATAACAGTAGTATGTGAATTAACAGATATCAAAGAAAAGATTGAAGCAGGGGCGGATATTATCAATGTAAGTGGTGGTGCGAATACTGCTAAAATCGTAAGAAAGATTAGAACAGAATATCCAGAGATACCTATTATAGCTACAGGTGGCCCGACGAGGGAGAGTATTCTAGAAACTATTCAAGCAGGTGCTAACTGTATTACTTATACACCACCTACCAATAGTGAACTATTTAAATCTAAAATGAAGCTTTACAGAGAAATCGAAAGCGATAAATATAATGCAAAAGTAGAAAATTAAATAAAAATAAAAGCCATGCAGAAGGAGAATGAAAATTTCTATCTATAAGCATGGCTTTTTCTATGAGGGAGATAGAAAATACTTGAAAGTGTAGGAGATTTGATCTACAAAAATGAAGGCTAATAATAAAAAAAGTGGATATAATAAGATTAAAAACTGATAGCACTAGATAAACAAGAAAGTAGGGCAGAAATATGAGTAAATGGATGAAAAAACTTGTTTTAGTAGGACTATGTGTATTCTTATTTACAACAACCTTATTAGCAACACCTATAGAAAATAAATCTAATTTAACTGATGGAGCGAAGTGCATAAATGAAAAGAGTGTTTATTTAACATTTGATGATGGACCTACAGGACAGGTTACAGAACGTATATTAGATGTATTAAAACAAGAAGGTGTACCAGCAACCTTCTTTGTGGTAGGGAAAGAAATTATTCAAAGAGAAAAAGTACTCCAAAGAATCTATGAAGAAGGGCATGGAATAGGGCTACATACATATAGCCATAATCTGAAGAAAATCTATGCAAGTCCAGAATGTTTTATTGCTGAAATGGATCAGACTGAAGCAAAAATTAATGAAGTACTCGGTCAAAATTTAGACTTAAAAGTGATTAGATTCCCAGGAGGAAGCTCAGGAAGGTTAAATGAATCTTTTTTAAATAAACTTCATGAAAGCAACTATCGTATTTTTGATTGGCATGTCAGTATAGAAGATGGAGTAGATCCTAATTTATCAGCTAGTAAGCTTTATGAAAATGCTAAAAAGCATAAAAAAGATGCTACAAGTGTCATTATCTTAGCTCATTGTAATTCTAATAATAAAACCACTTGTACAGCCTTACCCGATATCATCAAGTATTATAAGGAACAAGGGTATACATTTAAAGTTATAAGTAATGATACACCTGAGTACTACTATAAAATCAAAAATAAATGTAAATAAACCGAGAACTTCATAAAATAGTAATAAAAAAAATGTATGAATAGACTTGCATTTACTATAATGCCGAAAAATGTAGAAACACAGTAGATTATGTGGTAGAATAGCATAACTATGAAGAGGAAAAGGAATGAAGAAAATGATAGATAATAAAAGCCCATATGTTCTAGTTTTCGGTGTATCTATATGCGATATATTTGGTTTTACAGATGCAAACTATAGATCACATGATTCAAACCCTGGGAGTGTAAGAGTATCTTTTGGTGGTGTATGTAGAAACATCGCTGAAAATATGGCTAGGGTAGGATTAGAGACAAAATTTATATCTGTATTAGGAGATGATGAAAAAGGAAAAAACATCATGAACCATGCAGCGAGTATGAATTTTGATATGAGCCATTCTTTAATTGTAGAAGGAGGTTCTACTCCAACATATATGGCTATATTAGATCATGAAGGTGAGATGGTATCAGCTATTGTAGATGTAAAGATAGCTGATGCTTTCACAAGAGAATTCATTGATTCTAAAGCAGAGCTTATTAATCATGCAAGTTATATGTTCTTTGATGCAGATAATCCAGAAATGATGGAGTATATCGTAAAAGAATATGCTGGAGTAACAAAGTTTGTTTTAGATCCTGTATCAGCTGCAAAAGCACAAACAGTTAAACATCTTATTAAACACTTCCATACTATAAAACCTAACCGCTATGAAGCAGAAGTATTATGTGGTTTTCCAGTGAAAACAGAAGATGATGTAAGAAAAGCAGGTAAATACTTTAAAGAGTTAGGGATAGAAAATATCTTTATCAGCCTTGATGCAGATGGAATCTATTATAATAATGGCCAAGAAGAGGGGATTATTAAAGCTAATAATGTACCTGTGGTAAATGTAACAGGAGCAGGAGATGCTTTTGTAGCAGGAATCGGATATGGATATACAAATGAAAAAAGTATCATAGATACTGTGAAGTATGCAATGGCAATGTCTATTATTACAATTTCTCACGAAGAAACAATTCATCCAAATATGGGACATGAATTGATAGAGAAATATGTTCAAGAATTAGAATGGGTAGAAACAGCGTATTAAAACACATAAAAAAGAGATGAGCATGATGAGATGCTCATCTCTTTTTTTGTACCAGGAGATAACATCTGTCATAAGTATTTCAATAACTAAATAGATTTAAAGTATAAGTCTAAGTCTAAGGCAAATATAATTGAGGTAAGAAATGTATCAAAGAAAGGATGGGATAAAATGATAACAGGAATGGTACTGCTAACATTAGTGAGCCTAGGGTGCTTACTCTACGTAGGGTATCGTGGATGGAGAAAAGAGGCAGTGATTATAAAATCTATAACGAGTATATGTTTTGTACTTTTAGGAGGCATAGCCTATAGGCTGAATCCGGATACTTATGGCATATACATGTTAGGCGGATTAGCATTTGGGGCATTGGGAGATATTTTACTAGGGGTGTCTAATCAAAATACGAATAAACAAGCAGTATGGTTTGTAGGTGGTGTAAGTGCTTTTTCAGTAGCACATCTTATTTTTATAATGGCTTTTGTTAAAAGTAGTAACCAGTTGATGATGGACCTTCTAATGCTACCAGTTATTATTGTTATGTTAGTTATGATATCAACTTCGAATAAATATTTTAGATTTAATGGATATAAGGGGTTAGTTATAGGATATAGCTTGATCATTAGCATCATGTTAGCTTCAGCGATCAATATAGCTGTTGAAGGATTAATGAATCAGGTAAAGTTGAATTTAATAATAATAGGAGCAAGTTTATTTGTGGTCTCAGATATTATTTTATGTATAGAATATTTTTATATAAAAAAGTTTAAATGGGCAGCAATATTAAATCTTATAACATACTATATTGCTGAAGTGTGTTTAGCGCTTAGTATTCTTTATTAGTAGGGGAAAGCACTTAATATAATAGAGTGAACTAGAGGCTGAAAAGGAGTGTATGGATATTGGTAAGTAGAATAGAAGCTGAGCAAGAGTTAAAATTAGCAGGACAATTAAATCCAGGACCATGGGTAGAGCATTCTTTTAATGTAGGAAAAGCAGCGAGAAATATAGCGGAAAGATGTGAAAAATTAGATCCAGAAAAAGCTTACATAATGGGGATTCTACATGATATAGGAAGGAGAGTAGGTGTTGTTTCTATTCCTAGGCATGTATATGAAGGATATCAATATACAAATAGTAAAGGTTGGCAAG
>JBOFPL010000073.1:0-40132 GCA_051659885.1 Cellulosilyticaceae bacterium
GATGAGTTAATTATGGATGCTTTAGCCAGTGGTGCAGATGGATATATGCTGAAAGATATAGAGGGAAACTGTTTAGTTGAAAGTATAAGAGCAGCTTATAGAGGGGATACCATACTACCAGCCAAAATAGCAGCTAAACTAGTAACCAGATTGGTTAGAGGCACAGAGGAAGAGCAAAAAGGGATTGGGCAAACCTTAGACGATTTTGAACTAACAGACAGAGAAAAGGAGATTTGTCAGTTAGTAAGCAAAGGACTAACAAATAAACAGATTTGTGAAAAACTCTATTTAACCACGGGGACAGTAAAAAATTACATAACAAGCATTTACAACAAATTAGGGGTAAGTAATCGTACATCAGCAGTTTTATTATTAAAGAAACTGCTATAAATATGACCTCCTCTATGACTCTAGTCAATAGTCATATGACCTAACTTTAAGATAAAATTTGGTATAGAAGAAGTTTGGTGGAAATATAGAAAAAATAAGAGTTATAAAGAGGAGCGTTTTAAATGAGAAGAGTTCTAAATGGGTTAACATATGGGGGCATTGGTATGATAGTAATCATTGTTTTGATAGTGAGTATACTACTGAGTATACGCTGGATAAAAGCGGAGAAGTTAAAAATAACCACTCCAAATGGTATACAAGAAAAAAGATATATTAACCTTGGAGGAATCGAACAATATGTGCAAATTAGGGGAGAAGACAGGGACAATCCAGTCATTGTATTCCTACATGGTGGACCGGGAAATACTATATCCCATTTAGCCTATCAGTATCAAACTGATTTAGAATCTCAGTATACATTTGTAAATTGGGATCAACGAGGGTCTGGTCGAACTTATTATAAAAATTTGAATCTAAATGTTCAGTCACAGTTATCTACAAAAATACTTTTAAATGATTTGGATGAATTAATAGATTATATAAGGGATGAATTAAATCAAGAGCAAGTCATTATTATGGGGCACTCATGGGGCACTTTACTGGGGAGTCAATATGCCTTAGCACATCCTGATAAAGTTTTAGCATATGTGGGTATAGGGCAAGTGGTATCTCTTAAAGAGGGATATGTCTACAGTGCCAATAAAGCAATCGAAAAAGCTCAGGAACAAGGTGATAATAAGATGGCTGAGCAATTAGAGGTAACTAAAAATATTTTTTCAAATACAAATACATTAGAGGTATTTGATTTTAACAATTTTATAAAAATGCAGCAAGCTACTATGCGCTACAATATGTATGAAGGGCAAATGTCTAATTTCAAAATGGTATGGATGATGATAACTTCACCAGAGTTATCTTTTGAGGAGATTAAATGGTTTTTTAAAACGAGTAATCCAACTAATCTTGTAGCTTTACAAGGCCCATTGTTAAGCGATTGTTTTTTTGAGCTTAATTTAAATGATTTTAGCAGTCAATATAGTATGCCTGTGTACTATATTTCAGGGGAATATGATGTATCAACGCCTATTGAGTTGGTTGAGGAGTATTATAACTCAATAGAGGCACCGACTAAATCGATTATACGTATGCCAAATACAGGTCATTTACCTTTCTTTGATGATCCACAAGGATTTAGTGAAGTGATAAAGATTTTATTTCAATGACTTGCTTTATGTACGCGGGTAGCATATAATATGTTAAGTTAATAAATTTAAAAAGTGACTAGGGGGGAGTGGAAATAAAATTCTAAACCCCCTTTATATATGACAAGAAGATTTGAATGAAGCCTTTTAAGGATGAATTACAGGAGGATACATGATGAAAATTTCAAAAAAAGATGCTTTACAATGGTTTGAGCTGTTTGCAATAATGCCAGAGGAAGAAGAACTAAGTGCACAGCACCAAGAAATTATTTATGCGACATTTGCTCAAATTGAGACAGCTATTGATAATAGAAATGAAGCATTGATGAAAGAGATCCAAAACCTAAAAACTTTAAAGAATAGAACATTCTATGTAGGAGATGACAAAAAGTTTGCTAATGGGTGTCGTTCTTGTCTACTTGGAACAGGATTAAGTGCGATTAGAAAAACTAACAAATGTAATTTAGAGTGTAAATTCTGTTATAACTATGGTGAGTTAGATAATAGTGTACCAATCGGTGAAGGAATGTGGGAAATTGGTGGGACAAAGTTCTATGAGAAAGATCTTGACCTATTACTTTCAGCGCATCAGAAGCCAACAGGAATTGCCTATGTTTATTTAGAGCCATTTATGGAAATTGAAAAATACTATTCAGTAATTAAGAAATTTAGTGAAGCTGGTATTTATCAACATATGTACACAAATGGTACATTAGCATCAGAAGAAACATTAAAAGCATTAGGTGAGGCGGGACTAAATGAAATTAGATTTAATTTAGGAGCTTCAAACTGTTCAAATAAAGTAATTGAAAACATTGGATTAGCAAAAAAATACATTAAGAATGTAGGAATTGAAACACCAATGACTCCAGAGTTTTTCAATACATTCTTCAAGAAAAAAGAAGCAATTTTAGCAACAAAAGTTGATTTTATTAACTGTGCAGAGCTTCATTTAAATGCAAACAATATTTATAACTATGAAGATGAAAATATGTATATTTCTAGACATGGATATATTTCTCCAATCTGGAGCCGAGAATTAACACTTAAATTTATGAAGGCAGCAGAAGAAGAAAATTGGGATTTAGCAATTCATGATTGTTCAAACTATACAAAATTTGCTAGAGGACTTAATTTAAGTGGTAAAGCAGGAATGTGGTTTGGTGCAAGTAGTTATACATCTGAATTTGCTGATCGTATACCATATGAAGTATTTTTACCTATTTTACGTGATGAGTCATTCCAATTTGTAACAGAAGAAGAGTTACCAGAGGGATATAGACCAGGTGAGATGATTTATTAAATAAAGAAGACATCCAGATTGAAGTTGAGTAATGCTTCAAAATCTGGGTGTCTTTTTTTGCTAAAAAAGATAGATAAATTATGTTATTATTTAAAGTTTAAAATATTTTTGGAATATGACATAATAAGAGTAATGATTTATCGATTAAAAATTAATCAATAGTGTATTATATTAGGGGGGGAAGAAACAATGAAAAAAATACTATTAAATCCATTAGAGAAAGCAAAGAGTGATTTAGCAGTATTAGATTATCTAGCAGCTAAACATTTAAATCCAGATAAAAGAAATAAATTTATGGGATATATTGAAGTAGATAGTAATAAAGGTACAATTTATACACAGTCTATGGAAGTAGTGATTTATAATCCATTTGATTACTATACTATCATTTTAGAGGAATTAAAGAAAACTTGTGTAAAAACAATAACATTTGATACAAACTATGAGCAAATGGAGTATACAAACGGTATATTGTACATAGAACAAAAAGATGAAAAAAATCAATATAGGATAAAAATACACTTATAAATAGGCCGGAGGAATCTTGCCTATTTTTTATATTATTGAGTACAAAATCAACTGAGAAAATTGTCAGATGCTCAACTTACTGGTATGATAAGAATAAAAGATAAACTATATACCTAAAGAGAGATGGATTAAAAATAGACAACAAGAGTGAAGGATTTGAAATAGCGTATGAAAAAATTAGTCATTGGAATATTAGCGCATGTAGATGCTGGGAAGACCACATTATCAGAAAGTATGCTTTATCTAAGTGGTAAAATTAGAAAGTTAGGAAGGGTAGATAATAAAGATGCGTATCTAGATACTTATGAGTTAGAGCGGGAAAGAGGTATTACTATTTTCTCTAAACAAGCAGTCTTTGAAATGGATGAGACACGGATTACTTTACTAGATACGCCTGGACATGTGGATTTTTCAGCAGAAATGGAAAGAACATTACAAGTATTAGATTATGCAATTCTAGTAGTAAGTGGTGCAGATGGAGTACAGGGCCATACTCAGACTTTATGGCGATTATTGACAATGTATGAGATACCTGTCTTTTTATTTATTAATAAAATGGATCAAAATGGGACAGATAAAGAAAAGTTAATAAAAGAATTAAAAAAGCGTCTAGATGAGGGATGCATTGAATTTGGGCAAGAAGATCAAGATACATTTTATGATCAAGTTGCTATGTGTGATGAAGAGCTGATGGAAGCTTATTTGGAAGATGGCAAGATTGAAGAGGAGCAGATTATTAAAGGTATTAAAGAACGTAAAATTTTCCCTTGTTTTTTCGGTTCAGCGCTGAAGTTAGAAGGTGTAGAATCCTTTATGAAGGGAATTGTAAATTACACTAAAATACCGATTTATTCTGAAATATTTGGAGCCAAGATATTTAAAATAGCTAGGGATGAGCAAGGAAATCGCTTAACGTATATGAAAATTACCGGGGGGAAACTCAAAGTAAGAGAAGCTTTGGCTCATCATGACTGGGAAGAAAAAGTAAATCAGATTCGTATTTATTCGGGACAAAAATTTGAAGCGGTGAATGAGGTAGCGGCTGGTACGATATGTGCAGTTACAGGGCTTAGTCAAACTAAACCAGGAGAAGGATTAGGCATAGAACATGCTTCAAGTACACCTTTATTAGAACCTGTATTAGCCTATCAAATCTTGTTGCCAGAAGGTTGTGACCCAAGAACAATGTTACCTAAGCTACGTCAGATAGAGGAAGAGGAACCAGAGCTTCATATTATATGGGAAGAAGAGTTGCAGGAGATTCAAGCTCAGATTATGGGAGAAGTTCAAATTGAAATATTACAGAGTTTAATCAAAGAACGATTTGGGATAGAAGTTACTTTTGATTCAGGACGGATTGTCTATAAAGAAACAATTACTAATAAAGTAGAGGGAGTCGGTCATTTTGAACCATTAAGGCACTATGCAGAAGTACATTTGATATTAGAGCCAGGAGAGCCGGGAAGTGGCATGGAGTTTGTCTTAGGATGCAGTGAGGATATCTTAGAACGAAATTGGCAGAGGCTAGTGCTTTCACATTTAGAAGAAAAGCCACATAAAGGTGTACTCACAGGGGCAATGATTACAGATATAAAAGTAACTTTAGTTGCAGGAAGGGCCCATAAAAAACACACAGAAGGTGGAGACTTTAGAGAGGCAACTTATCGTGCAGTGCGCCAAGGCTTAAAACAAGCACAGTCAATCCTTTTAGAACCTTATTATGCTTTTCAGTTAGAACTACCAGAGAAGATGGTAGGACGTGCTATGACAGATATTGAAAAGATGAATGGAACGTGTGAAATCTTACAGTCTGATGGAGAGATGACAATACTTGGAGGAAGTGCACCAGTTGTTACCATGAGAAACTATCAAAGAGAAGTTATCGCATATACGAAGGGGCATGGCAGATTATTTTGCAGTTTAAAAGGGTATGAACCATGTCACAATGCAGAAGAGGTCATAGCTGAGAGAGACTATGATTCAGAAAGAGATTTAGAGAATCCAACAGGCTCTGTATTTTGTGCACATGGGACAGGATTTTTAGTAAGTTGGGATCAAGTGCCAAACTATATGCATATTGAAAGTTGTTTAAAAATAGCAAAAGAAAATCAGCAAGAAGAAAGTTTGGATGTAATAGAAAGATTTGTAGAAGAAAAGACAATTGGATTAGACGAGATTGATCAAATTCTCAATAAAACTTTTTATGCAAACCAAGGAGAAAAATCAGTATGGAAAAAGCGCAAAACTGCGCATGAAAGTTATTATGGACCGACTACTTATGCAACTAGGGCAAGAGAGACAAAAGAACAGTACCTTTTAGTAGATGGTTATAATATCATTTTTGCTTGGCCAGAACTAAACGAAATTGCACAGGACAATATGGATGGTGCAAGAATAAAGTTATTAGAATGTCTAAGCAATTATCAAGGTATCAAAAAGTGTAAGATTATTGTAGTTTTTGATGCGTATCGTGTAGAAGGACATCGTGAAGAAATTATAGCCTATCACAACATTCATATGGTCTATACAAAGGAAGCACAAACTGCTGACCATTATATTGAAAAATTTGTTCATAATCATCAAATGCAGTACTATGTAACAGTAGCTACATCGGATGGGCTACAACAAGTAATTATTAGAGGAAAAGCTGGATTATTATCAGCTAAAGAATTAAAAGAAGAAATAGAAACAGCACATCATAGAATGATGGAAAATTATAAAGCAAACCAAGTGATAGAACGTAACCATCTAAGCAATATGTTGTCTCCAGAATTAAAACAACAAATGGAGGCACTAATAAAAGAAGAATAAAAATTGTCACATAGCTGTCACATAAGTGAGGTAAGGTAATGGACGGAGGTGTGAATAATGAAAAATAAACAATTAGTAGCCAGCTTGTTGGTATGTATGATGGGGGCAACAGGATGTAGTATGCCAAGTCAAACTAAGACGGAAATACTCTCAAAACCAGAGGTAAAAATAGAAGTAAGTGATGAGAAAGGATTAGATTTTAATTATCAAGTTAATCCAGAAACATTTGAGATAAAAGTAGAAAGTAGTGGAGAAGAAGTATCCGTATCCTTACCGCAAGCAATACGGAAGGTCAGTGAATTAAAAGAAGAAAGCAATAAAATATCCTGGAAATATCCAGATGAAGAAGTAGCCGTGGTGATAGAGAAAAAGGAAGATTACCTTGATGTGGCAATTACTTCATATAAACAGGGAGAAAATAGTTTTACCTGGCCACAAGTACAAGGAGAAAGCTATATGATACCACTGAGAGAGGGAAAATATATTCCTAAAGAGGATCCTTATTGGCAGGCATATTTAGAACAAATGGAAATGAATATGATGGAGTCCTTATCTATGGGATTTTTTGGAGTTAACCATGAGAATTATGGAATCCTCTATATTATGGATGATTTATTTCATAGTGAGATGAATTTTCAAACAAAAGATCAGATTGAATTTGAGGTGGAGCATACCTATACAAGTATTACAGAAGATCCAACTTATAGTTTTAGAATCTATGTAACAGAAAATAATCCTGTACAATTAGCTAAACTCTATAAAGCGTACCAAATTGAAAAAGGGGAATTCAAAACATTAGCTGATAAGGCTAAAGAGAATCCTAATATAGAAAAACTTTATGGAGCGTCACATATTTATCTATGGGATCAAGCTGTAATAGCTGAAGAAAACATTAAGTGGGAAGTACTAAGAAATTATGATTTTGAAGCATTCTTTAGGGGAAAGGATAAGCAAGCTATAGGCCGACTTATGGAACTTGTAGAAAATATAGAAGAGGGTATGGAAGCAGTAAAAATACTAAAAGACCTACAAAACCAAGATTATGTAGATAATTATCAGAAAGGTATTATTTGCAGAGTAATAAGTAGGCTACTATTACAACCAGAATTCTATCAAGAAGAAATTTGGGTTCAAAAAGATGGAGAAATGGAAGAGCTACTAAAACAAGAAAAAGAGAACCTTAACCAAGTTCAATCTATAGCAGTTAATAAGCATGCATTAGCTAGCAATATGCCTGAACTATTTGCACCAGTCGATGAATGGGCAGATAGTAGAGGTGTAGAGATTTTAGAGGATATGAAAGCATCAGGGATAGACAAGCTATGGATAGGCCTTGATAATTGGATTCAAGGATTAAGCAAACCAGAGTTGGTTAAATATGCAGTAGAAGCCGGCTATCTAATAGGCCCATATGATTCTTATCACTCGATTCACGAGCCTGGAAAAGAACAATGGCATACAGCTACATTTGAAGATCAAACTCTTTTTGAACAAGCAACTATCCTTGATAAAAAAGGGGAATTTGAAAAAGGATTCCAAGGGGTAGGTAGAAAACTTAATCCTACTTTATCACTAGAAAGTGTAGCTAATCGTGTAGGTAGTTTAACGGCAATGGATGTTCCTTTTAATGCATGGTTTATAGATTGTGATGCCACAGGAGAAGTCTATGACGATTATACTGAGGGGCATGTTACAACGCAGGAAAAAGATTTACAAGCAAGACTAGAACGTATGGGATATATACGTGATGAGTTTAATCTAGTAGTTGGTTCTGAAGGTGGACATGATTTTGCAGCGAACACAATCGCATTAGCACACGGAATAGAATTACCTTCATTCTCATGGATGGATAAAGATATGAAGACTAATAAAGAGAGTGAGTATTACCTAGGCAGATGGTATAGTCCAAAAGGAGGGGTTCCAGAGAAATTTAGTAAACCAGTACCCATCAAAGAAGACTATAAAAAAATATTCCTAGACCCTACTTATAATTTACCATTATTTAAGCTAGTCTATAATGAAGCAATGATTACCAGCTACCATTGGGATTGGTCTACCTTTAAGATACAAGATGAAGTAGGCGATCGTATGCTTTACGAAATTTTATATAATGTACCGCCATTATACCATCTAGATCAATGGGAATGGGAAAAATATAAAGAAGCCATAGTAGAACATTCAAATTTTTATGAAGCATTTAGTGAACAGGTCATCAATCAACCGATGACAGATTTTGAGATTTTATCTGAAGACCGATTAGTACAAACTACTGTATATGGTGAGACTATAAGAGTAGTTGCGAACTTTAAAAATGAAGCGTTTGTATATGGAGAAGATACCTTGGCGCCACATTCTTTGAACGTTGATAATGGAAAAGAAAAGATAGTGTATAAGAGATAATTGACAAAGAGAGGTTTGTACAAAATGTGCAAGCCTCCTTTGTTTCTTGATAAATTTTTGGAAAAACGAGTATGTTTATTTTTTAAAAGAGAGATAGGCAAAGTGGTTTGGACTAGATGACTAGAATAGTTTATTGTATAATAATTTAAGAGAAAAGCTGAAAGTAAGCACAACTAGAATAAAGGAGTTATTCACTATATGAAATTTTATTTTGCACCAATGGAAGGTGTAACAGGATATATTTATAGAAATGCCCATGCCACTTTTTTTAATAATGTAGATAAATATTTTTTGCCTTTTATTGCGGCTAATCAATATGGAAGTTTTTCAAGTAGAGAATTAAATGATTTTTTACCTGAGCATAATCAAGGTGTAGTAGTTATACCACAAATATTAACCAATAATGCAGAAGACTTTATACGTACATCTAAACAATTAAAAGAATACGGATATAATGAAATTAATTTAAATTTAGGATGCCCTTCTGGGACTGTAGTAGCTAAGAATAAGGGATCAGGTTTTTTATCACAAAGAGAAGCATTGGATAAGTTTCTAGATACAATTTTTGAAGCAGATATCACAAACATCTCAATAAAAACAAGGATTGGGAAAGAAGACCCACAAGAGTTTTATGAGCTTATTAAAATTTATAATAAATACCCAATGGAAGAACTCATTATTCATCCAAGAATTCAGACTGATTTTTATAAAAACAAACCTAATTTAGAAGTTTTTAAGGATGCATTAGCCTTAAGTAAACATACTATATGTTATAATGGAGATATTTTTACGACCAAACATTTTGAAGCATTTATAGAACAATTTCCGATGGTAGAGCATATGATGTTAGGTCGCGGATTAATTGCAAATCCAGGGTTAATAACTGAGATTCATGAACAAAAGATAGTAGATAAACAACTTTTTAAACAATTCCATGATAAATTGTATGAAGATTATCAAGGTATATTATCAGGAGATAGAAACGTCTTATTTAAAATGAAGGAAGCATGGTTTTATATGATTTATATGTTTTCAAATCATGAGAAATATGCTAAGAAAATCAAGAAATCACAAAAGTTAAGTGATTATGAAAGTGCTGTACAAAGTTTGTTTGAAGAGCAGGAAATTGTAGCAGGAGCAGGGTTGTTTTCTACAAAGCAATAAACAATAAGAAGATATTAGTATGAATACGAAATATATGAGTAAGAGACATACCAAGATAGAGAATAGCCTATCTTGGTATGTCTTTTTATTAATCTAATTTTTATGCCACAGATAGAATCTTAACACGACTTTAACCTAATAAGTGATAAGATGAGGGTAGATGAAGGGCGGGGAGATAGATGATGAATATAGTGGCTATAGGGATATTTGTAATAAGTATTATAGGGGTTTTTTTATTAGCAAGATGGTGTGACCATGAAATAGACAAGTGAAAAATTATCTTACAAAAATGAAAGCTAGGTGTCATCTAAATCAATAGCAGAATTGAGAGGGGAAAAGGTATAATACTCACATAAATATCCGATGGGATGGTGAGCAAATGATTAAGAAAATAGTGAAGAAGAGTCTACAGATGGTATCTGTTTTTATATTACTAATAGCTTTTGTGATTACGGGGATAGGGTATCAAGGTTATCAATCTGTAATAAAAGAGAGTTCTATTGAGCAAACGGTTTTAGCAGTTAAGCAAGGATCAGACTATGTCAAGATAGATGAGATAAGCCAAGATTTCTTAAATGGAATTGTAGCTATAGAAGATAGACGATTTTATGAACACGGTGCATTAGACGTTGTTTCAGTAGCAAGAGCTACTGTTAAAAATATTTTAGCAGGAGAGATTGTACAAGGTGGCAGTACAATTACCCAACAATTAGCTAAAAATTTATTTTTGACACAGGATCAGACGCTCATGCGTAAACTCAAAGAAATGTTTATTGCATACCAGTTGGAATCAGTATATTCTAAAGAAGAAATATTAGAACTTTATGTTAATATCATTTATTACGGTGATGGATATACAGGGATAAATCAAGCAAGTAAAGGGTACTTTAATAAAGCTCCAGGTGAATTGGTTTATCAGGAGGCAACACTATTAGCAGGGTTACCACAAGCACCAAGTCGTTATGCATTAAGCCAGCATTATGATAGAGCGGTGAAAAGGCAACAGCAAGTAGTAGCTGCATTAACAGATTTTGAGAATAAATAATAGGAAGTAAACAATACTAATGAAGAGAAAACAGTGGGGAGAAGAAGAGATGCATAAAATACTCATTATTGAAGATACTCAGGTCATACGTGAAGAGCTTAAAACCTTTCTTTTGAATTATGGCTATGAGGTAGAAGCGCTAGAAAGCTTTGAAAATATTTTAGGAGCAATTAGCCACATAGAAGCAGATCTAATTTTATTAGATATTAATTTGCCATTGTACGATGGATATTATATTTGTAGAGAGATTAGAAAAACTTCTCAAGTACCTATTATTATTGTAACAAGTAGAGATAGTGAGATGGATGAATTGATGAGTATGAATTTTGGGGCAGATGATTTTGTTACAAAACCTTATAATACGCAAATTTTACTTGCACGTATTGCTTCTGTACTCAAAAGAACGTATGGGGCCAATACCCAAGGAGAGTTATTAAACTATAATGGACTGACACTTAATCTAGGTAATGGAACAGTAAGCTATCAGCAAAGAAGTATAGAGCTTACAAAGAATGAGTACAAAATATTAGGCTACCTGATGAAGAATAAAGGAAGCATTATCGCTAGAGAAGAGTTAATGGAGGTACTATGGAAATCTGAGCTTTTTATAGATGATAATACCTTGTCAGTCAATGTGAATAGGCTAAGAAAAAAAATAGAGGATTTAGGCGTAGAAAATCCAATTGAGACACGAAGAGGACTGGGGTATATCATGCCATGAAATTTAGCACATATCTGAAGGAACGAATAGGATTTGTAGGAATCAATGGAATAATATTTGTCGTATTGTTAATCATTTTAATGGTATTTAGAACGAAATTAATAGTTATTTTAATGTTGGGGGTAACTTGGTTTCTCCCATTAATGAGCTATATGATAATAGAATATATGAAATATAAACATTATTATCAAGAGCTAGAAGAGACGTTTGAAAATTTAGAGATTAAATATCTCTTAACACAAGTTATTAAAGAACCCTCTTTTGCGGAAGGAAAAATATTTTTTGAAATTTTAAGAAAAACTAATAAATCTATGCACGAACAAGTTAATAAATATGAGGGAATGCAAAAGGAGTATAAAGAGTATATTGAAAGTTGGATTCATGAAATTAAAACGCCTATAGCAGCAGTGAATTTAATTATAGCCAACAATAAGGATGTTACTACTCAAAAAATAGCTCAAGAAATCAAGCAAATCGAATGCTACACGGAACAAGCGCTTTATTATGCAAGAAGTAATGATGTGAATAAAGATTATCTGATCAAACCTTTTACATTAAGAAAAGTAGTTATGTCAGTTATACAAGACCATTCTACCATGCTCATTCAGCATAGGATTATGCCTGAAATTGGAGCATTAGAAGAAGTAATTTATAGTGATTATAAATGGGTCAAGTTTATTTTAAATCAAATAATAGGGAATAGTATTAAGTATGCCAAAACACAATCGGGTACTTTGAAGATTTATACGCACAGGCTTGCACAGTGTGTAATATTAACTGTTGAAGATGAGGGAATAGGCATTAATGAAAAAGATGTAGAACGTGTATTTGATAAAGGGTTTACAGGGGAAAACGGTAGACAGTTTATTAAATCAACAGGTATAGGACTCTATTTATGTAAAAAACTTTGTAATAAGTTGGGGTTAGGATTAACATTAGAGTCAGAAGCAGGAGTAGGAACAAAGGTGAAGCTAATTTTTCCTGTTAGTGAAAATAGTAGAGTAGACTGATAAAAATAAACTGCTGTGATCTTGTTAGGAGTCATGGCGGTTATTTTTTTATGAATGAGCTTACAAAAATGTAAGTTAGATGTAAGGCAGTTCACTAAGATAATAAGCATAATCAGGATATAATAGAAAAAGAATGGATGATAAAGGAGAAAAAATTGATGAATAACAGATTAAAAGTAGAAGATATAGAAAAATACTATGGGAATAAAGGAAATGTAACAAAGGCCATTGACCATATTTCCTTCCAGGTAAAAGAGGGAGAGTTCGTAGGAATTATGGGACCTTCTGGAAGTGGAAAAACAACCTTGCTTAACTGTATTGCAACGATTGATGAGGTGACAACAGGACATATTTTAATTAATGGACAAGATATTACTTCTTTGAAAACAAAGGAATTAGAAAAATTTAGAAGAGATGAACTAGGGTTTATTTTTCAAGATTTTAATCTCTTAGATACCCTAACAGCCTATGAAAATATTGCACTAGCTTTAACCATTCAAGGGGTTAAAGTGGGAGAAATAGAGGACAGAATTCAGCAAGCAGCAGCCAAACTAGGGATTTTAGAAGTACTGAATAAATATCCTTATCAAATGTCCGGAGGACAAAAGCAAAGAGTTGCTTCTACAAGGGCTATTATTACACAGCCATCCCTAATTCTAGCAGATGAACCGACAGGAGCACTAGATTCAAAGTCTTCTAGAGTATTATTAGAAACCTTTGAAACCTTAAATGAAGAAATGAAAGCCACCATTTTAATGGTAACACATGATGCACTGTCTGCTAGTTATACACAAAGAATTTTATTTATTAAAGATGGAAAGATTTTTAATGAATTAATAAGAGGAAATGATTCCAGAAGAGTATTTTTTAATCGTATTATGGAAGTAGTAACGTTACTAGGAGGAGATATGGAAGATGTATTTTAAGATGGCATTACGCAATGTTAAGAAAAGTTTTAAAGACTATATGATCTATTTTCTAACACTCACTTTTGCAGTATGTATCTTCTATAGCTTCAATAGTATAACAGGACAAGAAGCGATGTTAGAGATAAATAGTTCAGCCCATACAGCTATCCTACTATTAGAAAAGATGATTAGTGGGGTTTCAGTATTTGTTTCAATGATATTAGGTGGACTGATCTTATATGGGAATAATTTTCTTGTAAAAAAACGAAAAAAAGAACTAGGAATGTATATGACATTAGGTATGCCTAAGCGTAGAATTTCACACATTTTATTATTAGAGACTTTAATAATAGGAGGAGTAGCATTAGGGGCGGGCTTAATTATAGGAATAATTATGGCTCAGGGCTTATCTTTTTTAGTAATCCAATTATTTGAATTTGATTTAAGCGCCTATTCATTTGTAATATCGCTAAAAGCTATAGGTAAAACTATTTTATATTTTGGGATCATATTCATACTTGTTATGCTATTTAATCAAAGGAGTGTATCTAGATATCAATTAATCGATTTACTCAATGCCAATAAGAAAAATGAGGTCATAAAAGAGGGAAACAAGTTTCTAACACTAGGCACATTTTTAATAGGAATAGCTTCTATAGGGATTGCGTATGGCATCGTTAGACAAACTGGATTAGTATTAGAAGATAAGAGACTTTGGGTAGCTGTAGGATTAGGGTGTGTAGGAACCTTTATCTATTTTAACAGTTTAGCAGGATTTTTAGTGGGGTTAAGAGAATCAAATAAGAAAATTTATTTTAAGGGATTAAACTTATTTAATCTGAGACAAATTAGTAGTAAATTGCATACTAATGTTATTTCTATGACGATGATTTGTCTGATGCTATTTTTGACTATTACGGGATTGGCGACGGGATTAGGGTTTAAAGAAACACTAGAACAATCTTTAGATACGACAACTCCATTTGATGCTTCAGCAATGGCTTACAGTGACGAGGAGGGAACTAACAAATTGATTAAAGAAAACCTTGAAAAATTAGGGGTTAACTTTGAAGAAGGAGAAAGTGTAGAGGTGCATCATGAGTATAACTTAGGGATTAAACTTAGGGATGTGTATAATGGTGAAGCAATAAATGAAGGGGTACTAAATATTTATGCCATTCCTATGAATGAGTATAATGCATTAAGAAAATTAAGTGGGAGAGAATCTATTAAATTAGATGAAGATAAAATACTAATCACTTCAAATAATAACATTTTTATCAAGATAGCCCAAGAAATAATTAATCAAAAGGGTGCTATTACTATAGGAGATAGAGTATATAGTATTGAAAATGAAGAGGTACTAGAGGAAAGTTTTGCAACAGCAGGATTAAGTGATAACTTAATAACTTTTATTGTACCGGATGAAGCCGTTATAGGGATGCCTATAAGTGCCACTTTTATGAATATTAATTATGGACCCAATAATCGAATAGCCTCAGAAGATAAATTTGCAGAAGTATTTGATGCGTATAGAATGAGAGAATATAAAGGTAAAACAATGAATTATGAGGAAACAGGATTCATTGTGGGAAGAACGAGGGAACAAGTATATAAAGAAAATCAAGGAATGACAGTAACAGTTTTATTCCTAGGAATTTATCTAGGAATGGTATTTTTAATTTCTAGTGCAGCAGTATTAGCGTTACAGCAGCTTTCAGAAGCAAGTGATAGCTTAAGCCGTTATGAATCACTAAGCAAAATAGGGGTAACTAAAAAAATGATTCATAAGAGTATATTTGTACAAACATTAACTTATTTTATGTTGCCTTTAAGTTTGGCACTTATTCATGCAAGTGTAGGTATTTCAGTAATTAATGATTTTTTAGCAATGTATAATAAGCCGGATATCATTTTACCAACAGTAATTACTTTGTTAATTTTAATCACTGTATATGGAGGGTATTTTTATACAACTTATATAGGATATAAGAATATTGTAGACTATAAATTATAAAACAAATGAACAAAAAAATGAGCTAATATGTAAAGCTCATTTTTTTTGTTCATTTAGAGTAAGTATAATTTTTGTGGTAAAATATTAAAGGGTTATAAAATATAGAGGTGAAGAGATGAAAAAAAAATATAAAATTTTAGAAGGTTGTGTAGCATGTGGAGCCTGTAAGATCGTTTGCCCTACACATTGTATTAGCAAAGGGAAACCCTATAAGATTAATGAAGAAAGATGTATAGGATGTGGGTTATGTGTCAAAAGATGCTGGAGAAGGGTAATTGATAAGGCTTAAATTGGAAAAGTGTTTATACAATAAGGAGTAAGGCCAATAAAAAACCATGTATAAGTTAGCAATTAAATACTGCTTACGACTATACATGGTTTTTATTTTATAAGGATTGATCTAAAGTAAGATTGTCTTGGAATTGTAAAGCGCGAAGATAAGATAATACATCTCCAGTTGAACCCCTAAAAATAATTTCTTTGTTAGTATTTTCAATTTGATAGGTGTACATAGGATCATAGTAGTCTCGGAGGAAGATAGTAATCCATTCTTCGTGGGCACTAAGATCCCCGGTAGAGCTTTGAGTAATGAAAGCTTTTTCGAAAGCATTTAAGACCTCTTTAAGTCTATCACCACCTAAACGTTTTTTAACACGATACATGCTACTAGAGATATAGTCATGCCAAGCATAAAGTCCTAGTGTTTGATCGGCAAATTGATTTTGATATTCAGCTTGAGCTTCAATAACATATTCTTTAAGGGTCATTTGGACGCGTTCTTCAAGAGGCACATCGATAAGGACTAATTTACCTTGATTAAAGTAATCAAAAAGCCCTTTTGGAATGAAATTAGAACCGATATGTCGACCTTCATCTTCCAAAATCATATGAGAATAACCTTTAGCTTGATGGTGAATAAGGGCATAGGCAAGGTTGTTTTCAAAATCAATTTGAGACGGTTGAGGTGAGACATGGTGCCCAAAAGAAGACCCTCTATGATTAGCAATACCTTCTAAATCGATAGCATTTTCTAGTTGTTTAAGTAAAATGGTCTTACCAGAGCCAGTATGTCCACCTAAGATGATAGGCGTACTTTTTTGTGCGGATGGTTCAAGTGAGTCTAAAAGATAGGTACGAAAAGCTTTATAGCCCCCTTCTAATCGTAAAATTTCTTTTCCAGTGGTTTCAGTAATCCATTGTTGACTAATTCTAGAACGAGACCCCCCTCTAAAACAGTAGATCATTGTCTCTGGTGCGGAACTCAGCTGCTTAATCCAAGCTGTAATACGTTGTTCACGAATAGCACCGGAAACAAGTTGATGGCCTAGCTTAGTAGCTTCTTCATTCCCTTTTTCTTTATAGCATATGCCTACTAGGCGTCTTTCTTCATTGTTCATAATAGGTAAATTCATACTACCTATAAAAGCTCCTTTTTCATATTCAATAGGTGCACGGACATCTATGAGAGGAGTTTGATTCATAACAATTTGATGGAAATTATTAGTTGTTGGTAAATTCATGATAACACCCTACTTAATCTATTTTTTTTTATAAGTATAGCCAATATAATAAATACATAAACTTATAAAGTGATTTATTTAAAGGCTAATATTTAACTTGAGTTTAATATATTATAGCATAATAAATGTTTTTTTTACAAAATAAAAAGTAGTTATACAAAAAATGTATAACCACTTTTTTAGATTAGGAGTGCTTAAGATAAGTTTCTTTAAAGATAACACCCTCATTACGCTCTTGCATTTGTCTAATAGACCATTCAAATTGGCAAAGAACAACTGGGTTACCATCCATTGTTTCTACTAATAAAGCATCCATAGAAGGTTTGAAACTAGAGAAATCAAAGTCTTCTCCTTCAATCCAGCGGATATAGTGTTGAGGGAGCATTTGTGTTCTGATTTCTACACCGTACTCATTGTTGAGTCGATATTCTAATACCTCAAACTGAAGGACACCAACTACTCCTACAATTAATTCTTCAGTTCCTGTGAAGTGAGGTCTGAAAACTTGGATAGAACCTTCTTCAGCAAGCTGAGTAATACCTTTAACAAATTGTTTTCTCTTAAGTGCATTTGTAGTAGATATTTTCATGAAATGCTCAGGAGCAAATTGAGGGATACCTTCATACATTAATTTAAGATTACTACCACAGAGTGTATCTCCAATATTGAAGATACCTGGATCATGGATACCAATGATATCTCCAGGATAAGCTTCATCAACCATCGCACGATCTTGAGCAAGGAATTGTTGAGGTTGAGCAAGTTTTACTTTAGAACCTTTTTGAACAAGGTTAACTTGCATACCTTTTTCGAACTTTCCAGAGCAAATACGAAGGAAAGCAATACGGTCACGGTGAGCTGGGTTCATATTTGCTTGAATTTTAAAGATAAATCCAGAGAAATAAGACTCAGTAGGCTCAATAGGACCTAAGTTGCTAAGTGTTGGTTGTGGCGGCCTACTAATTTCTAAGAATGACTCAAGGAAAGGTTCCACACCGAAGTTAGTAAGGGCACTACCAAAGTAAACTGGTGTAAGCTCACCTTGTAGGATTTGTTCAAGATCAAAAGCATCTCCAGCCATATCGAGCAATTCGATATCTTCAAGTAACTTTTCATATAAATCTTGTCCTAAGATTTCTGGTAAATTTTCATCAGAAAGGTCACCTGTAGTTGTTTTTACGATAGATTGACCATGGTTACCATCTGTAAATAACTCAATTTGTTTTTTGAGACGGTTGTATACACCTTTGAAGTTTTTACCACTACCAATTGGCCAGTCCATAGGGAAAGAACGAATACCTAAGAGATTTTCAATTTCTTCTACGAGTTCAAAAGGATCTCTACCTTGTGCGTCCATTTTATTGATAAATGTAAAGATAGGAATACCACGCATTTTACAAACTTTGAAAAGTTTTTTTGTTTGAGCTTCGACCCCTTTTGCAGAGTCGATAACCATAACTGCACTATCAGCAGCTACTAACGTTCTGTAAGTATCCTCACTAAAGTCTTGGTGACCTGGTGTATCTAGGATATTAATACAGAAGTCATTGTAATTAAACTGAAGTACACTTGATGTAACAGAGATTCCTCTTTGTTTTTCAATTTCCATCCAGTCAGAAACAGCATGTTTTGAAGATCTTCTTGATTTAACAGAACCAGCTGAACGAATAGCTCCTCCGTATAATAAGAATTTTTCAGTAAGTGTTGTTTTACCAGCATCTGGGTGAGAGATGATAGCGAAAGTTCTTCTTCTTTGGATTTGATCCATATTTTCTATTGACATGTTTATCATCCTTATCATGTTTATATTAATCATCAGTGTATGACATAATGTTACAACCTATAATTATCAAGGGTAGAGAGGGTATATGTCAAGTATAAGTTTATTATTTTAGGATATGTAATAAAAGTTTTATTATAATAAGTAACCAAAAAACTTTTTAAGGGACAAAAGATATTTAATCAATAGTTAAAAAAATAACAAAGAACTAGAAAACGACAGACAATAAATGAAATATAATATATAATTTAAAATATATTTTCAATAGAAGATGGGGGAATAAATAATGAAGAAAACTAAAATTATTGCAACAATAGGACCAGCTAGTGAATCAAGAGAAGTATTTGAAAAATTAGTAGAGAATGGATTAAATATTGCTAGGTTAAATTTTTCACATGGGGGATTTGAAGAACAGTTACCTAGAATAGAAATGATTAAACACTATCGGAGAGAGACAGGGAATCCTATAGCTATCTTATTAGATACAAAGGGACCAGAAATTAGGACAAAAACTTTTAAAGAGGGTGAGGTTACGCTTGTAAAAGGACAAGAGTTTACATTAACAACGAGAGAGGTTGAAGGAGATGAGAAAAGCTGTAGTATTACATATGAACTTTTGCCACAAGATGTAAACAAAGGAGATATTATTTTAGTTAATGATGGGATCGTTCTACTTAAGGTATTACGAGTAGAGCAAACAGATATTATTTGTGAAGTAGTTAATGGAGGAAAAATTAGAGATAAGCGTGGAATCAATGTACCGGGAATTAAGACACAGCTTCCAGCGATTACAGATAAAGATATTAGTGATATTGAATTCGGGATAGCTAATGGAGTTGATTTTATAGCTGCTTCTTTTATCCGGAATGCAGAAGGGGTAAGGGAGATTAAGACAATTTTAGAAAAACATCATGCGAGTCATATTAAGGTGATTTCTAAGATAGAATGCCTTGAAGCGATCATCAATTTAGATGAAATAATTAAAGAGTCGTGTGGGATTATGGTAGCTCGGGGAGATTTGGGGGTAGAAATAGAAACTTATAAAATACCAGTTATCCAAAAAATGATTATTGAAAAGTGTAATAGTGCAGGTAAACCTGTTATTACGGCCACACATATGTTAGACTCTATGATTAATAATCCTATTCCAACTAGAGCAGAGGTAACAGATGTAGCCAACGCAGTTTATGATGGGACAGATGCAGTAATGCTATCAGGAGAAACGACGATCGGAAAGTATCCTATAGAAACAGTCAAACAAATGAGTGCGGTTGCTAAAGCTGCTGAAGAAGCAAGAAAGTATGATGCGATTCTTAGAGAAAAGGCAAAATATAAAAATTTGAGTATTGCAGATACTGTAAGTTATGCAACTTGTAGCTCAGCTCAAGATTTAAGAGCAAAGGCTATTATTTGCCCAACAGTTTCGGGATTTACAGCTGGAATGGTGGCTAAGTTTAGGCCAGAAGCTCCTATCTATGCATTTGTAGAGAGTGAAGAGGTTCAAAGAAGTTTATTATTATATAGTGGAGTAGAGCCTATTTTATCTAAAAGACAAGAGGATGTAGAACATATGATCAATGAGGCGGTTAGAGCATTGAAGGAGAAGGCATGCATTCAGAAGGATGATTTACTTGTTATTACAGCCGGATTACCTTATGTGAAAAAGCAAATCACAAATATGATGAAAATACATGTAGTAGAATAAAATAAAAAGGTTATATGAATAGATTGAGAAAAGATGGGAAATATAACCCTGAAATAATTACCAAATAATCTAGGAGGTAACCTATGAAAAAGGGAAGTAAAATTTTAGTAGGGATTGTGTTAGGTACGATTATTAATTTAGGAGTAAGTAGTGAGGTAGGGGCATTACAAGCGTGTCCTCAAATAGGTAGTGGATGTTGTGGATATAGTCAGGTAGTGGAAGTGACAATTCCTAAATTAACAAGTATTAAACAAATTAGCCCTAACCAAATAGAGATAATGTACGATACACCTGTAGATTTAACAGCAGGAACAAAGGTATCTAATTATTGGGTGAGAAGCAAAAAAGATAATAAGGCTAAAGGAATTGCAACTTTAGGAAAAAAAGATAAAGTTAGTGCAGACAATGCATTGACGTCAGACAAAGTAAGTATCCAAGCAGTAGAAGGAAGCGATAATCGATTGATCCTCACTTTTTCGTCAAACATAGGAAAAGGTGAAGCGTATGAACTTATCATTTGTTACGTAACAGCCCCAGGGGCAGCAGCTTACAATGGTGATAATGGTATGGGAAGTTTTGTAGGAAAATAATAAAAAATAAATAGGGGAAGGAATATTCTTACAAAAAGTGGTACAAAATAAGAATGTTGCTGCACAAAGAAAAGGCATTTGATCTTGAGGGTGATTAGATGCTTTTTTCTTGTGTGGATACATAGGATGACAAATGAGAAGAAAAAGTGTTAAACTAAATGAGGAAAGAAAAGCATCTATGAATGTACAAAAGAAAAGGAGATAAGAAATGTTAAATGAAAGATTAAAAAAGCAAATGGAATTCCTCATTGAGATAGATAAAGTAAAAAATATTTTTCGTATGAGTTATGTAACAGATAAAAGTAGACATGAAAATGATGCGGAGCATTCTTGGCATCTAGGGATTATGGCATTTATTTTTTCAGAGTATGTAGAAGAAGATGTAGATATTAATAAGGTTATGAAAATGGTTTTAATCCATGATTTAGTAGAAATCTACGCAGGAGATACTTTTGCTTTTGATGAAAAAGGATATGAGGATAAAGCAGAACGTGAAAAATTAGCGGCAGATAAAATATTTGGTATGCTTCCAGAAGACCAAGGAGTAGAGCTCCGTGCATTATGGGATGAATTTGAAACTGGAGAGACAAAAGAGGCAAAATATGGAGATATGTTAGATAGAATGCAACCCTTGCTATTAAATTATGTGACGCAAGGTGGTTCATGGAGTGAGCACAGCATACCTGTAGAAAAAGTTTATAAAAGAAATGAAATTACATTAAAAGAAGGGCCACAAGCACTAAAAGACATCGTAAACTATGTCATTGATGAGTGTGTGGCCAAAGGGTATATTAAGTAAATTAAAGCATAATGTGTCTTCTTGGGATAGTGAAACCAATGGTTTCTTCTATTTCAAGAAGCATTTTTTTATTTTTAGGGTCGATAAAGACGCAAGTATAGCCCTCTTCACCAGCACGTCCTGTACGACCAATACGATGAATATAAGATTCCACTGTCTCAGGGATATCATAGTTATAGATATGAGTAACCCCTGTGATATCTAATCCACGTGCGGCTACATCTGTAGCGATTAAATATTGTAGTTTAGCTTCTCTAAAAGACTTCATGATACGCTCACGCTTAGATTGCTTGATATCACTATGAAGCTTTTCGAGGTTATAGCCTTTAGCTTTCATAGCAATTTCTAAATCATCTGCTCGGCGTTTTGTGCGACAAAAAATAATGCCGAGAAAAGGATTATCTTCATCAAGGGCTTTTAAGAGAGAAGCTTGTTTATGACGGTCTGTTGTTTCAACTACGAATTGCTGAATAGCTTGAAGCGTAACAGTCTCTTTTTGAATGCTTACAACAGCTGGGTTATTCAGATAGCGATAAGCTAATTTTTTTACAGCAGAGTTCATTGTAGCAGAAAAACAAAGTATTTGACGTTTTTTTGGAGCTTTACTAATAATGGTTTCTACTTCATTTTTAAATCCCATAAAAAGCATTTCATCAGCTTCATCTAGAACCAATGTTTTGAGTTGACTAAGATTAATTGTATCCCTATTGAGGTGATCAAGTAAACGGCCTGGGGTAGCAACAACAACTTGGATAGCATTTTTTAATTTCTTAAATTGAGAACTTAAATCTTTTCCGCCATAAGCAGCAAGTACACCGATGTTTTTAGATGCGGCAAGTTTTTGAGCTTCTTCCGTAATCTGAATAGCTAATTCACGTGTAGGTGTAACGATTAAAAGCTGAACTGTAGGAGAAGTAATATCTAATTTTTCAAATAAAGGAAGTAAAAATGCAAGCGTTTTTCCGGTACCAGTTTGAGCCTCGGCAATAACATCCCTACCTTCTTTAATAAGGGGGATACTCTGAGTCTGAATAGGCGTAGGTGTAGTAATGCCTGACTTTTGAAGAAGTGTTACTGTATGATCATTGATACCTAATTGTTTAAAATTCATAATGTATTACCTTTCATCATTATAAATAGATTTATAATCGATTAATCATAACATATTATGAGTAAGAATGCGAATTTTTATAATCAGAGTATTTTTTGATAGACATGGTAAGTTGAAATGTGAGTGTGTAAATGTCCTGATTCATCTCTAGAAGTTTCTTCAAAAGAATTTGATTGAATAAGTGTAGTGAATCCCCAGTTATTATACATTGAGACAAGGTGAGCTTCGTTTGGATCTACTCCTATGGTTGCGTAGGAGAATCCTTTTTCTTTAATCCTATTTAGGACACGGTTCATGAGTAAAGTACCTAGATGTTGGCCTTGATATTCAGGTTGAATACGAAAGGCAAAAAGATAAGCTTGATCAATGCCGTTAGCCTCATAGGGAGCATCGGGTTTATTCCAAATAACATGGAGTTCGCCGATAAGATCAGAGGTTTCTTGGTTTTCTAATACCCACATTTCATGAATACCGGACTGAATCTGATGAATATATTTTTCTTGGTAGTCAGCGAAACGGCCATTCCAAAGACGGATTAAGTCATCAGGAGTAGCCTGTCTTGTAATAAGCATGGTAGTAACCCTTTCAAGTGGAATTTTTGGTATAACAATAACAATTATAAAATAAAATATTTAGAATAGATACTTTTTAGTGAAAAATAAATAAGATATACTAAGAATAGCAACAAAATTGATCTCATATGAAGGAGCTGATAGATATGAAAGACAAAAAAATGAAAGAAAAGAAAATGTATGTTAATAGATATTATTTTTATGCAGTAAATGTCTGGGTGCTCTTGTGGGCTGGTGTAACTATTCTTAGTTACGGAGTTTTCCAAGTATGGATGTTGAGTGTAAGCCACCAGACTGCTAAAAGTGTAAGTATAATCGGTGGAGCAGATGGACCGACAGCTATTTTTTTAACATCTCAAATAGGATCATTTATAGAGTTATTCATTATAATAGGAATGCTTTTAGTATGGGGAGTAACTTATAGCAAATATCAAAAAGGTAAAGATGAAGTTAAACAAGTTTCTATGAAGACCTCTATGTTTTGTGCAGTATTAGGCATGATTATATTAGGAATAAGTGGAGAGAGTATGTTGGCACTAATGCCAATTTCTTTAGGGATTATACTCATGGTACTTTGGAATAGTAAAAAATTTGAAATAAAAAAATAGTAACAGTTTTTTACATCACTCTGATACAGAATATAAATTTGAGATTAGCAAAAGCTAATAAAAAATGGATAACTGATAAGGAGTGAAAGGATGGAGAAAAATGAAGGAATTCTAACAGAAACCGATTATACTCATGCTCAAAATTGCTTTATAGGAGAAGCTATTTGTGGAAATTTATTAATTAAATTAACACAAGGGGTTTTTGTAACAGGATTTAGTAAATATATTGGATTATCAGATAGTTTGACGGGAATTATTGCTTCTATTCCTGTGTTAGTAGGTTTTTTACAAATAGTAGGAGGGTTATATTTTCAAAATACTAAAGAAAGAAAGCGAAAGGTTACGCTGATGATGTTGCTTTCTAGAATATTTTTAGGATTAGGATATATTATTCCAGTAGTATTTGTAGGTACAGGTGGTGGAAAATTCATTTTTATAGGACTTTATACCTTAGGCTATTTGATGGTCTCTTTAATTGGTCCTGTTATAGTGAGTTGGGTTTTTGAAATGTGCCCTAAAAATCGATCACAGTATTTATCTAGACGTGAAATGATCGTGATGATTGTATTAGGGATTTTAGAAATTCCACTAGGTTATTCATTAGATTTATTTAAGGATTGGCAAAAGGAAGGGCTAGGGTTTATTGTTTTTGGAATTCTAACGATTATTTTCGGGATTATTAATCTAATGCTCTTAAGGTCTATTAAGGAGCGTCCAAGAAATCCTGAGAGAGAAAAGAAAGAGCTAATAGAAACTTTAAAAGAAGTTTTAAATAATAAAAGCTTTAGAAAGTTAGCTGTCCTTTTTGGTGGCTGGAATATGGGGATCTACTTTGGTAATGCTTATTTATTTGTATATTTACTGAGTAAATTAGAAATTAGTTATTTATTTATTACTTGTTCAGGGATGATTTGTTTAGCAATTCGGACACTCACTGTAAAAAGGTGGGCAAAGTTAATTGATAAAAAAAGTTGGTCTTATGTAGCTAGAATAGGGATTTTAATTATGGCCATAGCAACTGGATTACAAGCTTTTCTCATTAGAAGAACGGTATATTGGTTGCTACCTGTTATCTATTTGTTAAGTGGTACTGCATGGGGAGCCGTAGCAATGACTTTCTTTAATTTACAAGTGATGTTTGTACCAGAGGAAGAACAAACTAAATATATAGGAGTTTTTGCATCTATTAATGGGATAAGTGGATTTACTGGAACACTTATTGCTGCAACATGTATTAAGTTATTAAAACCTTATGCGATAGAGTTTTTTGGAGTAACTATAGCAAATATACAAATGATATTTATCGTGTCTGCATTTATTTTATTAAGTTGTTTTATATATACAAAGTGGAGGATTGAACCACTTGAGCAAAAGAAAAAAGAGCAGTCTATTAAAGGATAAATAATATAAAAAACTCCTCAATAATTAAATTTGAGGAGTTTTTTATTAGAAATTAAAGCAAGCTTCTTTATTTTCCCACATCCAAACAAGCATTTTTCGATTTTGTAAAGCACAATCTTTATACGCTTCATGGTCAATAAGCCAAGCAATAAAAATCATTTGGATAGAATAAATCACATAAGGGATAGCTTGTTTTTCGGCAGAAGTAAGAGGAGTAATGTGATCATAACCTTGAAGGATTCCTCTAAGAATTTCAGGCCATTTATCAAATCCAGCTTCAATTTCACCAGACTCAGATAAAATACCAGTTGCACAGTAACAAGGATCAAAAAGTCTAACATTACGTTCACTGATAATAAAATCTATGAAGCCTGAAACTTCGCCTTCATGGAACATAATTTTAGAAGGATTAGCATCCCTATGAATTACTTGACGAGGAAGTTTGTCATAAAGTTTAGGGAAGTTTTCCTTATAGTCACTATAGAATGCATCAGGAAGAGGACATCCCCATTGTTCCATAACTGTTTGAGTATGTGGCATTGCCCAGTTAAGAACGACCTCTAGCATATTGGTATCATTCACTTCTAAAGAGGCATCTTGAGAGAGGAGTGCTGCATGAAGTTTGCCGATAGCTTCTCCATATTGCATAGCAATTGCATAACGATTGGTATTATATCTTTCTTGAGGCAGGAGAAATTCACCTGAGATCTTTTGAGTAACAACATAGAATCTATCATCAACGATGATGAAATCTTCACCGGTCTTGGTGAGGACTGGGCAAGCGGCTGTCATACCAGTCTTGGCAAGTGCTCTAGAGATAGCGATATGACTTCTAAGTCCAGCAATATTTTTACCTGTTTTAAAAATAAATGTATTACCAATAGTCCAAGTATCTTTGGACTGTATGGTCCCTCCGACCTCTAAAGTGGGTTCGATTTTTAATTTAGAGTCGATTTCCCAATTTGATAAAAGTGCTTTGATTTGTGTGTTTGTAAGCATAATTTTTGCCTCCTCAAATAAATTAATTGTTTTTGGTTTCCTTACGGTAGTTAATTTAAGAAACTTAGAAGGGGAACAGCCAAACTCACGTTTGAAAGCTTTATAAAATCCAGCGTGTGTATCGAAGCCGTACAGAAAAATAGTATCAATCATTTTGTTAGATTGGCTTATTTCATAAATTGCATGATGGATACGGCGTTTAGTAATATAGGCAGCTACTGGTATACCTACAAAATCGGAAAAAAGATGACAGAAGTGATAGCTAGAGAAGCCAGCTAAGTTAGCGAGTTCCTCTAATGAAAGTTCTGTTTTTAAATTTTCTTCAATATAGTCTAGTATGATTTGTAAAAGTTTAATGTTAGTCATAGGTATTCCTCCTTTTGTTTCTTGCCCTTTCGGTAATTAAAGTTTATCAGAAGAGATGAGTAAAAATATTTCCTATGTTGCGATATTTTTAATTATATCAAAAAAAGTAAGAAATATGGTATAGTAGTATAAAACTAGAGAAGAGAGAGGTGAAGCGGTAGGTTGAAAGTGAGACCTACTGAAAGAGATAATGAATAAAAATATATTAGTACTGATACCTGTTAATGAGTCGCATAAAAATTATTTAGAATCTAAGGCTCCAGATGCAAAATTTAGTTATAGTAGACCGGATAGCGTAGTAAAGGAGCAAATTGAAGAAGCTCATATTATTATAGGTAATCCCCCGCTTAGGCTACTACACCAACCTGAGAATTTAGAATGGCTACAACTTCAAAGTGCGGGAGCAGATACTTATGCTAAAGAAGAAGTCATTGGAAAAAAAGTTTTATTGACAAACTCTACAGGAGCATATGGGTTAGCTGTGGCAGAGCATATGATTGGGTTAGTATTTATGCTTTATAAAAATCTTCATCGTTATAGAGATGAACAAAAAAGAGAGAATTGGTTTCATCTAGGAGAAGTTAAGTCTATTGAGGGAGCTAGAGTTTTAGTGATAGGAGCAGGTGATATTGGTGGGGAGTTTGCTAAACGAATGAAAGCATTGGGAGCTGATACTGTAGGTGTGAGACGTACACAAGTGGCAAAACCAGAGTGGCTAGATGAAGTTTATCTTATGGAACAATTAGATCAACTTTTACCACAAGCAGATATTATAGCACTTAGCTTACCACAGACAAAAGAGACTTATAAACTAATTAATCAAGAGAAATTAGCTTTAATGAAACGAGATGCAATAGTAATTAATGTAGGGCGTGGAAGTAGTATTGATACAGAGGCGTTATGTGAAGCATTAGAAAAGAAACAACTTTTAGGGGCGGGATTAGATGTAACCGATCCAGAGCCTTTGCCAAAGACACATCCTTTATGGCAAATGGAAAATGTGGTGATTACGCCACATGTATCAGGAGGATATTCTTTGCCAGAAACGCTCAATCGTATTGTGAAAATAGCTGGGGAAAATTTAAGTGCTTATCAAAATGGTGAGCCGCTTAAAAATAACGTAGATTTTGAGACGGGATATAGAAAAATTTAAAATACAAAACCTTATAAAGTAGACTTATTAATAGAAGTGCCAAAAAAGGCACTTTGTTTGAAAATAAAGTAGATTTATAAATAGGATAAGAATTCTTCTTCAGTCAGAAACTGGATAGATTGGCCTCGAGCACGTAGTTCTAATGCACGACGGAGTTTCCCACTCATTTGATGTGGGGCTAGGGCAAGAGGATTTTTCATGCCTGTAACCACTACGTTTGTTTTAAGGGTAACAGAAGGTGTGTAATCGCCACCACCGGTTTCAACCAATCCAATTGCTTGACATCTTGGCATGGAACTTAAGGGGCCTGTAAAAGCAACGACCTTATCTTTGAAAAAAGAGGTTTGACAGATAGTAGGAGCTGTAGAAGAAGTCATAGTCAATTGACGATTAGAGGTTACGCCACCACCATTTGAACTGGCCGGTGTATAGCCTCTTTCAAAAACTTCACCAATTTTAGTGCCAACTTGCACAGTTAAGGCTTCAATGGTAGAAACGTTTAATTCAGTAGCGATAGCTAATAAGATATTGGCACAAGCTGTTGCGTCTGCACGTGCATCATGGTGATTAAAGTGATAACCTAAATGCTGGTTAACTGTATTAAGCTTAGCATTTTCTAAATAGTAATAGAAATGTCTAGACATGACCATCGTACAGCAGTATTGAAAAGAAGGATAAGGAATATTATATAAATCTAAAGTTCGGCGAAGCACACTGATATCAAAAGAAGCATTATGTGCGATGACGAGCTGATTTTCCAAAAAAGGTAATATTTCAGGCCAAAGTTCTTTAAAGTTTTTTTTATGTTCAACTGTTTCTGGGTGAATACCATGAATCCATATATTCATAGGATTAAAACGTAATTCATGAGGCCGAATAAGCCAATATTTTTCTGATATAATTTGATTATTTTTAACGACAGTAATTCCTAATGAGCAGGGGCTATGTCTTTTCTCATTAGCTGTTTCAAAGTCAATTGCTACAAAGTCCATTTGTAACCTCCTAGATGTAAATTCTAAGAGCTATTGTATCATACTTCTGACAAAAGTTAGGTAAGAAAATAAGGGATGGAAAAAATTGTTGGGTTCCAAATGAAAAGAGATATGGTATGATAAACAATATTCAAAGAAATAAAGGGGGATGTATTATGGAAAATACTAAAGATTTATTACAAACTAGAGATGTAATTGATGAGTGTTTAGAACTCATGGAATAAAGTGCATTTGGGCTACTAGCCGAAATGCACTTTTTTTTGTCCCAAAGCTCATTTTTAACGGACTCATCATATAATAGAAGTGATAAGTATAAAATGGGGGAATCAGAATGGAACCAAGAAAACTCTATAAAATGAGAGAAGGCTGTAAAATTGATGGTGTATGTGCGGGTATTGCAGAGTATTCAAATCTAGATGTAAGCGTCGTGAGATTATTATGGGTACTATTATCTATTGCACCGTGTGGAATGGGAATTGTTTTATATATTGTAGCAGCAATTATTTTGCCTGAAAAAAGTGAGATATAGGAAAGAGAGGTTAGCGTAGCTAATCTCTTTTTGCTGTGAAAAATGAATAAAATGTAAAAATTTTCTTTAAGTTATTGACTTGGATTTCAGAACACTTCATAGTAAAAGATAAGTTTAACAGGGCTGGGGGATATGAAAATGAAGAAAAACATAGGTCGTGCACTAGCGTTTATGATACCACTTAGTGGGGTAATTGTTTTAATAGGAGAAACTATTTTGCGGCAAGAGCTATTAGGAGGGATTAGGTGGATGATGACATCCCCTATTCATTTTGGATTGAACTGGTTAATGCTTCTAATGCTTTTAATGACATGTAGTAGCCTATTTGATAAGTTATGGAAGGGATTGGGATTGGTTGCGTTGATCTATATGATAGGATGTATTGTTTCATTTTATAAGTTTAAGATAAGTGGTGAGTATTTAATACCTGCTGATTTACTGCTAATAGGAGAAGCGACAAGTATTAGCAAAGAAATGAATATTACTATAGAGAGAAATATTGTAATAGGAATAGTGGTGGGATTATTAGTAGTTATTGGTGTATATAAGTTAGATAAGGTAGTGTGGAGTAGGAGACAAAGAAAAGTTATTGGAGGGATAGGGTCTGTTTTGATTTGTATAACAATAGGAATAGGTGTGATGACTTTCTATGAGACGAAGAGCGTGGAGCCAGTTTTACAAGTGATAGGAGAAGAAACAGTCAATCAAGAGTACGATGAAAAAGGCTTTTTAGTAGGGTTTACAGAGGAAATATCAGAATTGGTAGTAGCAAGACCAGAGCAGTATAGCAAAGAAAAGGTGAAAAAAATTTTAGAAGGGTATACTAACTCTGAAGAAGAGGAATTCGTTAAACCCAATATTATTATGATTATGAGTGAATCTTTTTTTGATCTCAATGAACTGCCAGAGGTTGTTTTTTCTGAAAATCCTATTAAGAATTTTGAAAAGTATCAAGAGGAGTATGTAAAAGGAAAGATAATAACAGCAGTGTATGGCGGAAGAACCTGTCAGACAGAGTATGAGGTACTTACAGGACACTCTGTTGATTTTACAGGAGAAGATAATATTGCTTACATGAGGTTTGTAAAAGAGGATACACCGAGTATACCAAAGTTATTAAAGCAAGAGGGCTATAAAACTGTAGCAATTCATACCTATGAAAGAGAATTTTTTTCAAGAGATGTAGCCTATCAAAATTTGGGGATAGAAGAATTTTGGGCTAGTGAATCTTTTGAAAATCCAAGGACAGTCAGAGGATATATTTCAGATTATGAAATGACTGAAAAAATCATAGAAGCATATAAAACAAAAGTGGGAGAGGAACCTTTGTTTGTACATGCAGTTACCATGCAAAATCACATGCCGTATGATGAACCTTATGAGGCAAATCAAATAAAAGTAGATAGCCAAGGTTTAACAGACATAGAAAAGCAGGCACTTACGACATATGCTAATGGCGTGAATGATTCAGATCAAGCGCTCAAGCAACTGATTAATTATTTTAGTAAGGTAGAAGAGCCAACGGTGATCGTGATGTATGGAGATCATTTACCTGACCTTAGTAAGGATTATGGGGTATATAAGAATAGTGAATATATTAGAGGGACACTAGGTGCAAAAGAACGCTTTCAATTACATCAAACCCCTTTTGTTATTTGGAACAATTATCAATTAGCTAAGGAAGATTGGGGATATATTGATGCTTCTTATTTAGGAAGTCAATTATTAGATTATATAGGATATAACAAAGATCCCTATATGAATTTTTTAGATGAAGCAATTAAGACGGTAAGAGCTTATCATACAGCGTTTGTGATAGATGGCAAGGGCACATTAAGATCTAAAGAGAACCTAGGCCAAGACATAAGAGACACATTAGATAAAATGTGGATGATACAATATGATAGATTGTTCGGAGAGGAAGAGGTAACTGATTAGAAAATAGGAGTTAAAAATAGGATGAAAAGATACATGATTAATAGAGCAAAAAAGGAGATAAAAAGAATATGAATTTAACAGAAATAGAATGGCAAGGTTGGTTTTTTGAGATAAAAGGAGATAAACAGGTATTTGGAAAGACAAAGGTGGAGGTAAGTAAAGAGGAGATAGAAGAAATTTTTTATATAGAAGAAGATTATCTATCTGAGAAAGTTTGTGAAAGACTATATGAGCAGTATTTATATGCTTTTGGAATTTAAAATATTTATATAATGAAAAGGTCAGATAAAATTAGCAAAAAGAGCTAGTTCTATCTGACCTTTTTAGTGTTTAATGGGATTTGGGTTACCAACTACCTGAGGAGCCGCCACCATTAGAAGAGCCGCCGCCAAATCCGCCACCCCCACCTCTTGGGCCGCCACCACGTCGTCCAATATTACTCCAAAATAAAAGAGCAAAAAAGTTAGAAAAGATTCTTCCTCTATTAAAAAATAAGTCGGCAAATAAAAGAAGTACTAGAATCCATACCCATGAATTTGAGTGACGAGCAGGAGGGGGCGGCTGATAGAATGGTGGAGGTACAAATGAATGATTGAGGGTCACCCCATATTCAGTAGCGATTTGTTCGGAGAAGACCGTATAAGCTTGGAGGATACCTTGAGAATAGTTGCCTAAACTAAATGCAGGTTTGGCGTAAGTCTCCATAATTTGATGACTAAGCGCATCTGGTATAGCACCTTCAAGTCCTCGTCCAACTTCTACTCTCCAAGTTTGATCTTTAATTGCGATAAGAAGAAGGAGCCCATTATCCTGCCCCTTCTTCCCAATTCCCCAAGTTCTAAAAAGTTTATTGGCATAGTCTTCAATAGGGATTCCGCCAGTAGAGTCAATAAGAACCACCACTGCTTCAGCTCCAGTTTGAGTCTCTAATTCTTGACCTAATAGAGAGAAATTTTGAAGTTCCTCTGTTTTAAGAATACCACTATAATCATTGATATATTTATAAGAAGTTGGGGCTGGAAATGAGGGAGCTGCAGTTAAAGAAGTAGAAATTACAATAAGAAAAACTAAAAGAAGAGAAAAAAATCTACGAATAGACTGTGTAAATTGCATCATTAGCGATTAGAAAAATCTACAACAGGAGCTTGTTGAGCAGCTTCACTTGCTTGGTAAAGTGGTTTTTCTTCAAAACCAAAAAGAGAAGCTAGAAGTGTAGTTGGAAATTTTCTTCTTTTAGTATTGTAAGTTGTGGCAGCGGTATTATAATCTTGACGTGCGATAGCAATACGATTTTCAGTACCTTCCAATTGGATAGATAAATCCTTGAAATTTTGACTAGATTTAAGTTCAGGGTATCTTTCAACGATTACCAAGAGTCGAGAGAGTGCCTGAGTAAGCTGATTATCTGCAGCAGATTGCTCTTCTACAGTAGTAGCGCCAGCTAAGCGGCTTCTCGCATCAGCTATTTGAGTGAAAATTTCTTTTTCTTGACTTGCGTAACCTTGTACTGTACTAACTAGATTAGGAATAAGATCAGATCTTCTTTGGAGTTGAGTAGCAATATTAGATTCTGTAGCAGCTACATTTTGCTCTAGCGTAACGAGTGTATTATAGCTTCCGATAACTGGAATAGCTAAAATACCTAATATAACTAAGACAACAATAAGTAATTTAATGCCTTTTTTCATATTAAAAACTCCTTTCTACATAAAAGTATTATATGTAGAAAGAAGAATATTATAAAATAAAATAGAGTTTATTATAGTTAACTTATTACTAAAAGTGCCTGGAAGATTAAGTGGTTAATCGTATAAATTGTGTATAGAATAAAAAATTCTAAAGAGTTATAATATTATTTGAGTTATACGATTAACTGAGTGGGGTGAACAAATGAATGAAAAAAAGATGGTCACAGCTAAGGATATTGCTAAAGTGTGCGGAATTTCACAAGCGACAGTTTCATATGTGATTAATAATAAAGAAGGAAAAAAAATTAGTGACAAGACAAGAGAACTCATTTTAGAAACAGCAAAAACACTGGATTATATTCCAAATAGCTCCGCTAGAACGATGCGAACAAGTCGTGCATTATCAATAGGTGTAGTATCAGGCAGAAATTGTATCAATATGGGATTTAATCATGTGCTTAGAGGTGTGAAGAGAGAAGCCGATCAAAGAGGCTATAGTATAACCTTACTTAATGATGATGAGATAAGTGATAGAAGACAGTGTGATTATGTAACTTATTTTAGAGCAAATAAAATAGATGCTATTTTATTTATTTTTTATGAGATGAGTGATGAAACTTTAGAAGTGTTGCATCAGTACAATATCCCCTATTTGATGATTAATGAAAATGGAGTATGGGGAAAAGAAATTACAGTAAAAAAAGTATTTGGGGAAACCGTATCAGAGTGTATCAAACTTTGTCAATCTAATGGATGGAAACGTATCCGATTTTTTTCTATTACACATGGAGGAAATGTTAGATCATATAAATATAATTTGTTCAAAGAAGCTCTTAATAAATTTTTCCCACAAGCAGAGCTGAAAAGGGTATTTTGTGAAGGCAATAATACGGAGATACTGGGGCAGTTAGAGGAATATATGAGACATGAAAAATTTGATATAGCTATTACACCACATCAGCGTTTAGGGTTACTCACACAGAGTGCTATTTTAAAAAAAAATTTTGAGTTGCCCCAGGTGATTAAACATATTTGTTTAGGCGATTCTAAAGTATTTCGAGATATGTATCCCACAGTTACATCGATAAGTATTCCGTTGGAGGAAATGGGGACTTATGGAGCTCAGGCTTTAGTAAGGATGATAGAAGGAAAAGAAATAGAAGAAAAAGAATTTGAGTGTATCTTAGAATATGGGATGTCTACTCATTAATTATAGATTAATTATAAATAGAAGAAAGAGGGGATTAGATGAAAAAATTATATGTATATATGAAATCTTTTACAGGGGTCATGAGTCTAGCTGTATTATTAAAGCTAGTGAGTACATTTTCAGATCTTTTAGTACCTTATCTGATGGGAATTATTATTGATAAGGGAATTGCAATGCAAGATGTATCAATGATTATGAAATTATGTGCCCTAATGTTAATTATAGCAGCATTAGGATTTGTTGGAACTGTCATTAGTCACTATTTATCCGCTAAGGGGTCTCAAGGGATAGGTGAAAAATTAAGGAATGCACTCTATGAACATATTCAGCAATTAACAATTTATGATGTAGAGCGGATTTCGACAGCTTCATTAATTACACGTACAACAAATGATGTGGAGCACGTGCAAAGGACAATTTTAATGTCTGCAAGATTAATGGTTAGAGCGCCGCTTATTATGATAGGGGGAACAATTTTATCTTTATCATTGGATCCCTACCTCACGGGTGTAATGTTTATTGGAATGATCTTACTACTATTAGGTAGTTTAGTGGTCTATAAATTTACCAGACCAATTTATAGAAAAGTACAGAAGAATTTAGATAGAATGGCTTCTATTTTGCGAGAAAATTTATCAGGTATTAGGGTTATCAAATCTTTTGATAAAACAAGGTATGAAGTAGAACGATTTGATACACAGAGTAGAATTGTAAAGCAATTTGAGTTAAAAGCGGGTAAAATTAATGCTTACATGGGACCTTCAATAGGGCTAATTACAAATTTAACGATTATAGGAATTCTATACATAAGTGGGATGCGAGTAAATAATGGACAGTTAGAAATCGGTAAAATAGTAACTATATTAAATTATATTAATATGGTGTTGATGGCAATGACAACTATTCCAAGAATGTTTATGATGTGTAGTCGTGCCAGTACTTCAGCAGGGCGTCTTAATGAAGTTCTAGACATCAAGGAGACTACAGTCTATGGAGAGGAGCAAATGCCTAGTAGAAGTAGATCGGTGTTGAAATTTGAGAAGATCTCTTTTAGATATCCTGGTACTAAGAAATATGCACTCCGTCATATTGATTTTGAAGTAGGAACAGGGCAAACACTAGGAGTAATAGGAGGTACAGGAGCTGGTAAAACAAGTTTACTTAATTTGATTTTAAGATTATATGAACCGTCGGAAGGGAAAATTAGCTTTCAAGGGAAAGATATTAAAGTGTATGATAGAGAATATTTAGCAGAAAAGATAACAGCTGCGATGCAACAGTATAATATTTTTAGTATGAGTATCAAGGATAATATTATTTTAGATATGGATTATGATGAAGCACGCTTAGATCAATCAACAGAATCAGCTCAAATTTTAGATTTGTTAGAGAATTTAGAAGAACATTTTGAACATAAAGTTTCTCAGAATGGGACTAATCTATCAGGAGGGCAAAAACAACGTATTAGCGTAGCAAGAACATTATATAGAAAATCTGATTTAGTTATATTGGATGATGTTTCTTCAGCATTAGATTATAAGACGGATTTGAAATTAAGAAAAGCACTGCGTCAGAACTATGAGGAGCAGACCGTTATTCTCATTTCTCAAAGAATAAGCAGTGTAAAGAATGCAGATAAAATATTAGTTTTAGATAAAGGGGAGTGTGTAGGAATAGGGACACATGAAGAATTAGTGAGTCAATGTGAAGTGTATCAACATATGTGTGAAACACAAGAGAATGGGGGCGGAGAAACACTATGAAAAAAGAGAAAAAAAGTTTAGCCTCATTATTACAGTTATTAGGCTACTTAGTAAAGTATAAGTTTCAATTATTAGCCGTTTGCCTCATCGTAATAGTAGCTAACTATCTTACTTTACGCATCCCGTATATTACAGGATTGATGGTAGACGCAATAGGTGCTGGGCCAGGAAAAATAGATTTTGGTTTCTTAGTTAGAAATGCTGGGGCCATATTAGGGATTGCTGTGATAAGTTGGGGATTGAGTATTATCCAAAATTTATTAATGTTAAAGACGGCACAAAATGTAGTATTAGATTTAAGACATGATGTTTTTTCAAGATTGGTTAAATTACCAGTATCTTATTTTGATACAAATACAAAAGGAAACATTATTAGCATTGTAACCACGGATATTGATAATATTAGCGAGACAGTATCTGCGGATGCAATTACTTTATTAACCGGATGTGTAACCGTTATAGGATCTTTGATATTTATGTTAGAAATTAGTTGGAGTATGACACTTATATTTGTGTTTACAGTACCACTTATGTTTATAAGTGCAAGGCTAATTTCTAAAAAATCTAGAGCTTTATTTAGAATGAAAAAGGCAGCTTATGGGGAATTGTGTGGTTATTCAGAAGAAATGATTACCGCCCAAAAAACAGTCAAAGTATATGGGATAGAAGAATACAACAAAAATAAATTTTTTGATGTTTCTAGCAGGTTAAGAGATTCTGGAACTAAAGCTGAGTTTTCATCAAGTTTAATGATGCCAACGATGAATGGGATTAATAACTTAAACTTTACGCTCATTTGTGTTATGGGTGCATTCCTTGTACTTAGAGGAGGGCTTTCAGTAGGTAATATTTCTACATTTGTCATGTACTCCAAACGTTTTGCAGGGCCTATTATTGATACAGCTAATATTATCAATATGTTTCAGGTTTCGTTAGCAGCATGTGATCGTGTATTTGGAATATTGAATCATCCGGAAGAAAAAGATGAATCTAACCTGAATGAATCAGAACTTCAGCCACTTCATGAAGTGAGAGGAGAAGTGGAGTTTGAAAATGTTTGTTTTGGATATACCTCAGATGTACCTGTGTTAGATCATATTAACTTAACAGTAAAACCGGGGCAAAAAGTAGCTATTGTAGGAGCCACGGGCTCAGGAAAAACAACTATTATTAGCTTATTAATGCGATTTTATGATGTGACACAAGGAAAAATAAAGATAGATGGCAAAGATATTAGAGAATTACCATTAGCTTATTTAAGGCAACATTTTGCTTTGGTTTTACAAGATAGTTGGTTATTTGAAGGAAATGTTTATGAAAATATAGGTTATGCAGCGCCAGAGCACAGAAGAAAAGAAGAAACCATGAGAGAGCTTTGTAAACAAATTGAAGTAGATGATTTTATAGAATCATTACCAGAAGGCTACAACTCATTATTACAAAGTGATTCAGGTGGACTATCAGCTGGGCAAAAACAATTACTTAATATAGCTAGAACATTTATGTGTGATCCGCCGATATTTATTTTAGATGAAGCAACATCTTCAGTAGATCCACAAACTGAAACAAAGATAAAAACAGTGACAGATAAGGTGACAGAAGGAAAAACGAGCTTTATTATCGCACATCGATTATCTACAATTCTTAATGCGGATATCATTCTGGTGATGAAAGATGGGAAGATTAGCGAGTGTGGTTCTCATGAAGAATTACTAGTTCAACAAGGATTGTATTATAGTTTATATCAAAGTCAGTTTATATCAGAGGTTTAAATAATGAAAGGTATGGTTACTAACTTAATTAAGTAATCATACCTTTTTACATATAAGGTGATTAGGCGGTATGATAAAAGAGTATACTATTTTAATAAAGGAGGATGAGACCTTGACGAATAGACAAACGATAGAGATAAAGAAGAATTTATTAGAATTTCTACTATTAACCTGTAAAGAACATCCAGAAGAAATGTATACCTATTCATTGAAATTATTAGAAGATTTACGCCTAGAAAGTATAAAGAAAGAAAAATACTTAGAATGGGACTGTCAATTAACAATACAATCTTAAATATAATAAACCCCAGTAGCTAAATACTATTTTGTATTTAACTACTGGGGTTTATTATATTTAAGGAAGATAAATTGCAATACTTGAAAGGGTGTCACCACTTTGTACAGTATAGGTATATTGTAATTTAAAAGAATTATTTAAGTTTGAGTTGCAAAATAGTATAATTATATTATAAGTTTGTAATAATCTCTCATATCAGAAGGAGCATAATATGTTATTAATTAAAAATGGAAAAATAGTAACAATGACAGGAGTAAATTATGAGAAAGGATGTATCTTAATTAAAGAGGGAAAAATTAGTAGGATTAGTGAATACATTGAGGAAATAGAAGGAATACAAGTGATAGATGCTAAAGGTGGATGGGTAATGCCTGGGATTATAGAGGCACACTGCCATATTGGGATTATGGAAGAGGATAAGGGGTTTGAAGGAAATGATGTGAATGAAATGACAGATCCGGTAACACCATATCTACGTGCAATAGATGCGATTAATCCAATGGATACAGCATTTGATGATGCTGTAAAAGCTGGTGTAACATCTGTGATGACAGGTCCAGGAAGTGCAAATGTGGTAGGTGGACAGTTTGTATTTATGAAGACGAAAGGTAAAAGCATGGATGAACTCGTTGTATTAGAACCAGCAGCTATGAAAGTAGCTTTTGGAGAAAATCCTAAACGTGTTTATAGTGGAAAAGGAAGGATGCCAGCTACACGTATGGCAACTGCTTCTTTATTAAGAGAAGCTTTAATTAATGCAAAAAGCTATAAAAATAAAAAAGAAAAAGCTTTAAGTAAAGGAGAAGATTTTAATTTAGAGTTTAAACAAGAGGCATGGTTACCTGTGTTAGAGAAAAAAATTCCTTTAAAGGCACATGCGCATAGAGCAGATGACATCTTAACAGCTATTCGGATTGCTAAGGAATTTGACTTACATATGACATTAGATCACTGCAGCGAAGGACATTTAATATCAGAATATGTAGAGGCTTCAGGATTCCCTGCTATTGTAGGTCCAAGTTTAACACATAGAAGTAAAATAGAAGTTCAAAATAAAACATTTGAAACACCTGGAATTTTGGCTAAGCAGGGAGTGAAAATAGCGATTACAACAGATCATCCAGTTATTCCGGTAGAATATTTAAGTAAGTGTGCAGGATTTGCTGCTAAGGAAGGCCTAGGGATAGAAGAAGGATTAAAAGCTATTACTATTTATGCTGCAGAAATTTGTGGAGTGGCAGAACGCGTAGGAAGTTTAGAGATAGGTAAAGATGCAGATATTGCGATTTTTACTAATAATCCGATGGAAACTTTTACAGATACACTATATACCATCATTAATGGGAAAGTTGTGTATAAAGGAGAAGGTTTATAGAATAAGTGCGTAAACTACCAGAGATTATCTATCAAGTTATATTATAAAATAGATAGTCTCTTCTTTAGATACAAATAGAGAAAAGGATAGAGTCATATCCTAAATGATTTAAAAAAAATTAAGGAATAAGAGAGGTTAAATGCTATGTATAAAGTGAATTTAAAAACAAACTTAGAATACAGAATCATTGAAAGGCAACAGGATAAGGATTATTTTATTGAGACTTTATCTTACCCTATTAATTTAGAGATAACTGTGCCTTATTTTTCAAGGCTACAGTTTCCAGATTCAAGAGCAATTTTAGTTAGAACAACACCACAAGGATCTAGGGTAACGATTCATATAATGAGAGATGTAGATTTACATTCTAGTTTTGTTAATTTTGAAATAGAGTTAATGGGAAAGATGATAGAAATTATGAAAGAAGAGGGATATATAGCATTAAGAGTTATAGATGCCCAAAG
>JBOFPL010000074.1:0-14503 GCA_051659885.1 Cellulosilyticaceae bacterium
TTATAACATTTTCTTTAAAAACATCCCCGTGTAAGATTTTTCATTCTTAGCTACTTGTTCGGGTGTTCCTTTGGCAATGATTTCTCCACCTCTGGTACCACCTTCTGGTCCTAAGTCTATAATGTAATCAGCTGTTTTGATTACATCTAAGTTGTGTTCTATAACAACTACTGTATTTCCAGTCTCCACTAACCTATCTAATATACCAATTAGTTTGTGTACATCTGCAAAATGTAACCCTGTTGTTGGTTCATCTAAGATATACATTGTTTTTCCCGTACTTCTCTTGCTAAGTTCTGTAGCAAGTTTTACCCTCTGGGCTTCTCCTCCTGAGAGCGTCGTAGAAGGTTGACCTAATCTGATATAAGATAATCCTACATCATATAAAGTTTGTAGCTTTCTCTGGATAGCTGGAATATTTTCAAAGAATTTCAGTGCTTCTTCTACTGTCATATCTAATACTTCTGAAATAGACCTATCTTTGTATTTAACTTCTAATGTCTCTCTGTTATATCTATGCCCTTTACATACCTCACAAGGTACATATACATCTGGTAAGAAATGCATCTCTATTTTGATCATTCCATCCCCACGGCAAGCTTCACAACGTCCACCTTTTACATTGAAACTAAATCTTCCTTTAGCATATCCTTTCATTTTTGCTTCTTGGGTTTGAGCAAACAAATCACGAATTTGATCAAATACCCCTACATAAGTAGCTGGATTTGATCTCGGTGTACGACCTATAGGTGACTGGTCGATATGAATGACCTTATCTAAGTGCTCTAAACCTAAGATATCCTTATGCATACCTGGTTTTAATTTCGCACGATTTAAATCTCTCGCTAAACGCTTTAGAAGGATCTCATTAATAAGTGTACTCTTTCCTGAACCCGATACCCCTGTTACACAAGTTAATGTAGCTAGCGGAATATCTACATTGACGTTTTTTAGGTTATTTTCCTTTGCACCTTTAATGGAAATCTTATTGCCATTTCCTTTTCTACGCACTTCTGGAATGTCTATCTTTTTTCTCCCACTTAGATAAGCTCCTGTCTCTGACTCTTCACAGGCTAAAATTGTGTCTAGTGGACCTGATACAATGATTTCTCCTCCATGTTCTCCTGCTCCTGGTCCAATATCTACAATCCAATCTGCTGCATGCATAGTATCTTCATCATGCTCTACTACGATCAGTGTATTTCCTAAGTCTCTTAGTCTGGTTAATGTCCCAATTAATCTATCATTATCTCTTTGATGTAGTCCTATACTTGGTTCATCTAAAATATAAAGTACACCTACTAAACCAGATCCAATCTGAGTTGCTAGGCGAATACGCTGAGCCTCTCCACCTGATAAGGTTCCAGAGGATCTAGAAAGTGTCAAGTAATCAAGTCCTACATCTACCAAGAATCCTAATCTCGCATTAATTTCTTTTAAGATTTGTGAACCTATTGTTTTTTGTCTTTCTGTTAAATTAACAGCTAAGAAGAAATTCTTTAGGTCTCCTATAGACATAGCTGTTACTTCATTAATATTTTTATCTTCTATTGTAACTGCTAAAGCTTCTGGCTTAAGCCTTGCACCTCCACATTCTTTACATGGGATACTTGTCATATAAGACTCATATTCTGCTCTCATTCCTTCTGAGCTGGTTTCATCATAACGGCGCTTTGTATTGGCTAATACACCTTCAAAAGCATAGTTATACTGTCTCGTCCCATACTCTCCTGAAAAAGTAAACTGTACGGTTTCACCATTCGTCCCATATAAAATCATATCTTGAATTTTCTCTGGTAGTTCTTCAAATGGTGTATCTAAATCAAACTTGTATTTTTTCATTAACGCTTCAAATAATGCAAATGCATAACTATCTGAATTTCCAATTGACCCCCATCCTGGTACAGCTATGGCACCTTGTTTAAGCGTTAATGCTGTATTAGGAATTACAAGTTCAGGGTCTACTTCTAGTTTTTGACCTAAGCCTGTACAAGTTGGACATGCTCCAAATGGATTATTAAATGAGAAGAGTCTTGGCTCTACTTCCTCAATACTGATATTACAATCTGGACAAGAAAAACTTTGGCTAAAATTCATCTCCTCTTGTCCTGCTATATCAACCACTAATAAACCACCTGTTAACTTCATCACAGTTTCAATAGAATCTGTTAATCTCTTTTGAATGCCTTCTTTAATCACAAGCCTATCTACAATAATTTCAATAGAATGTTTTTTATTTTTATCAAGACTTATTTCTTCTTCCGTTAAATCGATTATTTCTCCATCTATTCTTGCACGAATATAGCCTTGCTTCACAGCAGACTCTAGTACCTTTTCATGCTGTCCTTTTCTCCCTCTAACTACAGGCGCTAAAAGTTGAATCTTACTTCTCTCAGGAAGCTCCATTAGTTGATCTACCATTTGATCTACTGTTTGTTTTTTAATTTCTTTTCCACACTTAGGGCAATGAGGAATACCCACTCTAGCAAACAAAAGTCTTAAATAATCATAAATCTCTGTAACAGTTCCTACTGTCGAACGAGGATTTTTACTGGTGGTTTTTTGATCAATAGAAATAGCTGGTGATAACCCTGTAATATTATCTACATCTGGCTTCTCCATTTGCCCAAGAAATTGTCTTGCATAAGCTGACAAAGATTCTACATAACGTCTTTGTCCTTCTGCATAAATAGTATCGAAAGCTAATGAAGATTTACCCGAACCACTTAATCCTGTAAATACAATAAACTGATCACGCTCTAATTCTAAATCTATATTTTTAAGATTATGTTCACGCGCTCCTTGTATAACTATTTTATTTTTCATATAGACTCCTCACTCATTTTCATCTAATTATATTATTATTTTTACTCTTTTGACTAATTATATCATATATTTTAGTTTTTACAAACATAAGTTCTATATACTTATCTTATTTCTTTACTATAAGTATTCCCGCTTTCTTCTGTATCATTATTCCTAAAAAAATAAAGTTATAAGATAGGCGCCTATCTTATAACTTTATTTTTTTATACGTCCTTATTATTAAACTTCATTAGATTGCTCTTGTATAAACTTTCAACCACTCTGTTTCTTGTTCACTTAAAAATGGAGAAACTTTTTCATAAACTTCTTGGTGATATTGGTTCAAATACACTTTTTCATCTTGATTCATTTGTGTTACATCTAAACCATCTAAATCAATAGGTGCAAAAGTTACTGTCTCAAATTCTAAGAATTGACCATAATCATTCTTAGCCCCTGTTCTTATTACTAGTTCATTTTCAATACGAATACCATGAGAACCTTCTATATAAATACCTGGCTCATTCGTTGTAAGCATACCTACTTCTAATTCACAACTATCATTTCTCTCAGGTACTACCTTCCATCTAAATCCATTTGGTGCTTCATGTACATTTAATAAAAATCCTACACCATGTCCAGTTCCACACTTGTAATCTAAATCTAGATTCCAAATAGGTCCTCTTGCTAACATATCTAAATTATATCCTCTTACACCTTGTAAGAACTTAGCTTTTGAAAGATTAATCATTCCTCTAACAACTGCTGTAAAGTGTGTTTTTAATTCTTCACTTAACTCACCTAATGCCAGTGTTCTTGTAATATCTGTCGTTCCTTCATAGTACTGACCACCGGAGTCAATTAGGAATAATCCTTCATTATGTAATGTGTAATCACTGTCTGCCGTTGCACTATAATGCATCATAGCTGCATGTTCTTTATAGCCTGCTATCGTTCCAAAACTCGGCTCTATAAATCCTTCTTGTTCTCTTCTTAAGCACTCTAACTTTTCACTAGCACTTATTTCTGTAATTTCAATTTTGCCCAGATTAGTTTTTAGCCAATACATAAATTTAGTAAAAGCTACACCATCTTTTAAGTGACTCTTTCTAATACTTTCTAACTCTACTGGATTCTTTTTAGATTTAGCAAACATAGTTGGATTAAGTGCATCTACTTTTTTTACTTTTTCTTCTAAATTATTATAGATTGCATAGTTTACTTTGTTTGTATCTAACAGTACACATTCTTCCTCTTTTATCCCTTGAACAAATGTGTAAATCGCATCATATGCCTTAAGTGTAATGCCTTCATTTGTAAATTTCTCTTTAATTTCTTGACTTAATTTCTGTTCATCTACAAATAAGAAAACCGCTTCTAATGTAATCACTGCATAGGCTAAAACTACTGGATTAAACTTAATATCTCCGCCTCTTAGGTTAAATAACCACGCTATATCATCAAGTGTTGTGATGATATGTGTTGTCACTTCTTTGTCTTGCATTTCTTTTCTTAATTCTGCTAACTTCTCTGTAAAACTTTTACCACAGTACTTTGTATCTAATAAAAATGCTGGAGCATTTGCTAATGTAGGTCTATCTTCCCATATAGCATCTACTAAATCATACTCATACACTACTTTAATTTGTTTTTCTCCTAATATTTTCGCTAAATCAATCCCTTGTCTAGCGCCAATTACTTTGCCATCAAAACCAAGTGATTCTCCCTTTTGAAGTATTTTATTCACATATTCTTCTACCGTTGGTACCCCTTCTTCACCTGATTTGAAAAGTTTAATGCCTGTACCTTCTAATTGTTTTTCTGCTTGAATAAAATATCTTCCGTCAGTCCATAAACCAGCTTCGTGTAAAGTTACAACCACCGTTCCAGCTGATCCATTAAATCCTGATATAAACTCTCTTGACTTAAAATAATCACCTACATATTCACTTGCATGATAATCTGCAGATGGAATAATGTATGCGTCTATCTGCTTTTCTTTCATTTTTTGTCTAAGCGCTTCTACTCTTTGACTGATATTCATTATTTTCCCTCCTTATTTTGAATACTCTTATTTTATCATAGTTTATCACTTCTTTTACTTCTAAACAATCTTTATGAAAATAAAAAAGAAGCTACTCTTAATTTAATTAAACATAGCTTCTCCTATTTTTTGAACCTTAATCGTTCTATTATCTACTTACATATAGCTTTTTGAGCTCTACTAATGTATCTCTTAATCCTGCTGCTTTCTCGAACTCTAATTCTCTAGCTGCTTTTTTCATATCTTTTTCTACTTTTTGTATTGCTTTTTCTAGTTCTTCTTGGCTCATAGATTCTGGATCTTTTTCCTTGAAAAGTTCTTCATTTTGCTTAATAGTCTTAGTGGCTACAATTAAATCTCTTACTTTTTTCTTGATAGTCTGAGGTATAATGCCATGTGCTTCATTATACTCTTCTTGGATTTTCCTACGTCTAGCTGTTTCTGAAAGCGCTGCTTGCATAGATCTTGTCACAGTATCTGCATACATAATAACCTCACCATTTGCATTTCTAGCTGCACGTCCAATTGTTTGAATAAGAGAAGTCTCTGAACGTAAGAACCCTTCTTTATCTGCATCTAATATAGCTACCAAAGATATCTCGGGAATATCCAACCCTTCACGTAATAAGTTAATCCCTACTAAAACATCAAATACTCCCATACGTAAATCTCGTACAATTTCTATACGCTCTAATGTGTCAATATCCGAATGTAGGTACTTAACTTTTACACCCATCTCTCGTAGATAATCCGTTAGGTCTTCTGACATACGTTTGGTTAAGGTTGTTACTAATATCTTTTCATCTTCATCCACTCTTATATTGATTTCATGTAGTAAATCATCAATTTGTCCCTTAACTGGTCTTACCTCTATCGGTGGGTCCAAAAGCCCTGTAGGTCTAATAAGTTGCTCTGCTACACTTAATGAATGTTCTAACTCATACTGCGCTGGAGTAGCAGAAACAAATAGAATTTGGTTCATTTTTTCTTCAAATTCATCAAACTTAAGTGGTCTATTGTCTAATGCCGATGGCAATCTAAAGCCATAATCTACTAATACATTTTTACGAGCCTGGTCACCATTATACATAGCTCTGATCTGAGGCATTGTCATATGAGACTCATCTATCATAATCAAGTAATCATCTGGAAAATAATCGAGTAATGTAAAAGGTGTACTTCCTGCATCTCTACCCGATAAATGTCTAGAGTAGTTTTCTACCCCTGAACAATATCCCATTTCTCTAAGCATCTCTATATCAAAGTTTGTACGCTGAGAAAGCCTTTGCATCTCTAATAATTTATCTTGTTCTTTCAGTTCTTGTAACCTTACTTCTAGTTCCGCCTCTATTCTTTTAATTGCTTCTTCCATCTTTTCAGGGGCTATAGCATAGTGGGAAGCCGGAAAAATAGATACATGTTCTCTATAGCCTAATACACTTCCTGTCAACGGATCAATTTCTGCTATACGATCAATCTCATCTCCAAAAAATTCTACTCTAACAGCCCTTTCAGAAGCTCCCGCAGGGATAATCTCTACTGTATCTCCTCTTACTCTAAATGTAGAACGTGCAAAATCCATATCATTTCTATTATATTGAATCTGAATTAATTTCCTCAGTACATCATCTCGGTCAACTTCCATACCTTCTCTTAGAGATAAAACTTGATTTTCATAGTCAATAGGGTCTCCTAATCCATAAATGCAGGACACACTTGCTACGATAATTACATCTCGTCTCTCAGCCAAAGATGCCGTAGCAGAGTGACGCAGTTTATCTATTTCTTCATTAACACTCGAATCTTTTTCTATATAGGTATCACTCTGTGGCACATAGGCCTCTGGTTGATAATAATCATAATAAGACACAAAATATTCTACGGCATTCTCTGGGAAGAATTCCTTAAACTCACTATAGAGCTGAGCTGCTAGTGTTTTATTATGTGCAATAATCAATGTTGGCTTTTGTGTCTCTTGTATAATATTAGCCATGGTAAAAGTTTTACCTGATCCCGTTACTCCAAGCAAAGTTTGGTATTCATTACCCGACTCAATACTCTTTGTTAGTTTGGCTATGGCTGTAGGTTGATCTCCTGTAGGCTTAAACTCTGAAGCAATCTTAAATGTATTCATACCTTCATCAGTCCTTTTTTATTTTACTTTTCTTATTAATCATTATAGCCCATGTCTTATTTTTTTACTATGTATCCTCAAAGAGAAATTCTACCTGAAAAAGGAGAAATCATCTGTTTAAATGATTTCTCCTTTTTCTTTTATTTTATTTATTCAAGTGTTAAACACTCTCCACCTTTAACTCTTGATTCTTCTGCTTTGAATGCTACTAAATGGCTCTCAATAGATGCTTCTAATGTAGTCATTCCACAGTTTTCATGGTATGGCTGTTTGAGTAACTCTATAAATTCATCCATCATTTTATTGTCACCACCGCCATGGCCTGCTAAGTCATTCGCATACTTCGTAATATCTATAAGTTCTCTATCTTTACCAAACTCACAGTAAGTAACCTTATTTTGCTCCATATCTGCTTCAATATAGCCTTGAGTTCCCATAATTTTTAGATGTCTATAAACTTTATCTGTAAAGGCTGACATCGTAAAGCTTACAGTCACTCCATCTTCTAATTCTAAGTTTACCACTTGATGATCTACTACATCATTATCACAATGGTAAACACATCTGCCATATGGTCCTTCTTCTAAAGCAGCTCTTATTGTTTCTTCTGTTGGATCAAGCGCTACAATATTATTTGGCCAGCCTACATTACCATGTTTCACTCCAGTTTTTGGGCTATCAATATAGAAGTCTACAGCATCATAAACACACTTTTCTCTACCTTCACACTCCAGACATCTATGTGCTGCATATTCTGGTGCTTTGTCTGCTTTGAATAAATAGATATCCCCAAATGAAGAAACCTTTTTACATTTCTTTCCTATTAACCAAAGTAGAATATCCATGTCATGACAACACTTCGCTAGAATCATTGGGCTCGTTTCATCTTTTCTTCTCCAATTTCCTCTTACGAAACTGTGAGCTTGATGCCAGTAGCCTACGTTTTCAATAGCTTGTACTGTTACAACCTCTCCAATTGTCCCTTTATCTATTAAGTCTTTGATTGTCTTGTAGAATAAAGTATATCTAAGTACATGGCATACTACTACATAGCGTTTATGCTCATTAGCTACTCTTAAAATCTCTCTACACTCTTCTTCATCTGGTGAAATAGGTTTTTCTAATAGAATATGATAACCTTTTTTGATTGCTTCAATAGCTTGTCTTACATGATCTTGATCTTGTGTACAAATCAGCATTGCATCAGCCAATTTTTCTTGCTCTAGCATTTCTTCTGCACTATTAAAGCACATTTCTTCTGCAATCCCAAACTCTTTTGCTACATGATCTACTTTATCTCTGATTAAATCTGCTATTGCTACAATTTCTATTTTATCTAAATTTTGTTTGATATAACTTGCATATGTATCTTTTCCTCTTCCACCTAACCCTGCTATAGCTACCGTTATTTTTTCAGCCATTTCATCTACTCCTTATTGCATTTAATATTTTAATAAATATATAATTTTATAACTTATTTATATTATATTAGACTTTTATTACACTTTACAATATGTATCATAACTAAAATTTTATAATCTTCTCTGTTTAATTAAACTAAAATGATATAAAAAGATGTATTTTATATTAGCTTTCACAAATATAAAATACATCTTTTCCATTTTTATATTTAATTATCTCTCGCAGAAGCTACTACAACATGTGTCTACACTATTTGATGCACCAAATCCAGCTATATCAATAGAATCAGCGCAACATTTACAACTACTATTATGTGTGCAATTTTCTGCTTTACATGCTACTTCTAATGCCATATTTGGAGACTCTAAACTATTAGTAGCTCCTGTTTGTTCAACGAAATTACTACAGCAAGTGTCTACTGAGTTAGTTGCTGCACTTCCTGATACATCAATTTGATTCAAACAACATTGTTCACTGCAGTTATGTGTACAGTTTGATACTCCACAACTTAATTTTGGCATAATAAAACCTCCTGTTTATTTAAAAATTAATTTACCTATTTATTATCTATCCTTTTTTATCTTTTATACTTTTAACGCAATAAGAGCTGTATGAAATATTATTAATCCATAATATACACATACAGCTCCTCTCCCTATATTTACAATAGGTGAGTCTTACTTATTATTTTTTCTTACCTTTGCAGCCACATCCGCCACCACAATCTCCGTTACAATCCATTGCACTTGAATCTACTGTATTTGTACAGTCTACTGAATTTGTGCAATCCACTGTGTTAGTACAATTTTTTGTATTTGTGCAGTTTGTTGTGTTTGTACAAGCTGTTGTTGAAGCATATTTTTTTGCCATTGCTTGTCACCTCCTGATGTATTTAACTACACTAATAGTATGACTCCTATTGTTCTTAATAAACTAGGATAGACTTACCATCTAATTTTTAACATTTACAGAAAGCATTACATTGTGTACCATCTGAAGATGTAGCATCTTGTCCTACAATAGCTACTCCTTCAGCATCACATTTACAATTCTGATTATGAATACACTTTGTTGCTCTGCATTCTATTGTAATTGCTTCATTAGGTTCAGTAACATGATTGGTCATATTTCCTTTTTCTAAAAAATTATCGCAGCAAGTTTCTGAAGGTACGCCAGCTTCTGCACCTTCTATGCTAATCTGATTTAAGCAACAATGATTACTTTCATTATGAGTGCAATTTACCGCACAACAATTTAATTTTGTCATCTCTAGGATCTCCTTAAAATTTAATTTTTTCTTAAATAAAATCAAATTTATTGTCTATCTTTAAATGACTTTTTATACTTCTTTCAACTGTCTTAAGCAACTAAAAACATCCCTAATAAAATACCAATAATCGTTGCTACTGTAGTCATTCTACCATTCCAAACCTTTCTAGATTCTGGAATAAGCTCCTCACATACAATATAAAGGATAATTCCTGCTGCTACACCTAGTGCTACTGTAATGAAAGAACTGGCTATTTTACTTAATACACAGCCTAACACAGCTCCAACACCCATAATTACACCTAGTAAGATTGGAATCAAACAAAGTACTTTTAACTTTGTTCCTGCTGCTTTTAAAGGAATGGCAATCGCAATAGCTTCTGGTATACTATGTAAACAAATCACTAACGCAAATTTAGTCAGTGCATCTGGTGCACTGACTGCTAAAGTTCCTAGTGCAAATCCCTCTGGAATGTTATGAATAGCAATCCCTAATATCAATATAAATGCTGTCCCCACCATTTTGTTACTAAAAGACTTTAATTTATGATGCAGTAGCTCTGTAAAATCACCTAATAATAATCCTAGACAAATGCCTATTCCTACACCTAGTATCACTAAACTATTTCTATGTGCCTGAAGAGCTTCTGGCAATATATCAAAACAGATAATCGCTATCATAATACCTGAAGTCGCACCAAATAACATCCCTATTAATCGCTTATTTTTAATATTAAAAAGATACAGTAGTAATATTCCTATTGCTACTCCCAACCCTTCTGATCCTAATGCTATCATTCCTACTTTCAATGCTTCCATTTTTATCCCCCCTCTCTATAAATTTTATGGGGCTCGTACATATTTAGAACTAAAATTCCTTTTTCTTCTGATATAAATAATAAATGATTCCCACTAAAATAGGTGTTAAAATAAAGCCTATATTTCCACCTGAGAAAAGTTGTATAACCCAAAATCTCATAACATTCCCACCATCTAAGAAACCTGTAATCTCTCCTTTATGACCTCCTATATTCATCCCTAATTCTTTAGCTATTTGTGTATACTCTCCAGCCATATATGAAGCTATATATAATTTAGCAATGATCGTTGGAATCCCTGCAATAAATGCTCTAAAAACGTTTCCTCTACAAGCTACGACTATCATAATTGCATAGCCTATCATATTAGGAAGGTCCCCTAGGGGTATAAAGTTAATCCCTGGTAATATAAGTGCTAATAGGACATTAATAGGAATAAACAAAATACCAGTTACAATAACAGCTGGATTTCCCATCAATATAGCCATATCCATTCCTATATATGTTTCTTTCATACTAGGAAATTTAATAAACATATATTGCTTCATATTATCGCATATTGGGATAAGCCCTTCTCCTAATATGCCTGACATTTTAGGTAGAATATAAACAACCGCTGCCATATTTACCGCCAACTCTAGTACCTGCCTGTAATCATATCCTGCAGCTATTCCCAGTCCAATCCCCATAAATAACCCAATAAACATAGGTTCTCCGCAGATACCTATCTTCTTTTGGATACTTTCTGGATCGGCCTCAATATCTCTTACTTTAGGTATCTTATCAATAAGGTTATGTACTAGTAATGCACATGGATAGTACGCTAATCCGGATAAAGTAGTAATAGCCACCCTAGGCATCTTGGCATACTTTTCCACTTCCACAGCTGTCCAATCCGCTAATTTTTGACAAATAATAAATAAAAACACCCCTGCTCCTATGGCTGCCCAAATGTTTGCTGTCATAAAGAAAACCATTTGAGCTGTAAAGATAAAATGCCAATAGTTCCAGATATCAATGTTAATCGTCTGCGTACTTTTTAATATGAGCATAATAATATTGACACCTAAAAAAAGAAAAATAAGTATCGGTGCCAACTTAAATTCCCATGCCATAGCCGCAAAAGGCGGCCAACCTACATCCAGTACTGATTTTTCCATTCCTGTTCTTTCAATAATGCTTGTTAATACGGGACTTAACTTAACTACAAAATAATCAAAAGTCATAAAAATCCCTATAAATCCTATCCCTAATGTCAACGCATGCTTCAGTGCCTTTGTTACTTTCATACCTGTTACTAAACATAGCACTAACATAATCACTGGCAATAACACATAAGATTGAAATGCTAATAAACTATTTATAAACTCTCTGACTATGCTCATCTAACTGCTCTCCCTTCTAATAAACTCCTATTGGATATCTCAATTCCTTTTAAATTATTCTATTGCTCATCCATTCATTTAAGCACCTTGTCCTTGTAAAAATTTTACAATATTCTAATTAAGTTTGTTTGACATCTATATACTTTTAAACTATAATTAGTGTGTTTAAAAGTCTAAATTAACTACTTAAAATAGGTTGCCTTCGGGCATTAATAGGGAAGTAGGTGTCATTCCTACACGGTCCCGCCGCCGTAATGAGGAGCTGTTTTCACTAAGTCACTGCATCTTTGTGGGAAGACGAAAATAAGCGTTGAATCTAAGTCGGAATACCTGCCTGTTTATGAAAATCTTTAAACTTCACGGTGTATGAAGGGGATTTGTTTTAGTTATGATCATACATATATAACTAAGCGTCTCTTTTCCTGTGGGTTAAAAGAGACTTTTTTAATGTCTTAAATTAACTCAATTTTAAAGGAGAGATTTGAATGAAACAATTTAAAAAGCTTTTAGCTCTAGCCATGGTTAGTGCTCTAGCCTTTACCACACTCGTAGGATGCTCGAATGATGCCGATTCAGCTACTCCTACCCCATCTGAACAAACACAACCTACAGAAGAACAAAAAACTTCTGAACCTACTCCTGAGGTAGCTCCAGAAGTAGCTAAACCAACAGTTGATAGAGAAGGCAATACTATTGAAGTACCTGACACACTAGAACGCATCATCTCTACTGCTCCATCAAATACTGAGGTACTAGTCGAACTTGGTTTAGGCTCTAAACTTGTAGGCATTGATAAATGGTCTAATGATATAGCAGGTATCCCAAGTGATATCACACTTATTGACTTCCAAAATCCTGATGCTGAGGCACTTATTGCCCTTGAAGCAGATATCATCATTGCTTCTGGCCACAATCGTACAGGTAGCGAAGATCCATTTGCACTGATCAAAGAAGCTGGTATCCCTGTTGTTTATTTACCAACAAGTGATAGCATAGAAGGTATCTATGGTGATATTGAATTTTTAGGTGCACTAACAGGAACATCTGAAAAAGCTACTGAAATTGTAGCAGATATGCAAGCACGTGTTGCTAAAATCAGAGAAGTTGCAAAAACAGTAACTGAGCCTAAAAAAGTATACTTTGAAGTAAGCCCAGCACCTTATATTACTGCAGCTGGAAATAATACTTTCCTAAATGATTTTATCAAAACAATTGGTGCTATAAACATATTTGGTGAAGAAGCTGCTTGGTTCTCACCATCTCCAGAATCTATTATTGAAGCAAATCCTGATGTCATTATTATTAATTCAGATTACATTGAAACACCTGTAGAAGAAATTAAATCTCGTGAAGGTTGGGATGTTATTTCTGCTGTACAAAATAATCAGGTTTATCTTATAGATGCTAACCAATCTTCTCGTGCGTCTCACCTTTCCATTAATGCACTTGAAGCTATGGCTAAGGCGATCTACCCAGAGCTCTATGAATAATAAAATTAAACTTGCTACCGTAGCCATAGTGACCTTCTTAGTCCTATGGCTAGGTGTGGCTATAGGTAGCAGTAATATTAGTATTCTAGATATACTTTCTATTATCGCCCATAAACTTTTTAACCTTCCGCTTACAGAAGGCATTGCTCCTTCTGATGTAGTCATTATATGGACGATTAGGTTACCAAGAGTTCTGCTTGCTTTTCTTATCGGAGGAGCCTTAGCTACTAGTGGCGCTGTCATTCAATCTGTTCTCAAAAATCCACTCGCTTCACCTTATACATTAGGAGTCTCTTCGGGTGCCTCTTTAGGTGCTGGACTTGTTATTGTTTTTGGTATCAGTATTCCTTTATTTGGACGTTTTACATTACCTGTTGTCGGTTTTATCTTTGGCTTACTTACTGTATTTGGTATCCTCAAATTTGCTTCTCAAGTCGATAAGTCCCTTTCTAATATGACAATCATCTTAACAGGTATGGTTTTTTCCTTATTTTTCAATGCAATCTTAACCGTCATTACTGCACTCTCTGGAGATAGTATGAAAGACCTCACACTTTGGCAAATGGGCTCTTTTTCTATGCGTGGTTGGTCCTATCTCAATATGTTTATCCCATTCTTGATTGTAGGCATCTTTGGTATGCTCCTTTATACAAAAGAAATGGATATCCTTACTTTCGGAGAAGAAAGTGCACAAACACTGGGTGTTAATACTTCAAAAGTCAAAACACGACTTTTTATTTTTTCAGCAATCCTAACAGGTGCTTCTGTATCAATCACAGGAACTATAGGCTTTGTTGATTTAATTGCTCCTCATATCGTCCGTAAAATCTTTGGCTCGAAGCATCATTTGGTCATTCCTATGTCTATGATTATAGGCGGTTGTATGATGGTCCTAACTGACCTAGTCGCTCGTACACTGCTATCACCTTCTGAGCTACCTGTTGGCGCAATTACTGCCATTATGGGTGCACCATTTTTTGCTTATATTTACTTTAAAAAATCGAGGTAATCATTATGCTATCTGTAAAAAATCTTTCTTTCAAATATGATACACTTGATGTATTGAAAAACATTAATTGCGATATTCCTCAAGGCTCTCATTTTTGTATCATTGGTCCGAATGGTTGTGGTAAAAC
>JBOFPL010000075.1:0-10619 GCA_051659885.1 Cellulosilyticaceae bacterium
GAAGTAATGAATAGTGTACCTGTGCAAAAGGGAGATATGTTTTTTATTGAGCCAGGGACTATGCATGCGATCGGTAAAGGTATCGTAATTGCAGAGATTCAACAACGTTCCAATGTCACTTATCGCATTTATGACTTTGGTAGACTCGGTGCAGATGGCAAACCGAGAGAATTACATGTAGCGAAAGCACTTGATGTAACTCAGTTAGTGAAAGCAGATGAAGCGAAGGTTCAGTATACTTTAACTGAAGCAGAGGGGTACAAAAGAGGTGTATTAGCAAGTTGTGAATACTTCCATGTAGAAGTGATAGAAATCAGTGAAGAAGTAGAACTTACAGTAGATGAAACTTCTTTCCACTCACTACTTGTAGTAGAAGGTAATGGCTACATTCTTTCAAGCAGAGAAAAGATGGCCATAGCAAAAGGTGAATCACTTTTCTTACCAGCTAATTATGGGACTTATTGTGTAGGCGGAGAATGTAAAATCATCTTAAGCAAATTAGGGAATAAATAATACGAGGTATAGGAACCATTAAGTTCCTATACCTTTTTTGTGTTATGCCGAGAACGTGTGTGAATTCATGCGTTAGTGTTCTGAGTATGACTTTAACTAGAAATAATAGAAAATATGCATAATTTTCCCTAAAGAACCAAATAATTGTTATAGACATCATTAGAATAACAATAGGGGTGACGTATGGGAACATTAGAAAGTATGATTTCTATTTATATAGTCATTGTAATGCTGGGAGTAGGTGTCTATATGACCTTTCTACAAAGCAAATACCTAGATACAGTGAACCATTTGGAACGGGAATCTAAATTTACTAAGGTTGTAGGTTATATTTACATTGCTTTAGCGATAGTTGCTTTCATTATTTATTTGCAATGATTTTAGCTAGAAAGGAGACTAGGCATGGAACAAACAATGGATAAAATGAAACCGAGTAGAGAAGATGCTACCCATGATGTAGAGAATAAGATTACAGTACCACTAGCTACAGACTTAGAGTCCAATATAAAAAGCATAGAGATGCTATTTAAAAATTGTAGTGATTTAGTCAAAAGAGAAGTAGAAATCGGCACTAAAAATCCTATTAGAATCTATGGAGTCTATATTGATGGGATGGTTAACCGTGATATTATTGAGAACTACTTCTTAGCAAGAATTATTGAGTATGAAAATATGGATGATAGTAAACTATCATCTAAGATGACAACCGCTGAGAAGATTATTGATAGATTTTCTGCAACCTTTGATATTAAAGAATCTAGTGATATGGATGGTTTGATAAGAGGGGTATTAGCTGGGAATACCATCATTTTTATTGATGGATCTCAGACTGCGCTACAAATCGGGAATCCAAGCTGGCCAGTTAGAGGTGTAGGTGCACCTGAGACAGAAGCGGTAATCAGAGGACCACGGGATGGTTTTGTAGAAACAATGCGATTTAATACAGCCTTGGTGAGAAGACGTATTCGTGATACGAAACTCAAAATAGAAATGACAAGTATGGGAACAAGAACACGTACAGATATTGCAGTTTTATATATGGATGATATCGTAAAACCAGAGCTTGTAGAAGAAGTGAAGACAAGACTGAAGAAGTATACAATCGATGGAATTTTTGATAGCGGCTATGTGGAACAGTTAATTGAAGATAGCTGGAAGAGTCCTTTTCCTCAGACGCAAGCAACTGAAAGACCAGATAAAGTAGCTTCAAGTTTACTTGAAGGGAAAGTAGCTATTATTGTAGATAACTCACCTTTTGTCATTATTGTACCAGGAACATTTAATGCTTTCTTCCAAGCTTCAGAGGATTACTATCAGCGATGGGAGATTATGAGTTTTACAAGGATATTAAGATACATTGTATCTTTCTTATCTTTTGCTTTACCAGGATTATACCTTGCAATTTTAAATTTCCACCCAGCTATGTTGCCAACGTCTATAGCGGTATCGATAGCTGCCTCGCGGGAAGGGATAGCCTTTCTCACAGTGCTGGAAATTATCATTATGGAAACCGCATTTGAACTGATACGGGAGGCAGGGATTAGATTACCAGGACCGGTAGGATCTGCACTCGGTGTAGTCGGGGGGATTGTAATTGGACAAGCAGCGGTAGATGCTAAACTAATTAGTCCTATGATTGTTATTATTGTAGCTATTACAGCAGTAGCGACATTTGCTATTCCCGACTATGCCTTAACGACTGCGTTTAGGTTGGTTAGATATGGTTTTATTATTACCTGTTCATGTTTTGGATTATATGGTTTTTTGATTGGATTACTTTTATTACTTGCTCACCTATCATCGCTTGAAAGTTTTGGGACACCATTCCTATCACCTTATACAGCAAGTGATCAAAATGGCTATCAAGATTTACGGGATACCATTATTCGGTTCCCAGTCTTTTTGATGAATCGTAGACCGAGATATGCAAGGGAAAGTCAAAAGACTCGTATTCGTCTAGCAGATGGGAATAGTATAACACAGGCACCACCAGGTCCAGATAGTAGACAACAGGTCGTGCAGCCGAGTGCTACGGAGAGTAAAATGGGCGGCTCAGCTGGAGGTAGTCAAGATGCATCCAAACAGAAAGGAGGTCAATAGGTATGTATACACATAATGCGAGTATATCTGTCCATCAGGCAAAGATTCTTTTAGTGCTTCAGATGTTTAATATGTCTATTATTATGTTGCCTAGGATAGCGAGCAAAACAGCAGGGCATGATGGGTATATGTTACCTATTGTAGCCTTTGTAATTGGTAGTTTGTATATATGGGTTATTACTGCTTTAATTGATCGTTTTAGAGGAGAGGGAATAGTAGATTTTGCACCTAAAATTGTTTCTAAGCCTATAGGGATATTGGTATGTGCTTTATTTGTCATTAAATTAATGATTAGTGCAGGATTAGAGCTCAGAATGTTTGCAGAGATGATTGCGCAGGTACTGTTACCCAACACCCCTTTGGCTGTGATTGTACTTGTGATGTTATTTACAGTGTATTATTTGATTAAATCTGGTGTAGAGGCTACGGGACGTATGGCAGAAATGCTAGTGTATTTTGTATTTGTGCCTTTAGTAGCTATTTTGGCACTGATTGTGATTAAGACGGATTACAAACAATTATTACCTATCTTTCAATCAGAGCCAGAAGGATTCCTAAGAGGTGCTTATTATGTTAGTTTAACTTTCGTGCCACTAGAATTTTTACTGGTACTAGGAGCTATGATTAGTAAACCTTCTAAGATTAGAGGCATTTGCTTTTTTGCAGTAGGTGTAATTAGTGTGATAGAAGTTATGATTATTATCTTAACCTTTACAGGAATAGGAACATTAGAGACAGCTAATCAATTATGGCCCGTCCTCACACTTATGGAGAGTGTACAGCTACCAGGATCATTTGTAGAGAATCAAGAAATTTTGATGATGGTTTGGTGGGTACTCAGTATTTATATGTATGTAAGTGGCGGAATCTATGTGGCTTCACATGTATTAAGCCGTATGGCAAAATTTAAAAGGGAGAATGTAACAGTTATTCCTTTGTTACCTATCGTGTTCTTTATAGCTATGGCACCGGGCAGTTTAGTAGAGTCTTATCAGTACTTTATTAAGTTCCAGGGAATTTATGGTCCTATTTTCTTATTCATTATACCAGCGCTACTTTTGATTATCGCTAAGATAAGAAAGGTGGGGCAAGAGCATGAATAAATTGATAAGATTAGGTCTGACCTTGCTTGTACCTACATTATTAGTAGGGTGCTGGGATAGTATAGAGATTAATAATCGTTCAGTTATTTTGGAATTTGCGATAGATAAAAATATAGAGCATAAATATGATCCGAATATCCCGTTAGATGATCAAAATATCTACAATATTGTGTATACTATTCCGGATATGGCCAAACTGTCAGGTACAGAAAGTTTGGCTACGGATATGGAAACAAGTATTATCGTGCAGGCACCCACTATAGCTACCAGTTTAGATGACTTAGAGACTAAAACACGTAATACCATTACTTTTAGTCATGTCAAAGGGTTAATGATCGGAGAGAATTTGCTCAAAGATGCGGAACTGTTTAAACAAGTTATAGATTCGATATCTAGAGATCGATTGATGGCTAGAAACATTCCTATTCTAGCGGTTAAAGGTGATGCCACTAAAATTGCAACGATAGAAAATGCACAACAACCTGTTACAGGACTCTACATTATGAATTACTTTAATAACAAAGAAAGACCTAGAAGCTATTTCAAGACACAGTTATTAGGTAATTTTATTAGAGATATGCAAGATACAGGTGTAGCTACAATGCCTATTTTCCACCTACCTAAAGGGGCAGAAGAGGAACCTACCACAGATTCCGGGCAAGTAGGACAAGAAAGTGAGCAAAGCAAGACTGAAGAGAAGCAAACAGGGCAGGATGACAATGAGATTGATATCAGTGGTGGAGCGGTAATCAAGGATTACAAACTGGTAGATTATATCACAAAAGAAGAAGTCAGAGGTCAACTTTTCATCCAAGGAGAAATAAAAAATGCTACAGTGCCAATTTTGTTTAAAGGTAGCCCGATTACCTACACAGTCAAAGAAGAAAAAAGTAAGTTAAAGTTTGAGCAGACTGATAATGGGCTTGTGTGCACAGTGAAAATAGAAACAAAGGGCGGCATTTCTGAATATACAACTGCAGCAGAGGAAGATATCTTTGATAAAGATCGCATCAAGGAAATAGAAGAAGTGATGAAGAAGGAAATAGCAAGACAAGCTCAGATGGCTATAGATAAATCAAAAGAAATCAATGCGGACTTCTTACAAATAGGATTAGAACTTTATCGGAAGCATCCTAAGTGGTGGGAAGAATATGAATCTACCTGGGAACAAGGGACATATGAAAGGTTACCGATTTTGATTGAAGTCGATGTAACAATCGAAAATACAGGAATTTTACAATAATATAGAAAAAATGGAAAAGTCGTCTTGCTTATCAAGACGGCTTTTTGTACAATAAAAAGTACAAATAATAAGACATAAGATAAATAAGGGGAGAATATGGAGTTTGATGAAAAGCACCTAACGTATGTTTACCAACAAGTTAGATGGTTAAAACGCTTAAATTGTATTTTTAAAAATAGAGATGATGAAAAATATGTGAGGTTAGAAGAGCATAAGGTGCCTAAAAGGATTAGAGAGGGGGAGTCAGAGGCACTAGCGTATTATAACAAGCTTTTTTTAGAGGACCGAGTAAAAGCAGTCTATGCATATGAGGATAGCTATGGACTTAGATATATTGGAATGGGTATGCAGATTGATGGGGAGTATAAAGGACATATTATATTAGGGCCGTATATGACTGTGAGAATAGAAGAGGAACGAATCAGAGAAATTTTAAATAAAAAGCAAATAAGGATTAGTGAAAAAAGGGAACTTATAGCATACTATAAGGCTTTGCCTATACTGAATGTATTAGAAGAGATGGTAATAGGCAAAATGGCATATATGTCTTTACAACTAGGTGATATGGGAATAAGGCATATCCCGCCTCATGGGAAAATAGAAGATGAGAGAAGTGGACAAGGAAAGCTAGAAAAGCGCATACAAGAAGGGGTGGAAGCAAACAAGGAAATTTTTGCGATCCCTATAACTGGCGTGGCTGTTAATAGAAGTAACCAGTCACAAAAGGAGGTCATTTATTATATTAATCAAGGGGATTGGCAACGAGCAATCAGAGCTTTAAGTGGACTGAATGAACACTTTATAGAATCGGTTAGTAGTAACCAACTGAAGAATTTTAAGAATCTTATTTTAACACTCAATGGAATGATTAAATATTCGTTAGTTAATCGGGATATAGATCATGTAAAAATGGCTGTAGTCGTAAGAAGTATCTGTATTGAACTGGAAGAGTGTAAAGGTTTAGGTGATTTACAGCGATTGATAAAGGAAATGATTAAGGAGTACTGTAAGTTAGTGAATGAAATGAAAGATCAGGGATATTCACCGCTTATTTTAGGTGCGACACAGTATATCAGATTTAATTTCGAGCAAGAGGTTACTTTGAAAAAGTTAGCAGAGTACTTATACGTCCACCCAAACTATTTATCTAGAAAGTTTAAGGAAGAGACAGGATGTCAGCTCAGCGAATATATTAATCATATTAGAATAGAACAAGCTCAAATGCTTTTGAAGGATAAGCTGCTCAGTATTACAGATATAGCTTATAGGGTGGGGTATAATGATGAAAAGTATTTTTCAAAGGTATTTAAGAAATATAGTTATAAAACACCTCGGGAATATAGGAATTCCTAGGGAGGTAGGGCATAAACTACATATAAATTGGACCAAGAAAAGAGAGATAGAAGATGGAGTTTGATAAAGAGCACTTATCCTATGTGTACAAACAAATTAGAATAATTTGGCCGTTGAATTGTATTTTTAAGAGTGGAGACTATCCTAGCCATATTAGGATAGAGCAGTATAAAATGCCAGATAGGATTAGAAAAGAAGAAGCAGCAGTGATGGCGTATTACCTAGATGTATTGCCAGAGGATGAAATAGAGGCGATCTATAGTTATGAGGATAGTTTTAGATTGAGATACATTGGGATAAGCATGAAAGTGGAAGATCTGTATAGAGGTCACATTATACTAGGCCCGTATTTAAATAATAGATTAGAAGCATGTGAAATAAGACAGCTTTTATTAAGTAACGAAATTGAGATTAGAGAAAAGTCAAGCCTGATAGAGTTATACGATACGGTACCTATTATAAGTATACTAGAGGAGATTACGCTAGGCAAAATGGCACATATGTTGTTGCAATTTGGAAATAGGCAAGTTAGGTATATTACTCCAGATGGGCATTCGGAAAATAAACGAGTTTTAGAGGAGCAAAGAGATAATACGAAAGAAAATAAGAGAGTTTGTGAAGTGCAGACTTATGACTTGAAGGATTTATCAACGGCTAGAAGCTGTTTGGCAGAAAAAGAAATTATTTATTATATTTATCAAGGCGATTGGAAAAGAGCTCTAAAAAGTTTAATGGAAATTAGTGAGTCATTTGTAGAAAAAACTTCAGATAGTCATCTTATTAATTTTAAGAACCTTATTCTGACCTTGAATGGAATGATTCGATATGCGTTGATTAATTACTCCATTGATATTCAGAGAGTGAGGCAAGTAACCACCAAAGTATGTAGTCAAGTTAACCAGGCTGATAAAATGGCAGAATTACAATTTGAACTTAAGGAAATGATTGTAGACTACTGTGAGCTAGTCAATGATATGAAAAATAATAGTTATTCGCAGGTTGTATTGGGTGCGACAAGGCATATCAGATTTAACTTTGATAAAGAAATTACGCTAAAAGGATTGGCGGAGCAACTGTATGTCCATCCTAATTATTTATCTAGAAAATTCAAAGAAGAAACAGGGAGCCAAATGAGTGACTATATCAATCAGGTAAGGATTGAACAGTCACAACTGTTGTTAAATAACCCTATGTTAACAATAACCGATATAGCTTATAGGGTGGGTTACAAGGATGAAAAATATTTCTCAAAAGTCTTCAAAAAATATGTTCAAAAAACCCCTAGTGAGTATAGAAACTCCTAGGGGTTTTCTTGGGTTTAAACATTAGCTTGGGGACTATATGTTTGGTTTATGTGAAGTTAATCACATCATAATAAGGTTTTAAAGAGTTTTGGCCCACTAAGTGATGTAGAGCTAAATACCTAAAGTGATAGCTTGAAAGAGGAAAATTATAACTCTACGGATATCAATACTTTTTAGGAAAGGATTCGTAGTGAAAAATCACCTTAGAGGGCCAAAGAAAGTTGTTCGGATTAATAAAAAAGAAATAATCACTAAATTAATTATAACAGAAAAAGGAAAAAATAAAGTAGAATATATTAACTTTAGGTGGACTAGAATGTCTATTATAAAAATTTGATTAATTAAGACTTTGTGATAAAATAGTAAGCGTTAGGAAATATAAAACAAGGTAGGAGAGCAGAGATGAGAGTAGATACCCATATACACACGGAATTTTCAAGTGATAGTGAGATGAAGCTAGAAACAGCGATAGAAGTAGCTAGATCAAAGGATTTAGGGATAATTATCACAGAACATTATGATTTGGATTTTCCGGGAGAAGGATTTAAGTGTGATATTCCGAACTACCTAAAAACCTATGAAAGATATAAAGCAAAAGATGTAATGATAGGGATAGAAATTGGTATGGCACCTTCTACAGTAGAAGAAAATCAAAAAATTGCTAAGCAATATCCGTTCGATTACATACTTGCATCTATTCATGGTGTAGATGAAGTGGATATTTTTCAGGAGTACATTTACTGTAATTTGGAAGAAAGAATTTTCTATGAAAACTATTACAAGTACATGATTAAGTGCTTAAAGCTATACGATGATTTTGACTCAATGGCACATATTGACTATATCCATCGTTATGTAAGTTTTAAAGATCCAGAAATTAGAGTAGATGATTACAAACCACTCATTACAGAAGCTATGAAAGTTTTAATTGAAAAAGAAAAAGCTATGGAAATCAATACACGAAGAATGGGTAATCCTGTTTCTAGAGAAGCATTATTTGAAGTGTATAAACTATATAAAGCATTGGGTGGGAAATACGTAACAATCGGTTCTGATTCACACGGACCCGATGCGATAGGGACTCATTTTAAAGAAGCATTTGAAATAGTAGATACACTAGGATTAAAAGCTGTGTACTTTAGAGAAAGAAAAATGGAGTATTGTAAGTAGTCATCAACATAAAGTGAATAAGTAGAGAGAAAATGTGGATAGATTTTGTGGGAGCAAAATGTTTATCCACATTTTTTTGTGTGGGTAGACGCGTAGGGTAAGAGGGGAAAGGTGGTGATGGAGCTAATCCGTCTACGTTATTTGTAAAAATCTAAGTTCACTTTTGGGGTGAACGCTATAAACTCGCTACGCTCAGACAGTATAGCTAAAAGCCACCCCAAAAGTTCACTAAGATTTTTAACAAATAACTCCGAAGGAGTATCTCCATCACCACCTCCCTCCTCCAACCCAACACGCCTACCCACGGCTGTTTACTACTATGTAGTAAAGGCGAGTTTATGGGAAACATTTTGGTGGGGGGGGGAGTATTTTAATTCTTCTCTACCCCATAAGTTAGAGTGAGATTGGAGGTGTAGCAAAAAGTGGGGGAGGATGTGCTAAGGTCTTCCTTTGGGTTACTTGGATAAAACACTTGGTTCTTCTTTTCATACTGCACTTAGGTCTATTGTTTGAGCGTAGCGAGTTTAGACCGTTAGTATGAAAAGAAGGGCCTAGTGTTTTACCAAGTGTTCCAATGGAAGTAACGAAGCACAGCCTCTCCACTTTTTGCGGACCTTACCTATCTACACTCAATAGACTCTCTCAATCGATTCATAGCCACTACCACATTTTCTCTTTGCGTAGCGACGTTAACTCTCACAAATCCTTCTCCTGACTTACCGAAGATAGCCCCAGAGTGTACCCAGAGTTTGGCATCATGACTCATGAAGTGCATGAGTTCTTCATGACTGAATCCGAGTTCGCGCATATTAATCCAAAGTAGGTAAGTGCCTTCGCTTTTTGTAACTTGAAGCATAGGGAGGTGTTCGCTAATGAATTCGTGAACGTAGTTAACATTCCCTTCGATGTAATCTACTAGAGCATCTACCCAAGGTTCACATGCTGTATAGCCAACTTCCACTACCTTTTGTCCGAAAGGAGATACAGTATCAATCCCTATCTTAGCGAAGGCTTTCATAAATTGCTCTCTGATTTGAGGATTTTCAATGATGATGTTCCCCATAGAGATACTTGCTACATTGAAGGTCTTGCCTGTAGAGGTGCAAGTGATGAGGTTGTTTGCGATCTCCGTTGAAAGGGTAGCCATAGGTGTGTGTGTGTAAGTTTTGAAGATGATGTCTTGGTGGATTTCATCTGATACAATGAGGACATTGTGTGCCAGACAGAGCTCACCCATTCTGCGGAGTTCTGCAGGAGTCCATACACGTCCAACAGGATTGTGTGGGTTGCAGAGGATAAATAATTTGACAGATGGATTGCTTACTTTTTGTTCGAAGTCGTCAAAGTCAATTTCAAATCGGTTATCGACACATTTCAATTCATTTATAGCAACGGTTCTATCATTTACAGCGATACTACGAGAAAAAGGATTGTACACGGGTTCTTGAATGAGTACTTGATCTCCAGGCTCAGTAAAAGCACAGATTGCAATATTGAGGGTAGAAACGACATTAGGTGTGACAACTAGGGCGTCTTTTTCAAATTCCCAGTTGTGTCTGGTACGCATCCAGTGGCATACGCTGTTTATGTACTTTTCGGTAAGCATAGTATAGCCAAAAACAGCGTGGTCAGCGCGTGCACGAATGGACTTGGCAATGGGTTCTGGTAGCTCAAAATCCATATCGGCAACCCACATAGGGAGTGCATCGGTTGGTATATTGGAAACAGTATGGCCATCCCATTTAATACAGTCAGTTTCTTGTCTACTTATCATTTGATCAAAATTGAAGTTCATTTTAGCACCTCTTTAATTAATGTAGGGAATAATTGATT
>JBOFPL010000076.1:0-7564 GCA_051659885.1 Cellulosilyticaceae bacterium
AATTTCTTTTAATCGGTCCTTTAACGTTGGTACGATATCCTCTGATAAGTAACGTGAATCGGTTCTTGGATAAGTAAGCACTTTATGATTCTCATAAAGTCTTTGCATAATAGAAAGCGTCTCTTTTGGGCTATAACCAAAGAGTTTATTGGCATCTCTTTGAAGTTCTGTTAGGTCATATAATCCTGGTGCATATTGCTTCTTAGGTGCTGTTTTCACACTCACTACCTTTGCATCTTTACCTTCTACTTTAGCTACCATTTGTTGAGCAAGTGCTTCGTTATAGATACTTTTACCTTGCTTGCCTTGATAAGCTAGATTAAATCCTTTTACCTTTAAACTTAAATTAAAGTATGGCACTGGCTTAAAGTTTTTGATTTCTTCTTCTCTTGCTACTACCATGGCAAGTGTCGCTGACTGTACACGTCCAGCTGAAAGCTGCGCATTGTACTTACATGTCAGTGCACGTGTCACATTAAGACCTACTACCCAGTCTCCTTCTGCACGGCACACTGCCGCTTTATAGAGATTTTCATATTGCTGAGCTGGTTTAAGTGATTTGAAACCTTCTAAAATTGCTTTATCTGTTACAGAAGAAATCCAAAGTCTCTTCATTGGCTTTTTAGCACCAGCTTTTTCAATAATCCATCTTGCTACAAGCTCTCCCTCACATATGGTTACTTAACCCTTTGTGTAAATCACTTATATCCATTGATATACCTTAGTTTATGGGACTATTTATTAATTTTTCTTTTTTTACACATCACATGATGTATTAACCTGTCCAGACATATATTCTATTCCTTGTATTTTCAAAACCTCTTCTCTAGATTTCTCAGGATAATAATCATATAATACTAAGAAATTTTTCTCACTTTTTATGCTCGAAAGAACTGTTTGTTCATCATCTACTTCTTTAATTACAGCTTCTTGTTGAATTAACAAACCATTTCCTAGAGTAATTGTTTCATTCAATATATTGCATGTTATTCCTTTAAAATCTGCTATATATTGTACTTTATTTCCTATAGATTCAACATCTAGCTTACTAGTTTTATCATGAGGAATCTTTATAGTTAAATTATCGGTTCTTAAGATTCCAGTTTTTAATGCATTATATGTCCCTTCAATAACTTTTATTTCTTCTTCATCTAATGCCGACAGAACGAACTGTTTATCCATTTTTCGTTCGATATATTGTAGTTTTTTTAATAACTTATACTCATCCTCTAAATTTTCTAAGCTATCTTCAGATTTAAATAATCCTTCTGCAAGAAACTGCCTTTCCTTACTAGTTTTCATGGTCATTTTACCCTTTTTAGAAGCTTTCAAAAACTTTAACCACTCTAAAAGATTATCTACTTTATCCAGATTTTGTGCCTTGATATCCAATTTCACATTGGTAAGGTTAGGGAGCTCCTCCAGAGCTTTATATGGGGAAATTATCACATCAACACATAAACTCACTGTAAACACATTCTCTTCCCCTAAGTTGCAATAAACTTGTCTTATAATATTTTCACTCACATATCCACTCTTATACAGACTAAGCTTAATATTATTAATTGCATATTCCATATCATTATCATAAATATCAACAACTGTCATAACCTGTGGTTTAGGCGGAATGATTTCAAGATTGGAAATAATATTCCCGTTAATATTACTATTCATAAATTTTTCAGCTATCCTGCATGTTCCTTGATTATATAGAGCAAAACTTAGTGTTTGACCAGTATATAGTGAATTTATGTTTGTTATTATAGGCTGATTATCGACTATCATTGTAAAGTTAATTACTTCTAAAATAATATTGGTTTGATTTACATAAGCATATTGAACTATTTCCTCGATGCTCTTAAACTTCTTTAAATCTTCTTTGTGTTTTACCATAAAGTGTACTTTAACTTCGTTATCTTCACCACTTATCTCAATAATCTTATTAACTTTATAGGGTATATTAAATTTATCTAAAATAGAATGCTCAGAAATTCCTTTTTGTATATGAACACTTAAATCCACATTATGTTTAGATAATGCGCTATTTCTTTCTAAAGCATCTATAGATACTTTTACTTTCTCCATATTCTTTGTTAAATCCTGCAGCAATACTTCTTGTTGTTTATGTGCTACAGTATCACTGAGCTCATGATTTTTTTTCATCTCTTGCATGAATGTCCGTGTGAACATATCTAATCCATGTTTTAGAACCTCATCTTGTAAATCTCTTGAATCAAAAGTTTCAATTGAAAGATTTGGCTCTACATGTTCAAATGCCTTTGTTATCTTCTCTTGTATTGATGGGGTTGAAATGTAATTCCTAACTAAATCCTGTGTACTTTGTCCACAAATTTCTCCTACTGTTTTATAAGCTACCTCATAACACTTTTGAAGGAATACTTCATTTTCCTTTTGTTTAATCTTTTTGTCTAAAAAGTGACCTGAGAGCTTTCCCCATAATGTACCTAAGATCTCCATTAGCTTATCCCTCCATTACAATTATTTTAGTATTAGGAAGTATAGTAGCTTTAATGCTTTAATCACTTACTTAGTATCTTTAAGTTTTGCAAATGCAGCCGCAAATGCAAAATTTCCTTCATCCTCTTTTTGCTGTTCTTTAAGATACCTTTGTACAGACCTCTTATCTACTTTCTTATTATCACTTCTATACTTTTTATTAAAACTACTTACTTTTTCTCTAAAAGCACATGTTGTACATGCATAAATTTGCCCTTCTCCCTCACCACGAAGCTCAAGCTTTTTATGACATTGTGGACATCTTGTATTAGTAAATTTACTAACCGCCTCTTTATAGCCACATTCACGATCTTGACAAACATATGATTTCCCGAATTTTCCTTTAACTTCTAATAAGTTCTTATTACATTCCGGGCAACGCTTACCAACCATATTATCATGCACATATTTATCTTGGCTATTTTTCACATCATTAACTAGTTTTTTTGTATACGCTTTCATATCGTTAATGAATTCTTTAGGGTTCATTTTACCCTTGCTTATCATTTCAAAATCACTTTCCCATTTTGCCGTCATTACTGGTGATTTCAAGTCTTCAGGAACCAATTCCATTAATTGCTTTCCTTTAGACGTAGGAATTAAGTCCTTCCCACTTCTTTCTACGTAATACATATTAAATAATTTTTCTATTATATCCGCTCTTGTTGCAACAGTTCCTATCCCACCTGTTTCTCCTAAAGTCTTAGCATACTGTGATTGTATATTAAGATACTTATGTGGTTTTTCCATTGCAGCAAGCAATGTGCCCTCATTAAATCGTGCTGGTGGCTGAGTTTGATGCTTTTTAGCTCTAACCGCTTTAATTGTTAATGTACTTCCTTTTTTTAGCTCAGGAAGCTCTTGGGCCTCGTCATCGTCATCCTCTTCCTTAAAACTGCTATAAATACTTTTCCAGCCCTTATCCTTAACTACTTTTCCTTTAGCTATAAATATTTCATTTTTAATCTCACAGGTAACTGTAGTCTGTAAATATTCAAAAGGTGGTAATAGTACTGCAAAAAATCTTTTTATAACTAAATCGTAAATTTTTCTTTCATCATTGCTTAGATTAGCTAAATTTAATCTCTCTTCTGTAGGAATAATCCCATGATGATCAGACACTTTACTATTATCTACAAATCTTTTATCTGACTTAATAGGTTTTTTTAAGATTTCTGTTGCTATTGTTCTATATTCACCTACTGATACTGCCCTTAATCTTTCATTTAAAGTAGGCACTATATCCGTTGTAATGTGCTTAGAATCTGTTCTTGGATAAGTTAAAACTTTGTGATTCTCATAAAGTCTTTGCATGATTGAAAGTGTTTCTTTTGCTGAATATCCAAATAGCCTATTTGCATCTCTTTGTAATTCTGTTAAGTCATAAAAAATAGGTGAATATTGCTTTTTATAATTTTCGTTAACTTCTTTTACTTGCGCTTCTCCATTAGTAACGTTTGCTAACAACTTATTTGCTTCTTGTTCATTCCAAATTCTCGAATTATTATTTTTATCTTGCCAAATTAGTGTAAAACCTTTTGTTTCTGCCATTATTGTATAATAGTCTTTGGGTTTAAAGTTTTTTATTTCTTCTTCTCGATTGACAATCATTGCTAACGTTGCACTTTGCACTCTTCCTGCTGAAAGCTGAGCATTATAACGGCACGTTAATGCTCTTGTCACATTTAATCCAAGAATCCAGTCTGCTTCCGCTCTACATAAAGCTGCTTTATACAAATTATCATATTTAGTAGAAGGCTGTAAATTCTTAAATCCATCTAAAATAGCGCGATCTGTTTGTGAAGAAATCCATAAGCGTTTAATCGGCTTGTTGAATCCAACCTTTTCAATAATCCAACGTGCAACTAATTCTCCTTCTCTTGCAGGATCCGTTGCAATGATAAGTTCATCTATATCTTTTCTAGTTAAAACTTTTTTAACATCACTAAAATGTTTTGATGTTTTGCCTATAACCTCTGTTTTCAAATGTACTGGAAGCATTGGTAATGTTTCCATACTCCATTGCTTATACTGATCCCCATATTTTTCTGGAGTTGCCAAAGTCACTAAATGCCCAAGTCCCCATGTTATAATATAGGTATTTCCTTCTATATATCCATTTCCTTTTTTAGTACACTTCAAAACCTTAGCAATATCTCTAGCCACACTTGGCTTCTCTGCTAATACTACTATTTTTCCCATTTTGATCTCCTTCAGTCGTTATAATGCTATCATATCATACTGCTATCCTTTTATATAGCTTAAGATTCTGCATAAATTCTAGTGATATTCTTCATGTTTTTGTCTATAATACATCACCTTAATAAAAAAGGCAAAATTTTATACTAGGAGGCATTTCTATGCTTACAGAAACACAAAAAACACTAATATCTTGTAATGTTAATGGTGAATTAGTTCAGCTCAATCTTCATACCGAAAATAATTCTCTAACTCTAAAATTACACGTTACTCATCTAACAATTAAAGATGGACGTATTAAAATTTACTCAGATTTATCTCTCCTAGATCTTTATCTAGGATCAATCTCATCCTTAGGCAATAAAATTAATATCTCTTGTTATAATAATTTCTCAGCCGAAATAGTCTTTCCCTCCAATCTATCTAAAGAACGCTTAGAAGCTATTGATAATGAAATTAGACTTTTAAATAAACTATTCAAAAACTATAATCATTGCTTCTAACAAAAAAATAGACCTTTATCTTAAGGTCTATTTTTTCATTCACTAAGTACTTTTTCCTATGATAACATTAAATCATTTATGTTGTTTGATACTATTATGCATAATCTCTATAAGAATTAGATACGACAGTTTAAAGGATGTATCTAGTAAGTTTTTTGCAAACTACTTTTACTACATTAAATATGCTCCGATTACTTAATATAGATAGGGATGTAATATAAGGAAAGGATATTCTAATCCACCCAGTAATAGCCTGTGTGGGTACATATATTAATCCCTTTAAATAACATCAAGCTTCTTTTAGATACTTAGGCAAAAAATAATCAGAACTATGTCTACAAAACTCTAGAGTTATGCTATACTCAATACAAGAAATAGATATTTGCTAGGAGAAGACAGATTCTATAATACTAGAGTTTAGTCTGTATACAATTTTAGATGGGGTAATACAATTACTTATACCTAATTTGCTATAAGTATTGATGGTAATAGGTTTATCTATATTGTATTTTATATTGTATTTTACATAATATTTTGATATAGTCAGCTATATCATATAATAAAGAAAGGGTGATGTACTATGAAAAATATAACTATCTTGAATAAAAACATAAACAAATTGGGGAGGGTGGCTATACTTTAACCCTCTTACACATTAGGAGGATTTAATGAATAAAAATTTAGTTACAGTTAATATTGACCAAGTTTCATTTAAATTAAGAGAAAACCATGATTTTGAATGGTTAAAACAATTAGGTACAGTATTTTGTGTATTTGCAGAACAAGATTCAGGGAACTTAGCTTTTGGAGTAGAAAAAGATGGTATAAAAAGCTTTGTTAAATATGCTGGTGCACAAACAGAAGAGTATGAGGGAAATGCTTCTGATGCAATTCGACGACTAAAGAACTCTATTCCTATTTATGAAGAGCTGAAACACCCTGTATTAATAGAGCTAATTAATCATTTTGAATTAAAAAATGGGTATGCATTAGTTTTTAAATGGGTAGAAGGAGAATGCCTACATGCTCACTGGACATTTGCAGAGTATAATAAATATACACATCCTAAATCATCCTATTATCGATATAAACAATTACCTGTTTCGATACGTCTAAAATCTTTAGAAAAAATTTTTACTTTTCACAAGAATGTAGAAGAGGTAGGATATTTAGCTGTTGATTTTTATGATGGAAGTATTATGTATGACTTCCAAAATGATATAACCACCATTTGTGATATTGATTTTTATCAGAAAAAGCCTCTAATAAATAAACTAGGGGAGATGTATTGGGGTTCGCCACGATTTAAAGCACCAGAGGAAAGTGAGCTAGATGCTCTTATTGATGAAAGAACCAATGTATATACTATGGGAGCAATTGCATTTGGATTACTTGGTGGCGAAACTGACCATTCATTTGAGAAATGGGAAGCAAATAAATGTCTTTATCAAGTTGCCAAACGTGCAACTGAGCTAGATAAAAATAAAAGGTATAGCTCAATAAGTGAATTTTACTATGAATGGATTAAATTCGCTTCAATGTAATTACATAGCAATATAAATATACCCTGAAAGAAATGAATAGTTATTTCTTTTCTTGAGATAGCCCTATTCCTGATAAAGGGATAGGGCTATCTTTGTATGTCATACCATTTACATTTTCTAACTAATTCTCTTCTTTTACTCCCCCTGTATATGCCTCAGTATTAATTAGTGGAAATTCATACTGTACACTATAAGATTACTTTCGCCTTAACGAAACCCTTACTACGCTAAAAAAAGTGAAGTAATTTCTTTTATAAAATATTACATACTCAATAACTATACCCTTTTGACAAATGTAGTGGCTATTTTTCTGGTGTCTATTCTTAATAAGCTACTCCAACTTCAAATTTTTTTATTTTTATCCGCACATTTACATGCACATATTCGTTATACATAGTGAAAGGAGGATTTACAGTGTCTATAAGCTTAGAAGACCAATACGATAAAATATATAAATACTGTTACTTTAAAGTTAAAACCAAAGAAGTTGCAGAAGATCTGACCCAAGAAACTTTTCTAAAATACTTTGCCCAAAATGCTTATATTAGTAGAGGTAAGCCATTAGCTTATTTATATACCATTGCAAAAAATCAGTGTACAGATTACTTTAGGAAGCAACAGACTGTTCCGCTTCAAGAAGGTTGTGTAGTAGAAGATTCACTAGGTAATACGGTTACAAACTTAGTAGTTAGACAAGCTGTAGATACCTTACCACACGAGCTTGCTGAAATAGTATTATTACGATTTTCTAGTGAAATGGGGATCAATGAAATCGCACTATTTCTTGGCATTTCTCGTTTT
>JBOFPL010000077.1:0-2710 GCA_051659885.1 Cellulosilyticaceae bacterium
CAAATCCCTTTGTCTTTGGCTAAAAAATTAACTTTTTCAGATCCCTATGCATGTATGATTTTTCAATTAGAAAGAATGGAAGATTTAGGGTCAGCTCAAAACTTTAGAGTAGAAATGGCTAGATATAGATGTGACGAAGCAGAAGCAAGAGAAAGAGCAAAAACAAAGATATTTAATAGAGTAGTGATTTTTGGATTAGGGACGACAGGAATGTTTATGGGCGATTTAATTAGACAAAATTATCCAGAATCTGAAATTGTTTTTGTTGCTAGAAGTGATAGAGAAAGTACTCAAATTAAATTTGCTACTCAAAAGGCTAGAGCAAAATATGTACAAAGTTGTTATGAGACGAATAAACAACTAGCCGAGGCTATACAAGAAGCATTAGGTGGGAAAGCGACTATCTTTATAGGGTGTTCAGGAAGTGAGTTGGAACATCAAATAGCTTTTCAGTATGGTGTATTAGGTAACAATGGTATTTATAATAGTTTTTCTTTAGGACCTAAAGTGTCTATAGATACTATGCCATTTGGATTTAAAAATCAACTTATTTTTGGATCTATTAATTTTAGGCAAGATCATATGGAGAAAGCAATAAAAATACTATGTGAGTCTAATTATGATGAAATTGTAGAGGTAATAGACTTTGAAGAGCTTAAACGCGATCCTAAAAAGATGTATGAAGAAAAAATATATGTAAAAGGGGCACCAATTAAGAGCATGGCAATATGGAAAGCGAGTTATATCAATGAAAATAAATAGTATGGGGGAAGATTTATGAAAGTGGTATATGTCAAAGAACCTTATTGTATGAGTATAGAAGAGCGAGAGATACCTAAACCTAAAAAGGGTGAAGTTTTACTTAGAATGAAGTATTGTGGCATTTGTGGTTCAGATGTGGCGACTTATACAGGGAATCAACCCTTTACAACCTATCCGAGAATCCCAGGTCATGAATTTTCAGCAGAGATAGTAGAAATGAATGGAGAAGCTAAAGAGTTAGAGGTAGGAATGCTTGTAACAGCCAATCCCTATTTCAATTGTGGAGAGTGCTATTCATGTAAAAAAGGTAAAGTGAATTGTTGTGAAAGTAATCAAACAATGGGGGTACAAAGAGATGGTGCTTTTGCTGAGTACATTACAATGCCTATCCAAAGAGTGATACCTGGGGAAGGATTAGATGAAAAATTATTAGCTTTAGTAGAACCTTTTTCTATTAGCTATCATGCAGTAAAAAGAGGAGAAGTTTCTGATTCAGATAATGTGTTGGTAATAGGGGCAGGTCCAATTGGTATTTTTGCGATGATGGCTGCTAAGCTGAGGGGAGCAAGGGTTTTTGTTACAGATTTATTAGAAAAAAGATTGGAGTTAGCATTAAAGATGGGGGCAGATGGTGTTATTAATTCTGCTCAGGAAGACTTAGCAGAACGCGTAAAAGCAATAACCAATGGGCAGGGGATGGATGTATGCATAGAAGCAGTAGGTTATGCTCAGACATTTTTAAGCTGCATAGAGAATGTAAGTTTTGCAGGAAAAGTTATTTTAATAGGAAATGGTAAACAAGAAACAACCTTTAATCATTCTGTTTTATTGAAGAAAGAACTTGATGTGTATGGATCTAGAAATAGTCTCAATGATTTTGAACCAATTATTAGATTAATTCAATCAGAAAAAATAGATTTGACTAAGATTATTTCAAATATTTATAAGTTAGAGGATGTTGCAGAAGCTTTTGAAACACTTAGAAACAATGATGGAACAAAGGCTAAAATACTTGTTGAATTCTAGGGGGAGAGAATGGAGTATTTGATTATAGATAGTCATATGCATCTATGGGACCAATTAACAGGGTGTGTAAATGGAATGACAATAAAAAGTTTAGGTGAGGGAAAATCTACTTTTATCGGAGGAGACAGACAAATGATGCCTCCTTATATGATAGACGGGAGAAATACAGTAGAAATGTTTATTGCCAATATGAACTATTCAGGGGTTGCAGGTGCGGTAGTAACACAAGAATATATAGATGGTAATCAAAATGAGTATTTACTAAAAGTAAAGGGGCAATATCCTAATAAGTTCAAAGTATGTGGGTTACTAGATCATCGATTAAAAAATGAAATCTTGCAAGTTCAATCAATGATAAGGTTAGGGTTTGACGGCATTAAAATAGTTGCACAGCGTATGATAGAAAATGATAAATGGATAAAGCTTAATACACCAGAATATATGAAATGTTTTCAGATGATGGAGCAAGAAAATATTTTTCTATCAATAGATTTAGCAGATGGAAAAATACAAGTAGAAGAAATCAGAGAAATTATAGAGAGCTGTCCGAGATTGCGCATAGCTATAGGACATTTTGGAATGGTTGGGAGAGCGGATTGGCAAGAACAGATTAAATTAGCTAGATACCCCAATGTGGTCATAGAATCTGGTGGGATCACTTGGTTATTTCATAAAGAATTTTATCCTTATAGAGGGGCAGTAGATGCCATAAAGGAAGCAGCAGAGTTAGTAGGAATGGAAAAACTTTTATGGGGATCAGACTATCCTCGGACGATGACAGCTATTACGTATAAGATGTCATGGGATTTTATGAATCAAACGAGTGAGTTAAAGATAGAAGATAAAGAGAAGTTTTTAGGATTAAATGCAAAGCAATTTTATCAGTTTAAGGGATTATCACCTCAAAAAATAATAAAAAATA
>JBOFPL010000078.1:0-12504 GCA_051659885.1 Cellulosilyticaceae bacterium
GCTGGTTTTGAGATAGGCATAATAATTTTAATAAGTAACTTAAAGTTTCCACATCCATCTATGATCGCTGCCTGTTTAAGTTCTTTGGGTATCGTAAGGTAAAACTGCCTCATTAAGAAAATTCCCATAGCTGAAGTCATAAAAGGAATGATTAATACCTTAAGACTATCGTTCCATCCCCAAGCACTTACCGTTAAGTAATTTGAGATAATAGTTGCTTCCCCTGGGATCATCATCGTTGCTAAGACTGCGATAAATAATAACTTTTTGCCTCTAAACTCAAAGAAAGAAAAACTATAAGCGGCCAAACTAGCTGTAATGACCTGCCCAATCGTTACCGCACTTGCTACAATAAAACTATTCGCTATAAATTTTAATAACGGTACTGTTTGTAAAGCTTGTTTATAATTTTCAAAAGTGACTTGCTTAGGTATTAAATTCGGTGGATATTGCATCATCTCTCCACGTGTCATCAAGCTCAGTGATAACGCATATAAAAGCGGAAAAATAATAATTAAACCAATAACTAAATTGATACTAAATAAAAGAATGCGTTTATATTTATGTGCCATCATTGATAATGCACTCCCTTCTGTTCAAACTTAAATTGTATTAATGTAAAAGCTAACATGATTATAAAAAGCACTAAAGACTGTACACATGCTATCTCGAATCTTCCATTAAAGAAAGCCTCTCTATAAATGGAGTGTACAATAACGTTAGTGGAATCCCCTGGCCCACCTTGTGTCAGTAACTTAATTTGCCCAAAAGCTTGGAAAGATGAGATGAGATTCATAAAGAGTACAAAAAATAATTGTGGTGAAAGCATCGGTAAAATAACTTTCAAAAGTTTTTGTATGTAATTCGCTCCATCTACCGAAGCACTTTCTACCAATTCTTCCGGGATGTTCCTAAGCCCTGTTAATAAAAAAATAAAGTTTACGCCTAAGTTTAACCATACCGTTACAAGTGCTACTGCTAAAATAGCTATCTTTGGATCTGTTAACCAACCAACTTCCTTTTGCATCAGATAATTGAGTATCCCATTGGTTGGGTGAAAGATCATCATCCACACAATAGCTGCTGGTGCTGAAGCAATTGCCATCGGAGCTGAAAACATCAATTCATACACTCTGCTTCCCTTCATCTTTACGTTTGCTAATAACGCCAATATAAGTCCTAATAAAATAGAAGGTACTCCTACTAAAAGTACAAATTTAAATGTAATCAAAATACTATTCATAAACTCTGGAGAAGTTAGGACTTCCTTATAATTTTCAAACCCTACAAACTCGATTACTTTTCCTCTTACGTTTGTCATGGATAGACTCAAATAAATAGTTTTTAAAAATGGGAAATAAACAAATGTCCCAAATAATACTAATGAAGGTAGTAAATATAAATAAGGTTCCATCCCCTCACTCTTTATTCTTTTTGCCCTCACAGCTATTTTTTCATTCATATACCGCTTCTCCTTTTCTCATTTATTGATACCTAAATTGTAAGGCTATTGCATTAAATCCATATTAAATATAGAAGTTGTAAAAGTTAAATACACGTAAAAAAACACACATCAGATACTAATATCTGATGTGTGTTTTTATAAAAATATTTTTTTGATTTCTTCATACTTTTCCTGGGTAATTAAAGCATCTTTATCTAAATCTCTAAATCTCACAATATAAGTCCATCTTCCATAAGGAGAAATTTTAGTAATTTGTGAAAGATTAATAATATAAGATTTATGGCTTCGAATGAATTGATCTCTATCTAATTTTTCTTCTATTTCTGTTAGACTAGCTGAAGTAAAAAAAGAATCTCTAGCTGTATAAATCACTGTACTATTATCTTCCCTTTGAACTAGGATAATATCTTTAATATCCACAAAGCTCATACTTTCTTTTCCCTTAACCAAAATCTTTTCTAGACCTCTTTCATATCTTACAATTTTGTCCATTTCTGTAGTTACTGACTCGGGCTTCATTTCTTTAATCCGATCCAATGTATGACCTACACGTTCTACTTTAAAGGGTTTAACTAAATAATCAAAAGCATACACTTCAAAAGCTTCCGACATATATTCCGAATGAGCTGTTGCAAAAATCAGCTTAGCTTTAGGATTAATATCCGCAATCACCTGTGCACATTCTAATCCACTATCTCCATTTAACTCTACATCTAAAAATACTACATCTGGTTTTAATTTCGTAAAAAGTCTAATAGAGTCTGGCATATTATCACATTCACCTACTACCTCAAACCCATCATGTCGTTCTATGATTTTTTTCAGTAGTGTTCTAATCCCTATTTCATCTTCTATTAATAAAACTTTAATCATAATCTACCCACCCTGCTACGCCTATCTCTTCTTTTAGAGAGTGGCTTACCCAGTACTTCTGCTAGAACAATAGCTTCTTGAAGCTTATTTGCTGTTAACTTCGTTCCTAGGATATTAGATACAGTTTGAGAAGTTTTCTTTACATCATTAAACTCTTGATTATACTCAACGGTGTCCTCTTGCTCAGTTACAATACCTTCTGGTTTAGGATTATAAGTGGCTACTCCTTTTTTACGTTTTTTCTTAGTAGTCTTTTTCATCCCTACCCTCTCCTATCGCATGGTTTGCCTTCCCTCCATCAGATATAGAGGTTCTCATTTTGGTATCTGCGCTAATATTTTGTAAGTCATAATAGTCCATGACACCCATTTTACCTTCTCTTAGTGCATATGCCATTGCTTTTGGTACTTCAGCTTCGGCTTCTACTACATAAGCTCTCATTTCCTGCTCTTTTGCTACTGCCATTGCTCTTCTTTCTTCCGCTTTAGCCTGTGCAATATTTTTATCCGCTTCAGCTTGAAGGGTTTGAAGGTGTGCCCCAATATTTCTACCTACATCGATATCTGCAATATCTATAGAAAGAATTTCAAAAGCTGTTCCTGCATCTAATCCTTTATTCAAAACCATCTTAGAAATGTTGTCTGGATTTTCTAGTACTTCTTTATGAGTCATTGCTGAACCTACTGTCGTAACAATTCCTTCACCAATTCTAGCAAGTACTGTTGCTTCACCTGCTCCACCTACTAATCTTTCAAGATTAGCTCTTACCGTTACTCTTGCTTTAACTAATAATTCAATACCGTCTTTTGCTACTGCAGATACATTTTTAGTTTCGATTACTTTTGGGTTAACACTCATTTTTACCGCTTCTAATACATCACGTCCTGCTAAGTCAATGGCTGCTGCTTTTTCAAATGGTAACTCAATCCCTGCTCTTTCTGCTGCAATTAATGCATCTACCACTTGATCTACATTTCCACCTGCAAGGTAATGTGCTTCTAACTCATTAACAGAAAGTCCAATTCCTGCTTTAGTTGATTTAATAAGTGGTAACACTATTTTACTAGGTGTAACCCTTCTTAATCTCATCCCAATTAGATTAAAAATACTTACTTTAACATTAGCTGCTAAAGATGAAATCCATAATCCTACTGGTACAAACATGAAAAATGCTATAATTAATAATCCAATGACTCCTATGAGTACGATACTTCCAATAATATTCCCATTCATTATTCTATCCCCTTTTCTTTATTTCGCTTTTACGATAAGTCTTGAGCCTTTAACCTGATGAATAATAATAGACTCTCCCTTTGAGATATACTGTCCTTCTGAAATTATATCAAAATTAATCCCATCAAAACTACCTATCCCTGCGGGTCTAAGATCCGTAAGCGCTATCCCTGTTTTTCCTAATAAATACTCTAGATCTGAAGAGCTAATATAACCTCTTTCTTTCGTCTGCTCTTCAGTTAGAATAAGTGGTTTAACAAGTTTGCCTTTTGCAAGTAACCACAATGTAATCCCCAACATTATCCCAAGTATAGCCAAGATCACTATTGTCATCAAAGCCCCTTCTACTATACTATCTGCTGTCAAAAATACACCTACTACCAAACATATCGTTCCCGCGATTCCTGGGAATGAAATCCCTGGTGCAGTAAACTCAATGCCTATAAGCACAAATCCTGTTATGAGCAAGATCACGCTAATTAAAGTTAAACCATCTAACAATCCTATTAGCATTTGATTCACCCCCTCTTTTTTCTTTTCTTTAGTCTACTCCCTTTTTGAATCATTGCCTATAGATATTCCTCCAAAGATACACTTTGAGGGCTATACTGTCACTTTAAATCTTTTAACTTTTAGGTATATAAATATTAAAACAAGTTTTACCATCTTTAGAGGTTACTTCTACTTTTCCACCGATCTTCTCTAGGATGCTCCTCACAATAAAAAGTCCCATACCATGTCCTTCTTCCGACTTAGTCGTATAACCTTCACGAAAAATTTCTAGCAATTGTTCCTCTGGAATTCGTGGTCCATTATTATAAATGCTAATAAGGTACTCATCTAACTCATCCCTAATATCTATATAAAGATTTTTCTCGTCTTCTTTTTCTCCTAATGCTCGTATCCCATTATCCACGATATTCGATACTACTTTACATAATTCCCATGGTTCTATGCTTATTTGTTTTAAATCTGTTTTTACTTCCAAAAATACATTCACCATTTCTTTTTCTGCCATCTGCATTTTAGCTTGTAGTAATGCATTAATAGCAGGGTGTGCCGTCTTTAGAGCCTTACTTACCTTTAAAATATCCTTATATACCGGCTCTATGTATTTTTTAGCTTCTTCAAATTCATCCAATTCCATTAAACCATATACGACTTGTAAGTGATTCAGATAGTCATGTCTTTGTTCTCTTAACTTACGATTGAACTCTTCTAAATTTCCAATCGTTTCTTTCATACTATTTTCTTTCTTATATAAAATTAAATAGTATACTACAGCTGTTAACGTACTATTAAAAGCAGTTAATCCTGCTGATAAATAAATCAGTGTATAAATTTCTGAACTAATATTTTTTGTTGCATAAACTATCACAACTAAGCTAAGTAGCAATTGAATGAGGTTAATAAGTAATGACATTCTTAATAACTTTTTTAAATTAATATTTGTTAGTGTATATCTATACTGCATATTCTTTCTTAGTCCTCTCCATTTTGCTCTATGTCTTTTGAATCTTTCTTTATTTTATCATACTTAGCTTATTTATTTTACAAATATCTCAGATAGCTTATTGAGATATGCTTCAGATATGCGTTACGACTGTATTAACTTCTTTTTTGTAAGCTCTTGAAGCCTTTTTATTACCCTTATTGAAGGATATGGATTCTGTATTTCTAAGAGTCTATCTATTATTTTTTCTACTGCTTCATACTCTTCTAACTTATATTGTGTATCTGCTAGATAATAGAGTGAAATAGATGAATCCGGTGCGGTTTCTAGATTTTTTTCATAATATTCCTTCACCTTAGGATAATATATTTTATTATACGCTTGAGTTGATTTAAGCATATTTCCATTTCTTTCATAAATTTGTATATCATATGCATTACCCACCTGTGGCATCCATAGAACTATTTCATTTTGTCCATCCTCATTAAAATCTCTTGTTTCTAGTATTTCATACGGAGGTAAAACATTTTTAATTGTATTTACTAAGCTATTATTTTTAACTTCCAATACTTCTAATCTTCCCAATCCTTCTCTTATTTGCCATCCAACCAAGACATCTTTTTTATTTTTAAAGGGAATAATATCAAAATCCTTTATTGCACTGCCTTTTCCCTTATAATGATTCACTACTCTCAGTTGATTATCTATATGCTTGAAAAGGCTCAAATAGGCACTCCCACCTAGTTCATATGCAAAGATAATTTCTTCCTGATGGTCTCCATCTAAATCTGCTATGATAAAACTTGTATCTTGCTCTCTCTCTCCCAAAGGAATCGCTTTCGCCCCTAAAGGTATCTTACTCATTAATTCTTCCTTAAGACTTGTAACCATTCTCATTTCATCTACTTCTTCTCCAAAAGCAAGTAAATTTTTAGAAATAATCTTAGTCTGGCCATCTTTTAGATCAACCATCGTTTGTATTGCTCCTAATGTATCCGAATTAGCTACTCCTATAATTCTCTGCTGAATCAATAAATTATAATATGTGTTATAAATACTCTTAATAGGATATGCACTATTTAATGCTGATACAACAGGCTCTGTATAGGGTTTAACTTGACCTTCTTGTGTATATACCATGTCTAAATACACCTTAGGCCTATCTGCAATACTAATCATATAATGCTTATTCCCACACATAATATCTACTTTATAATTTTCAGCATACATTGCATTACAATAGTAATCTGCATTGAATGTATCCTGATTAAAGATTTGAATAAATTTCCCCTCTTGGTAAGTATAAATTGCAGCTATCTCATATCCACCTGATCCTCCAAATGCTCCTCTTACCATAATTTCATCTTTACCGTCGCCTGTGAAATCTCCTAAAAATAATTGCATCGCATATCCAGTATAAGGTATCTTTATGTTACTGGTTTTTGTTTCTCCTTCAGGTTGTACTATAAGTTGTAAATTTTCTACATAGTTACTCTCCTTATAAGGATATCTTCCCATCAGTACTACCCTATCTTGTGTTCCTGTGTTTATAACATTACCCACTTTGCTATCAATAATCCACTGGCTATTACTTTGCTGATTCATCCATTCCTCTCCTTTGGCAATAGGTATCATTATACCTTATGTGTCCGTACAAAAAAAAATACCTTAACATAACATCAAGGCATTTATCTTCTATTAAGATTCATTACCGCCAAATCTTCTTTTGTTAAACTTTGTATCCAAAATAGGAATATTCCGTATAGGCAAGTTGCTAATCCTATTCCTAACATAATTTTCATCAAGAGTTCTGCGTTTGTTGGCACTATATAAAGTACAAAAACTTTTGAAACCATCCCTGCAGCTGTAGCTGAAAGTGCAGGGTACATAATCCATTTACTTAATTCAATTCTAATATCTATTACTTGAACTAATCGTTTAAGATTAAGTGCTGATGTAAGTACATTACTAATTAATGTAATCCCCACGAAAGCTGCCATTCCCTTAGCTGGAATAAGCCAATAAATAAGTGCCACCCTAATAATCGAATCTATAATACGATATCGCAAACAACTATTTTGCTCTCCTAACCCCTTAAGGATCCCATCTATAACCATCTCCATATACATAAAAGGAGTCATCAAGACCAAAATCTCCAATAACATTCCTACCTGTATATTGTTATAAATTAATAACCCTAGTTCTTTTCCATAATTACTAAAGATACTCACCACAAACATGGCTAAAATCATTGTAAAGTGAATCATTCGTCCAGATGTAATCAAAATTCTTTCATTATATCTCAGTGATTTTGCTCTAGCAATTTCTGGTGTTAGAATGGTAGAACAAGCTGCAAGTAACGCTGTTGGAAAAAATAAAATTGGAAATACCATTCCTTTAATCATTCCATACATACTCATTGCCTCTTCGGGTGTTAGCCCTGATTTTCTAAGCCCAGCAGGAATTAAAGTATTTTCAAGGAGCATAAATACTGATCCCAAATAAGCTGTAAGAGAAATGGGTAAAAGTACTTTAAGTATCTTAAAGAGCACGCTTTGTTCTTCCCCTTGTCTAATCCCTCTATCCACTTTTCTATCCCTGTCAAATAAATAAAGTATTAACATGTATGTAAACGATATAACCTCACCTAATGTAATCCCTAGTCCAATAGCTGCACAGGCATATCCTACTCCTTTAGGTGCAAAAACTTTTAAGAATCCTATCACTAATATAAGTTTTACAATTTGCTCAAACACTTCTGAGCTAGCAGGCTTGCCTACCTTTTTTACAGCATAAAAATATCCTTTAAAACAAGCAGATATAGTCATAAACGGTATACTTATTGCTAAAATACGTAATCCCATGATAATTCTAGGATCTTTTATCACATACAAACTAATTTGCTCTGCATAAATAAAAACACCACCAGCTATTGTTATGCTAGCTATAGTTCCTATCATAAAAAATGTATTCATTACCTTTCTAGCCCTATACCCCCAACCTCTACTAATTTCTTCCGCTACCAACTTTGAAACAGATGTAATAATTCCTGCCGAAGCAATCATATATGCCATACTATAAATAGTCATAGCCAGTTGATAGAGACCAACTCCTTCTGGTCCAATTTTATTAGATATATAAATCATCATCCACATACCAATTAATCTGGTAGCGACAGATCCTACTGTACTAATCATCGTACTTATAGCTAACCCTTTTTTCTTCATTTTTATCCTCCTATCTTTATTTATCTAAAAACTCGTCCATATTAATATATATATCTTTTTAAAAATTTTATGTTTAGAAATTATTTTTTCTTATAAAAAAAGGAGTGTCTCTGCACTCCTCTAAAATTTATTATTCAAATTGATTAACTACCTCTATTACCTTCAAAATATCTTGCTTAGTTTCTTCTGCTAACTTACTTACTTCTGAAATTCTATCTGTAATCTCAGTTGTTTGCTTAGCAATTTCTCCTGCTCCTTGAGCATTCTCATCTGCTGCTATAGCTATTTCCTGAGCACCTTTACTTACATTCCCTGTATGTTGTTCGATAAGCATCGCTTTGTGTGCAATTCTTTCCACCAATTCTTTAATCGTATCCGAATCCCCTTTATATTCTTTAGACAATTGAACCATCTCTTCAATCATGCTACTCATCTGTGTATTGATAAATGCTAAAGTATTATTAGAAGTTCCTTTCAATTCTATAATAGCCTCAAAAACTTGTCCTAACACTTTTTCTATTTGTTTAACATCTTCACTTGATTGGTTGGCTAACTTTCTCACTTCATCTGCCACAACCGCAAATCCCCTACCTTGCTCACCTGCTCTAGCTGCTTCTATCGCAGCATTAAGTGCTAATAAATTAGTTTGAGCTGTGATACTCTTAATACTTTCAGTAAGTAAATTAACTTCTTTAATAACCTCTGATTTTTCAATCGCTTGTGCTAATTGATCTCCTATTATCTCACACTCTTGCTTGAAGTTAATCGCTCTTATCTCATTTTCATTCTTTAAAACTTTTACTTTTTCATCTATATGTAAAGCTATTTCTTGCCCTTCTATCATCAGATTTTGTATTTCTTGTCCCTGCATATTGACTTCTTCCATTGCACTCGCTACTTCTTCTGTGATTGCACTGGTTTCTTCTAGTCCAGCATGTAACTCTTGAATAACAGCCATGTTCTCTTCTGCATTTTTATTAATTTCCAAAATAGATTGTTGTACACTATCCATCTTCAAATTCACTTTCTCACTACTTATACTTAGTTGTTCTACAAGCTGTCTAAGTATTTTTCTAATTTGTAATAGCCCATTAGAAAGTTTCCCTGTCTCATCTTGTACTTTACTAAACTTAATAATTTGTTTATCTTCTAATTCCTCACTAATTTTTAAGGTTTCTGTTTCTTTCATTAGTTCTGTTACACGCTTTATCGGGCTTAGTATCCCTTTTAAAATCTGATAAAGCACAATAAGCACTACCCCTAAAATACTTATCGTTAAAATTACCAACGTTTTAAGTAATGTAGCCCTTATACCACTGAATACTTCTTCATTGCTCACCGTAGTATAGACAATCCAATCTGTTTTAGCGATACTTTGATATTTCGCACTTTTTGGTATTTCATTATAAGTATATGATTCAATTGTCCCTACTTTTTCTTTATCTCTTAAAATTTCTGCTGATAAACCTTGTGTTAATTCTACAGGTGCTCTTTTCCCTATTTGCTCTAAATCTTGATGTGCCAAAATATTTCCCCAGCCATCTAATATAATAGGATACGTATTCTCTGAATCAAAAAGATTTTCACTTTGTAACATACCACTTAAGTAAGCTGCTTCTATATAACTTACCACTACACCAATTACATCATTAGAATCACTTATAATTGGCATCGCTAAATGAACACTTGGTACTCCTGCCTCTGATATTAGCAATTCACTCGCTACTGGACTTCGTGAATCTAGCGCTGCCTGAATATAGTCTTTTCCTCCAAGATCAATTCCTTCCATACTCAAATTTCGATGCAAAATTGTTTTCCCTTTTTCATCCAATATAAAATATTGTCTTTCGTACTTACTATCTTGAGTCGCCATTTCTACTAATTCTTTTCTGATAGCAAGTTTATCTTTATCCTCTACTTGTTGTTTTTCAACACTTCTTACAAACCCTTTAATATCTGCTTTATTCGCCAATACCCTAAGTACTTTATATTCATTTTCTACTATATTTTCAATATTGGTTTTATGTAATCTAGTTGTATATGCTACAGTATTATCTATTAGCTCTAAAATAATCGTATGCGTACTCAATAAGATTATGTAACTAAGAATAAAAAATCCTATTAATGTAATAATCCCCACTTTGCCTACTGCCTTTTTTTGAAGACTTCTATTAGCCATGTTGAAATTCTTGACTCTATTTAACCTTTTTTTCTTTTCCTTCTGTCTCATATATTTCCCCTTTATTTTATCTAAACTTTTCCTTTCATTATATATCGTACTAAATATTAAATTTTATGAGTATTTTATTATTTTTTTAGTTTAATAAATTAACTTAAAAAAAGAGCAACCCTATTCATACGGTTGCTCTTTAATCTTATAAACTTAAAAACTTATTAAATCTCTCTTGAACTTTTTCTGCTCCAAGAATTTGCATAATTGTATAAAGGTCTGGTGTATTACTTCTATGTGTAATAGCTGCTCTTACTGCTCCAGCTACATCTGAAACCATTCCTTTATAAGCTTCTGGATTTGCTTTGTAGTCTTTTCTATTTGCACAGTATCCTAATTCTAATCCAAGTGCTTTAAGTTCTTCGAACCACGCTTCTTGAGACTCTACATTATGATTGTATGCTTTTGCATAAGCTTCAATAATCGCTTTAGCTGATTCAACTGTTACTGTTTTTGGTAGTTCAATTTGCTCTACTGTTTCTCCATCAAAGAGTTCATCAAATAGGTAGAAGATTTTTTCTTTTACTTCTGACCATTTTGCAAAGTCTTTACGTGGCTTTGGACCTTCTTTATCAATACTAAAGAATGCTTTAGCTGCTGCTTCATTTGCTGTCACTAATGCATACATTTCTGGTGCAAAGTCTTTTGCCCATGCTATATAACGGTCATATACTTCTACCCCTGGCATTCTTGCAATAATATCTTTACTTACATCATTTAATTTAATGATATCAAATAACGCACCACTCTTACTCATTTTATCAAGTACTACTGGGAACTCATGATAGTCAGCAGTTGGGTTTTCAGCTCTCCATTCTTCATATGTTGAGTTGATGATATTAAGAAGATATTCGATTACACATACTACTGGATATCCTTCTTCATCATAGTAAGTTACAGCACTTTCTGGATCTTTTCTCTTAGAAAGTTTACGTTTTGATCCACCTTCTGTTTTCATGATTGTTGGGATATGTCCATATTGTGGTCTAGGTAATCCTAATACTTCAAATAACTGTACGTGAATTGGAAGAGATGATAACCACTCTTCACCACGTGTTACATGTGTTGTATGCATTAAAGCATCATCAATTGCATGTGCAAAGTGGTAAGTTGGTAGTCCATCCCCTTTGATGATTACGATATCTTGATTGTTTTCTGGGAATGAAGTTTCACCTTTGATCAGGTCAGTAAACTCTACTCTGTTTTCTGGATTACCAGGTGATTTTAAACGAATGATGTATTGGTTACCTGCTTCAATTTTAGCTAAAGCTTCTTCAGCAGAAAGATTGCGGTATGTTGCGTATTCTCCATAGTATCCTGGTGTTACTTTTTCCGCTGTTTGTCTTTCACGAAGTTCATTGAGCTCTTCTGGTGTTGCAAAACATGGGTAAGCTAAACCTTTTGCGATGAGGTCTTTTGCAAATGTTTTATAGATTTCTTCTCTCTCGCTTTGTCTGTATGGACCGTATTCACCTTTTGATGAGTCTTCACCTGTCATACCTTCATTAAAATCCATACCATATTTGTGCATTGTTTTGATTGTATCTTCAATAGCACCTTCTACTTCTCTCTTTGTATCTGTATCTTCTATTCTCAGATAGAAAACACCACCACTTTGAGTAGCTACTCGCTCAGCCACTAATGCTGCGAATACCCCTCCGATATGTTGGAATCCAGTTGGACTTGGTGCATATCTTGTTACTCTAGCTCCTTCTGGTAGGTTTCTTGCTGGATACTTATTGATATAGTATTCTGGTGTTTTGTCGATGTTTGGGAAAATCACATCAGCTAATTTTTGTAAACTCATTTATAATCCCTCTTTCTTTTGTTTTATTGTTTTATTTTTTTATAATAAAAAAATCCCTTCGCCCTAATATGCTTAGGACGAAAGGATGTACTTCCGCGTTACCACCTAAGTTGTCTAATTACTTAGACCCCTCTATCATCTTTAAGGGAATGACCCCATAGGCTTACTCCACTGTTAAGTGATTTTCAGCTTATAGCTCCAGAGCTTCTTTCTATA
>JBOFPL010000079.1:0-11846 GCA_051659885.1 Cellulosilyticaceae bacterium
TAGCTTATTGTGGGGGGCCGGTATGTGCTAAGACATTAGTCTGCTCCAAATTTGAAATTTATACATCTATGCGTATTAGGGATGACTTAAAAGAAGGGCTATCTACTTTTTATGCAGAACTTATGCGTATTAAGCAAATAATAGATGCCTCTAAGGAAGAAACAAACATACTCTTCTTAATAGATGAAATTTTTAGAGGGACCAATTCTATTGACCGAATAGAAGGTGCTAAAAGTGTACTGAAATCCTTAAATCATAAATGTGCAATAGGAGCATTAACAACACATGATTTAGAACTTTGTGCACTTGCAAAGGAAGATAGAATAAAGAACTACCACTTTACAGAGTGTTATGAAAAAAATAGCATAGTATTTGATTATCGATTAAAACAAGGGCCTTCCACATCCACTAATGCTAAGTATCTAATGAATATGGTAGGAATAGAAGTTTAATATAAAAAGCGGACATTATTATCTGTAATGTCCGCTTTTTTATATTTAGTGATGGTCGTGACCACAAGTGCAGCTATGGTTCGGATCGTCATGATCACAATTGCAATCATCTCCGCATCCACACTCATGGTGATGATGCGCATGTGGATAATCATCTAATTCATCTAACCAAGCAGCATCATCTACATAATGCTGCTCTTCGCCTTCATTAGAAAGGGCTTCGAAATAGCCGCCAGCTTCTAGGGCGTTGCTAAGATACATAGCAGTAAATAAATTACGTGATGGATCAGCTGTGTTTTTGAAGCCTTGAAGCACATATTTAGTGAATGTCTCTTGATTCATAGAAAGAGGAATCACACTCATAAAGTATTGCATACGTAGTTTGCGTTCTCTTGGAGCAAGTGCATTTAAAAACTCTTTTAATTCACCCAAGAACTCTTTGAGCACTTCATTGACTTCTAGGGAATAAGTTGGGTGTTTAGCTGTATCAAAGCCAAATACGTGTGAAATATCCATCATTAGATAAGTTTGAATTAATGAGAAGAGTGGATCGATATCACTAGACTGACATGCTTTTTGATAAGCAGTATAAAGTTGCTCTTTAATTTCATTGACACGTTCAGGGAGCGTTTCTAAGAAGATATCTGCATCTTCAGATTGAGAAAGAATACCTTGAATACTACAGTATAAGTCGTAGAAACTTACATGCATATCTGTTAAGGTTTCAAAAGTAAGTCCATCATAAATAAGGAGATTACTAAAAGTACAAATCACTTTATAGAGTCCATTAACAATTTGAGTAGCGTGATCAATGAGTTCATCAAGTAGTTCAGCTTCTTCAAAGAATTGTTCTAAATCTTTAATCTCACTAATTTCATCAATAGAAGTAGCTATATCACTATACTGTGAACCATAAGCCTCATAAAGAGAGCCTGATAAAAGTTGTTTGAGGATAGATACAAGGAGCCCAGCACTTGCTTTGGTATCTTCTATGGTTATTTTATTAATACTTTTTTCTACATAAGTTAAAAAACTATCTTTAGTCATACGCATTGGAATAAATGGTAAAAGTGTAGAAGCATTCATTTGGCGGTCCATAGGATTTTTGCTTGCAAAAACAAAAGTACTACAGTCTTCCGCTAATCTGTCGAAATCCATAGTGAGCGCATCTTCAGGGCTTAGACCAAACTCTTCATAACAAGATTCAGCAGAAGCATTTTCTAAGTTTTTTAGAGCAGAGAGATGTTGAAGCTCTCTTTTATAGGCGTTGAGGATACGATATTTGGTTTCTAATGTATATCTAAAACCTACTAATTTTTTTGCATAAGCTTCTTTAAAATCACCTTCAGCACCAATAAGGGTAGAAAGAGATAAAAAGAGTGTTTTCATTTCTTGTCCGATTTCAGCTGTTTCTTCATCTAAATAGTGAATAGTAGAATAAAGAGGGTTTTTTAAGAGATTTAAATATTCATCTATAAAAGAAATATAAGAATATGAAATAGCTGCAAATACAGAGGATTGATTTTTGTTCATAAAAAGTCTCCTTTCAAAAGTCATCTCTAATAAGAATATACAATTTTTTTCAAATTGACAAGCTATAAATAGCTAGAATGTAAAAATATGGATTAATTAATTGAAAAATTGATATAATTGCATTAAAATAGTAACAAAGGGGGGAAAGACATGAATCAAATAATAGCAATTAAGAAAGGGGAGTCAAAGAATCCCCATGCCTATTTAGGAATGCACCAGGAGTGCATAGGAGAGAAAGAAAGGTTAAGTGTAAGAGTCTTTTGTCCTTCAGCTCATCGCATAACCGTTGTACATATGCAGGATGAAACAAAAAAATACCCTTTACAGATGCAAGATGAGGGATATTTTGAAGGAATTATGGGAAGAAGAAGAAATAAATTTCCATATAAATTAGAATGTGAAGATCAAAATGGTAATCAATGGAGTTATGTAGATCCCTATCAATTTGTAAGTAGTTTAACAGAGTTAGATTTATATTTATTTACAGAAGGTAACCATTTTGAGATTTATAAGAAGATGGGGGCTCACTTTACTACAGTTGATCAAGTAGAAGGAGTAAGTTTTGTAGTATGGGCACCTTTTGCAAAAAGAGTGAGTGTAGTAGGTGCATTTAATAACTGGGATGGTAGAAGACATGCTATGAGGTTATTAGAGAAAAGTGGAGTTTGGGAAATTTTTATACCTGGACTAGTACAGGGAGATAGTTATAGATATGAGATTAAAACGAAAGAAGATGTTATTCTTTATAAATCAGACCCGTATGCCAATTGGAGTGAGTTGAGGCCTCAGAACGCTTCTAAAGTATATGATATGAATCGTTATAAGTGGCATGATCAAAAATGGCTAGAAAATAGAGAAACCAAAAAATATACAGGCCAACCTGTTTCGATTTATGAAATGCATATAGGTTCATGGAAACAGCATGAGAATGGAGAATTTTACACGTATAGAGAAATCGCAGACGGACTAGCTAAATACTTAGTGGAGATGAACTACACACATGTAGAATTATTAGGGGTCATGGAACATCCTTTTGATGGGTCATGGGGGTATCAAGTAACGGGATACTTTGCACCAACGAGTAGATATGGAACACCAGATGACTTTAGATATTTTGTGGATACAATGCATAGTAAGGGAGTAGGTGTTTTGTTAGATTGGGTACCTGCACATTTTCCTAAGGATGCTTTTGCGCTTGAAAAGTTTGATGGAACGGCTTTATATGAACATCTCAATCCATTGCAGGCTAATCATCCACAATGGGGAACGCTTATTTTTAACTATGGAAGACCAGAAGTCTCACTTTTTTTGATAGCAAGTGCGTTGAATTGGTTAGATTATTATCATTTAGATGGGTTAAGAGTAGATGCAGTAGCTTCTATGCTCTATCTAGATTATGGTAGAGAAGGTGGAGCATATATTCCTAATCGATTGGGAGGAAGAGAAAATTTAGAAGCAGTAGCATTCCTTAAAAAACTGAATACTGTTGTAAGTGAAAAATACCCAGGGATAATGATGATTGCAGAAGAATCTACTTCTTGGAAAGGAGTAACGGCGCCTGTTAAACAAGAAGGATTAGGGTTTGATTTTAAGTGGAATATGGGATGGATGAATGACTTCTTATTTTACATGAAGCAAGATCCTCTATTTAGAAAATATCATCATGATAAAATTACTTTTAGTCTCATGTATGCTTTTAATGAAAATTTTGTACAAGCTTTATCACATGATGAAGTAGTACATGGGAAAAGTTGCATGTTGTATAAGATGCCAGGAGATGAATGGGAAAAGTTTGCCAACCTAAGAGCAGCATATGGGTATATGTATATGCATCCTGGTAAAAAAATGCTTTTTATGGGAAATGAATTTGCGCAAACGAGAGAGTGGAGTGAGGCTAGAGGATTAGATTGGGACCTGTTACAATATGAATTACATGAGCAGATGCGTCAATACGTAGGTAAACTTAATGAATTTTATAGAAAAAATAGATGTTTATGGGAAATAGATGATTCTTATGAAGGATTTGAGTGGATTGATTGCGACAATAAGGAAAGTAGTGTTATTTCTTTCATAAGAAAAGGAATAAAGGAAAAAGATAAATTAATTATTGTGATTAATTTTACACCTCAAGTATGGGATGAATATAGAGTGGGTGTAGATCGGTTAGGAGAATATAGAGAAGTCTTAAGTAGTGATGAGCTGATTTATGGAGGAAGCGGTAAAGTAAATAAACAAGTTACTGCTGAGGATATGGCATGGAATAATCAAAAATATAGTATAAAGATTAGTGTGCCGCCATTAGCAATATCCGTGTTTAAATTACATAAAGAAGCTACTTCAGTTATTAGAAAAGATAAAAAGACTAAATCTAAATAATAAAAAGATTTATAAGGTCATAGTGTAGGTTATTCTCTCTATAGATACTATATTTGAAAAATAGTTTTTATAGAGAGAAATATAAAAACAAATAGATGGATAGTAAAATAATTATAAGAAAGCATACTAAATATATTGAAAAAAATAAAATAGTCTGATATTATAAAGGGGAGTAAAATACTCATTGCTGATATAGCTCAGTAGGTAGAGCAACGCATTCGTAATGCGTGGGTCAGGGGTTCGAGTCCCCTTATCAGCTATATTGAAAATGTGAGTTAATAGAATTACTAAAAATCTAAAATGTTGTATAAAAAAAACCGGGAATATAAGTTTTTGATGCATTATTTACAAAGTTAATAAAAATGTGATAAGGTGAATAAGTAAGTGGCATATAAGAGGGGGTGACAGCATGGGGAATTGTCCTAAGTGTAATAGTTTAGAGGGATTTTGTGAAGAAGTAGATTTAGTTAATGGAGAGGTTACAGGTTACCATTGTACACAATGTGGCTATGAAACAGAAGTGATAGAAGTAGCATAATAAATACATATTTAGAAAAGGAGTTTCCGCATAAGCGGAAACTCCTTTTCTAAATTAAAGTTTGCAAAAAATATTTAGCTTTTTCAATATGATTATTAACTGCAACAGGGCTTGGTCCACCTATGACATTACGGTCTTTAACACATGTAAGAAGCGAAATAGCATTATAAATGTCTTGATCAAATAAAGGATGAATCATCTGATACTCAGAAAGAGAAAGATGCTCAAGGCCAATATTCTTTTGCGTACAGTAGAGGACTAATTCACCAATAACAGCATGGGCATCTCTGAAAGGAAGCCCTTTTTTGACTAAATAATCGGCGGCATCTGTTGCATTAGTAAATCCAGAGCAGGCACTTTGATACATTTGAGTTGTGTTAATGGTGAGACTACTCAGCATAGCGGTAAAAATAGGTAGGCACATTTTGAGCGTATCAATGCTATCAAATACACTTTCTTTATCTTCTTGCATATCTTTATTATAGGCTAAAGGAAGAGATTTCATAGTTGTTAAGAGTGCTATTAGATTACCGTATGCCCTACCACATTTTCCTCTAACTAGCTCTGCAATATCAGGATTTTTCTTTTGAGGCATGATTGAGCTACCCGTGCTATAGGCATCGTCAAGTTCGATAAATCGGAATTCATGAGAATTCCATAGAATAATCTCTTCTGAGAAGCGGCTAAGATGCATCATAGTCATTGCAATACAGTAGAGTGTATCTAAGCAAAAATCACGATCAGATACGCCATCTAGGCTATTTTCACAAACATTTTCAAAATCTAAAAGAGCAGCAGTATAGGTTCTATCTAAAGGGTACGTAGTAGTTGCTAAGGCACCACATCCTAAGGGACAACTATTAGCCATAGAAATAGCAAAATCTATTTTAAGGTAATCACGTTTAAACATTTCAAAATAAGCCATAAGATGATGGGAAAACGTGATAGGTTGTGCACGTTGCAAATGAGTATAACCAGGCATAAGTGTATCGGTGTGATTTTCAGCAAGTGAAATGAGTGTTTCTAAAAGTGACTGAATAAGTTGTTTGATGGCTTGGAGTTCACTACGAATATAAAGGCGCATATCAAGTGCAACTTGGTCGTTTCGGCTACGACCAGTATGAATTTTTTTAGCCACATCACCTAAACGAGCAATTAAGATAGATTCGATATTCATATGAATATCTTCAGCTTTGATATTAAAGGTAATATCACCTTTCTCTATATCTTCAAGAAGCACTAAAAGTGCGTCTTGAAGATTTTTACATTCTTCAGGAGAAATAATTTGTTGCTTTGCTAACATGGCAACATGGGCATGACTGCCTAAAATATCTTGTTTATATAATCTAGCATCAAAAGATATGGAAGAATTAAAATGGTCTGTTAAAGTATCGGTTTCTTTGGTAAAGCGTCCGCCCCAAAGTTTCATAATATCACTCCTAGTTATTAAGATTTTGTTCCATGAGTGCACGCACTTTGAGGGATAACCCATAAAGTGTGATAAAGCCGCCCGCATCCTTGTGATCATAAAGATCGCCAGTCGTAAAACTAGCTAGGTCTTCGCTATAAAGAGAGTAAGGAGACTTAGCACCTTGAGGGACAATATTACCTTTATAAAGCTTAAGCTTAACAGTTCCTGTAACAACCTTTTGAGTACTTGTGACAAAAGCTTGTAAAGCTTCACGAAGTGGGGTAAACCATTTGCCGTTATAGATCAAATCAGCGTACTCAAGTGCTACATTTTGTTTGAAACGATAAGTTTCTCGGTCAAGAGTAAGGTGTTCCAATTCTTCATGAGCTTTATAAAGGATTGTACCACCTGGTGTTTCATAAACACCCCTAGATTTCATACCGACTACGCGATTTTCTACGATATCCTCAATGCCGATACCGTTTGCACCTCCTAAACTATTAAGTTTTTCAAGAAGTGTAGAAGGATCGAGTGCCTCATCATTCAGATGAGTCGGGATACCTTGATCAAATGTAAGGGTAATATATGTAGGCTCATCAGGTGCTGATTCAGGTGATACACCAAGTTTTAGAAGGGATTCATAGTTAGGTGCACACCAAGGATCTTCAAGCTCTAGACCTTCATGAGAGATATGCCACATATTACGGTCACGACTATAACTATCTTCTTTTTTCATCGGGATAGGCAGTCCGCGTTCTTCAAGATAAGCGATTTCCTCCTCACGGGATGAAATATCCCAGATACGCCAAGGTGCAATGACTTTAAGCTGTGGTGCAAGAGCAGCAATACCTAACTCAAAGCGAATTTGGTCATTGCCCTTTCCTGTACAACCGTGACAAATAGTGGTAGCGCCTTCTAAGAGTGCAATGCGAACGAGTGTTTTGGCGATAACAGCACGTGCAATGGAGGTGCCTAGATAATATTTAGATTCATAAATAGCACCAGATTGAATCATGGGGAAAACATATTCTTTCATAAATTCATCTTTTACATTTTCAACGTATACTTTACTTACGCCCATACTTAGTGCTCTTTCTTCAAGTCCTACTAATTCAGCATCTTGACCAACATTGATACAAACAGCAATAACATCAAAGTTATAGTTCTCTTTAAGCCATGGAATAATAACAGAAGTATCTAATCCACCAGAATAGGCTAAAACAACTTTTTCTTTCATAATATAAAACCCTCCCTAGTTAATAAATATAATAATTTATGTATAATTATACATTATTAAAATAAAAATGCAATAGATAAATATAATTTCTACATAAAAATTTATTAAAATGGAAATAGAAAGATAAAACAAAAGTTTTGTGCAGATAACAAATAATTACTTAGATAATTTGTCCTAAAATACAATAGAAAAAAAAGAAATTCTATAGTATACTTAAATTACTAAAGTTGTTTGCATCAAAGGAGGAATAAAAATGAGAATATTTGATATGGATGGTCCTGTTTATAGAATAGGAACAGAATTAGCCGATATTATGATTTTAACATTATATTGGTTTGTATGCTGTATCCCAATTATTACAATAGGGGCATCAACAAGTTCATTATTTTATGTTTACGGTAAAAAGGTAAGAGAAGAAGATGTCTATGTAACAAGAGATTTCTTTAAAAGCTTTAAGCAAAACTTTAAGCAGTCTGTACCAATAACTATTGTTTTAGGGCTATTATGGATGAGTGCATCAATGTATTTAAGTATTATCGTTGCGTATGGTGGACGAGCTCCAGTTTTACTTACGGGAGTAGCTATTTTCTTTATAGCAGAAGTATGTGTGATTAGTATTTATGTACTTGCTTTATTATCAAGATTTTATATGAAACTTCCTAATATTTTTATGACAGCATTTGTGCTGACACATAAACATTTATTAACAAGTTTAATGCTTATTGTAACGATTGTAGTACTTAATATTGCAACATTAATGATTCCAATATTAACATTTGTGTTACCAGCACTTATTGTAGCTATGCTCTCATACTTTGTACAAAAAGTATTTGCAAAACATATTGAAGTAGCAGCAAATGCTGCAGAGGAACAAAGTGGCATAGAAGTTGAGCAAGAATTGCAATTAACAGAAACAACAGAAGATCAAGAAGAGGCAGATAAAGATTTCTTAAAGTACATATAGTTCAGTGGAGAAAAGGGGAGTTTTAAAACATGTCAAACTGGAAAATAGAAACTAATTTGATACAAGGGGGATATGTTCCTGAGAATGGACAACCACGCGTTTTACCTATTTATCAAAGTACAACATATAAATATGATTCGACAGAACATGTAGCGAAATTATTTGATTTATCAGTACCAGGGCATATGTATTCAAGGATCAGTAACCCCACGGTAGAAGCATTAGAAAATAAAATTGCTGTGCTGGAGGGGGGAGTGGGTGCACTTTGCACATCTTCAGGGCAAGCAGCTTCAATGGTAGCGGTACTTAACCTATGTGAAGCTGGAGATCATTTTGTTTCACTTAATACAATCTATGGGGGAACATATAATCTATTTGCAATTACTTTGAAAAAAATGGGAGTAGAAGTAACTTTTGTTTCTGCAGAAGCAACAAAAGAAGAGGTAGCTGCTGCTATTAGGCCTAATACAAAAGCTATTTTTGGGGAAACTATAGCCAATCCAGCTTTAGTTGTAACAGATATTGCTTATTGGGCAGATATTGCACATAGCTATGGTTTGCCACTTATTATTGATAATACTTTTGCTACGCCGTATCTATGTAGACCATTAGAGCATGGAGCAGATATTGTTACACATTCTACCACTAAATATATGGATGGCCATGCTACAAGCGTAGGTGGGGTAATTGTTGATGGTGGGAAATTTGATTATACAAATGGCAAATTTAAAAGTTTTACAGAACCTGACCCATCCTATCATGGATTAGCTTATACAGAAGCGTTTGGTGAAGCTGCATATATTACAAAAGCACGTGTACAATTTATTAGAGATATGGGGAATTATTTAAGTCCTCAAAATGCTTTTCTAACTAACTTAGGATTAGAAACCCTTCACCTAAGAATGGAAAGACATTCACAAAATGCATTAGAGGTTGCTAAATACCTTAAAGAGCATGGAAAAGTAGAAAGTGTGAACTATCCTTTGTTAGAAGGTGATAGTCAATATGAAAAGGCGAAAAAATATTTGCCTAAAGGGGCAAGTGGAGTTATTTCTTTTATCATTAAAGGAACACGAGAAGAAGCTATTCAATTTATGGATAGTTTGAAGCTTGCTAATATTGTAGTACATGTAGCAGATGCCAGAACGGCAGTTCTCCATCCGGCAAGTTCTACCCATAGACAAATGTCAGATGAAGAGCTTGTAAGCTGTGGTATTAGTCCAACGATGATTCGCTTAAGTGTAGGAATTGAGAATGTACAAGACATTATAGAAGATTTAGAACAAGCTTTTAAACGAATAGGATAGAAAAAAGGCTTTAAGAAATTTTCTTAAAGCCTTTTTATTTATTGGCTTAAAATTCAAAAAAAATTCATATTTATGTAGTACAATGACATTATTTCTTTAAGGAGAAGGTGATGAAATGGAAATTTTCTTAAATATATTTTTATTTTTTATGTTAGTAAGTTTATTTAATATGATTCGCTATATGTTTAAAATACGTAAAGTAATTAAGTTGAATAAAGATAATCCTAATGTAAAGGGAATCTCTATTGTAAATGGGCAAGTAAAAGTAATAGAGAATGAAGCCTTTCCGCCTATAGTACCAGCTGAAAAAAAGGATTTAGTGATAGACTCTATTTGTGGGAATGAAGTGGAGAAAAAAGAGGCTTACCGAATCTTGAAAGATGGGAAGGAATATTTTTTCTGTTCTTGGGAATGCAGAGAAAAATTTTTAGAAAATATCAAATAACACTTGTAAGATACAAGTGTTATTTTTTTTAGTCTTTATACACATACTAAGAACTACGCTTAGGAAAATTAAATAAGGAGTAATTACTTATATGAAAAAACGTAGGAATTTATTGAGAAAAATAATGTGTATAGGAATACTGGGTGTCAGTAGTATGGCTAGCTGCGTATCCTCTAAGGCGGAAAGCATGAATGATTTTCAAAAACCCGCTTATGTCATTATTATAATTGATGATTGGGGAAATAACATGGCAGGTTCAGATGAAATGCTTAAATTGCCTATTCCTTTAACTGGGGCAGTTATACCAGGTATGCCTTTTGATAAACAAGATGCAGAAAAATTACATGCCGCGGATAAAGAAGTTATTTTACATGTTCCTTTAGAGCCTGAAAAGGGAAAGAAAAATTGGTTAGGACCTAAAGGTATTACGGTAGGGATGTCAGAAGAACAAGTTCTAAAAATATTAAATGAAGCTCAGCAAGATTTACCTTATATTAAAGGGATGAACAACCATATGGGATCCAAAGCAATGAAAAATGAGGTCATTGTAAAGGCATTAATGAAGTTTGCTGCAATAAATCAACTTTATTTTGTAGATAGTGGGACTACTAATACGACTTTATCTGAAAAATATACTAAGATAAATGGAATGCCTTTTTTAAAAAGAAGTGTTTTTTTGGACAATACACCTAGTACAGAACATGTAAAGGGTAAGCTTAGAGAACTAGAAGAAATAGCTAAGGAGCAAGGTTATGCCATAGGAATAGGTCATGTTGGACCACAAAAAGGGCCTCATACAGCAAGTGCATTAAAAGAACTGATTCCTCAAATGCAAAAAGAAGGAATTACTTTCATTACAGTAAGTGAGCTTTTAGAGAAGGGATTAGTAGAAAAGTAGACAAAGATTAAACTAAGGACTATAATTATGCTATATAGAACTAATAGAGTAAGGAGAATAAGATGAGTCAAAAAATAATAAAAGGATACACCCTTGAAAATACTGAGTATATTAAAGAAATAGATGGAACAGTTTACTTATATACCCATGATAAAACAAAAGCTAAAGTTATGTATATTGCAAACGAGGATCCCCATAAAAGTTTTGGAATAGGATTTAGAACACCGCCTTCAGATAGCACGGGAGTTCCTCATATCATAGAACACTCTGTACTTTGTGGTTCTAGAAAGTTTCCATTGAAAGATCCATTCGTAGAATTAGCCAAAGGTTCATTAAACACTTATCTGAATGCAATGACTTATCCAGATAAAACCTTATATCCTATATCTAGTCAAAATGATACAGATTTTCATAATCTAATGGATGTCTATTTAGATGCAGTATTCTTCCCTAATATTTATAAAAACAAATATATCCTAATGCAAGAAGGCTGGAGATATCATTTAGAGAGTGAAGAAGCACCATTAGAATATAAGGGGGTTGTATATAATGAGATGAAGGGAGCCTTTTCTTCACCAGAGGAGGTTATTTTTAGAAAGATAAAAGAAGTACTTTTCCCAAATAGTACGTATTGTAATGAATCAGGGGGAGCGCCTGAACATATTACAGATTTAACCTACAAAGA
>JBOFPL010000080.1:0-7659 GCA_051659885.1 Cellulosilyticaceae bacterium
GAAAGAATAGATGCAAGACGTGAGATGCAACAATAAAAGATAGAGGGATTTCTCTCTATTTTTTATTTACCTAAAAATAGAAAGCAAAAGGTGAGAGTTATGAAACAAGGACTTAAAATCGTTACTATTGGGGGCGGATCTAGTTATACCCCAGAGTTAGTAGAAGGATTTATTAAAAGGTATAATGAATTACCAGTTAGAGAATTATGGTTAGTAGATATAGAGGCGGGAAAAGAAAAATTAGAGACAGTAGGAAATCTAGCCAAGAGAATGGTAGAAAAAGCTGGTGTAGATATGACTATCCATTTAACACTAGATAGAAGAGAAGCACTTAAAGATGCAGACTTTGTAACGACTCAACTAAGAGTAGGATTATTAAATGCTAGAATAAAAGATGAGAGAATTCCTTTATCACATGGGGTAATTGGCCAAGAGACTAATGGGGCAGCAGGTTTATTTAAGGCGCTTAGGACTGTACCAGTTATCTTAGGAATCATTAAGGATATAGAAGAACTATGTCCAAATGCTTGGTTGATTAACTTTACAAATCCTACAGGAATTATTACAGAAACAGTATTTAGATATACTAATTTTAAAAAGTATATTGGATTATGTAATGTACCAATAGGTGTAAAAAATGGAATAGCTAAAGCTTTTGGTGTAGAAAGTGATAGAATCCGTATGGACTTTGCAGGGCTTAACCATATGGTATATGGGTTAAATGTTGCATTAGATGGAAAAGATGTTACCAAAGAAGCTATTGAAAAGTTTGTAGATTCATCTATTACAATGCAAAACATTAAAGAAATTCCTTTCAATGCAGAATTCATTAGAGGACTAGGTGTAGTACCATGTCCATATCATCGTTACTATTATAAAACAAATGAGATGTTAGAAGAGGAACTAGAAGCATTTAAAGAAGGAAAAACAAGAGGGGAAACAGTTAAAGCTTTAGAAGATGACTTGTTTGAACTTTATAAAGACCCTAACTTAGATATCAAACCACCACAATTAGAAAAACGCGGTGGTGCATATTATAGTGATGCAGCTTGTAATTTAATTAGCTCTATCTATAATGACAAAGGAGATATCCAAGTTGTAAATACACTAAATAATGGAGCAATTAGAGACTTTAGAGATGAGTCAGCAGTAGAAGTCAGCTGTGTAATTACTAAAGAAGGTCCAAAGCCATTATCTATGGGGTATTTACCGGTAGCTGTGAGTGGTCTAGTAACACAAATTAAAGCATTTGAAATATTAGCAGCTCAAGCAGCAGTAGAAGGCAGTTATAGTGCTGCTTTACAAGCATTATGCATCAATCCACTTATTCCATCAGATGATTTAGCGCAAGTTATTTTAGATGAAATGATAGAAGCACATAAAGAACACTTACCACAATTTAATAAGTAGGTGAAAGAAATGACTAAATTAATTGTTAATGCAGATGATATGGGGTTTTGTGAAGCTGTTAATTATGGGATTATTTCAGCCTATCAGAATGGAATAGTCAGATCTTGTACAATAATGGCAGGTATGCCAGGGTTTGAGCATGCCGTGAAACTACTAAAAGAGAATCCAGGATTGGGATGTGGAGTGCATCTAACGCTCAGTTTAGAGAAACCTATTCTATCCTGTGCTAAAACAATCGTGGATGAAACGGGTTATTTTTATAGAAGAATAACGAATGAGCTTGTAGAGCAATTTGACTTACAGGAAGTTTATGAAGAATTCTGTGCACAGATAGAAAAGGTAAAAGAAGCTGGTATAGTAATTAGCCATCTAGATTCACATCATCATGTGCATACATTAAAGAATTTAGCACCTGTTATTAAGCAGCTTGTTGATAAATATCAATTACCTATTAGAGGTGGATTTGAAACAGATATTCAGTATGATAAGGTAATTCCTCTTATAGATAGTTTTTATGGAGAACAAGTAAGAGATGATTATTTTGAACTGAATATAGCACATATCAGAGAATATGCGTGTGTAGACTTGATGAGCCACCCGGCTTTTGTAGATGAATATTTAACTCAAAAAACTTCATACGGGATACAACGTATGAAAGAGTATAGTATTTTAACAGATTCTAAAGTTAAGAAATTTTTAGAAGTGAAACAAATTAAATTAACTAATTATAAAGAAAACTAGGAGATAATAAAATGGACGATAGAATGGTAGAAATAGCATTTGGGATTATAGCACATGCGGGAGATGGAAAAGGATTAGCCTTTGAAGCGATTAGAGCAGCTAAGGCTGGGAATATTGAAGAGGCAAGAGATTTCTTGGAGAAATCTAAGCAAGAAATGCATAAAGCGCATGGATTCCAAACAGAATTAATTCATCAAGAAGCAAGTGGAGAAAAAGTAGAAATGGGCGTATTATTAGTACATGCTCAAGATCACTTAATGACTTCAATGAGTTTCCAACAACTTGCGGAAGAGTTTGTTGATTTATATGAGAGATTAGAAAACAAATAAGTATTTTGAAGAGATTTCCTTACATTAACATAAGGAAATCTCTTTTTTTTACATAAGCTTCGTGATATACTATACAAATTGTGCAAAATTCAAGACAGCGAAAGGAGTGACATAAATGAAAGATAGAGAAGAGCTATTAAGAAATGAGAAACCATTTAAATTATTAATTCAATTTTCGATACCAGCTATATTAGGAATGATGGTTAATGCGCTATATAATATTGTAGACCGTATTTACATAGGAAATATTCCAAATGGAGGAGAATTAGCAATAACAGGAGTTGGAATTACATTCCCTATCATGAATATTATATTAGGTATTGCTATGCTGATAGGAGTAGGGGCAGGAGCAAAGATCTCTATTGGCTTAGGAGCGAATAAAAAAGAAGAGGCAGAAATTACGCTGGCAACAAGTGTATTCTTACAAATTGTTTTTGCAGTACTGATAGCTAGTGTAGGAATAAGTTTTTTAACACCAATGTTGAATGCTTTTGGAGCCAGTGAAAACACTTTAGGATATGCAAAAGACTATATTACCATTATTCTTTTAGGTTCTATTTTTAATATAGGAAGTTATGTTGTAACATCGACTATTAGAGCAGAAGGAAATCCTAAACTTTCGTCTATTATTATTGCTGTATCAGCTTTGACAAATGTTATATTAGATCCTATTTTTATCTTTGGACTAGGGATGGGGGTACAAGGTGCAGCAATTGCAACAGTTATTTCTCAGGCTGTAGGTGTAATGCTAGGAATACTTTATTATCTAAAAGGAAAGAGTGTATTAAAAATCAATTTAAGAAAAGCATCTCTTAAAAAAGATACTGTAATGCCTATTTTAATGATTGGTATGGCGCCGTTTGCAATGCAGGTAGCAGCTAGTGCAGTAAGTATGGTAGCTAATAGAGCCTTGTTTGAACAAGGAGGCGATTTAGCAATAGGAGGCATGGCCATTATTAACAGTGTAGTATTGATGATGCTGATGCCGATATTTGGATTAAATCAAGGTGCACAACCTATAATTGGCTATAATTATGGTGCTAAAATGTACGGAAGAGTTAAGGAAACAATAGTATATGCTTTAATTGGAGGGACAATTATTAGTACTGGAGGATGGGTCTTGGCTCAACTATTTACAGAGAGTTTAGTTAAAGCTTTCAATAAAGATCCGGGATTACTTCAAATTTCAACAGTAGGACTACGCATTTGGTCAATAGGATTATTCTGTGTAGGGTTCCAGATAGTTGCTTCAAACTATTTCCAAGCAATAGGAAAAGCAAAAGTTGCCATAGTACTAAGTTTACTTCGACAAGTTATTCTGCTCATTCCGGCTATCTTAATCTTTTCTAAAGTTTGGGGGCTGAATGGTATTTGGATAGCTGGACCGACTTCGGATATTATTTCTACGATTATTACAGGTATTGCTTTTGTATGGGAAATTAGACATATTAATGAATTAATAGAAGAGCATCAGTAAAAGGTATGCATTAGTTATAGAGGACTAATGCATACTTTTTTATAATTGGATATAATTATAGGTGTAAAATTGATTTATTATTTTGATATTTATTGACGATTTCAATAAAATAAATTAACATATAATTAAGTTAAAAAATAAAAGTTAAGTAGTGGATGATATAAAATCTAATAAAACAAAAAATCATAGGATAATTATAAAGGAGAAAAGTATGATAGAAAAATATTTGACAAAAATAGAGGAAGTAGCGTTAGAAATAATAGAAGAAGGACTAGTGAGCAGAAAGATACTTGCTTATGGGGGGGGATTAATGACTGTTCAAGTTATTTTTAATGAAGGTGCAGTTGGATCGGCTCATACTCATGAACATGAACAGATTTCTTATTGTGAGGAAGGAAGTTTTGAGTATTACATAGGAGAAGAGAAATGTATTTTAAATGTAGGGGATAGCATATATATTCCAGCCAATGCAGTACATGGATGTAAATTACTTAGTCAAAAAGGAAGATTATTAGATGTATTTACACCTCAAAGAGCAGATTTTTTGAAATAACATAAATAATTGTAATAGGTAGAAATGGGAAATAAAAGCCAAGAAAGGGAGAAAACTAAATGGAACAGACAAAACGGAAAGTGACAATATTAGATGTAGCTCAAATGGCTGGAGTATCTAAAGCAACCATTTCTTATTACTTAAATGGAAAATACCATGCAATGTCAGAAGAAACTAAAAAAAAGATAGAATTAGCGATAGAAACTGTTGGCTATCAGCCTAAAATATCCAGGAAAAAAACAAAAGAAACGACTAATAATAAATTAATCGGACTAATCATTTCAGATATCACAGATCCTTTTTGTTCAAGTTTATGTAAAGGCATATTTGATGCAACAAGTAAGCATGGATACGAAGTAATGATTGCGAACACTGATAATAATAGAAATAAGGAAAATGAATATGTACAGTCTTTTATTGCTAGAGGAATAAGTGGAATGATTATTAATACTGTAGGTAACAATGATGAAGAGTTACTCAAAGTATATGGACAAGTACCGATAGTCTTGGCTGATAGGAAAATGGAAAAATTAATTTATGACACCGTGTCTTCAAATAATTACGAAGCGATACAAGAATGCTTGGAGTATATAGTAGATAGACAATATAATGAAATTGCTTTATTTACTGAAGAGCCGGCTAAAGGAACTGCAAGAAGTATTAGGTATAGAGCATTTCAAGATTTTGCACAAAATTACCAGGGATCTAAGATTAGGTTTAGTATACATGAAATAAGTATTTTTGATTATGGAGATACACTGACAAAATTTATTGCTTATATAAATGACAATAAAGAAAGAAAAAAAGCTATAATTGGAGTTAATGGGAATACTTTATTAAGTTTATTGAGATGTACTAATAATTTATCTTTAAAAGTACCTAAAGATTTAGGGATATGTGGATACGATGATTTTGCCTGGGCACCCTTAGTTCAAAATGGAATTACTACTATTAGTCAACCTACATATGAGATGGGATATACTTGTGTAGAAAAAATCATAAAACAGATAGAAAATAAGATGCAAATAAAGCCAACACATTTAGAATTGAGATCAAAGATGGAAATAAGAGGATCAATTTAAAAATCAACTCAAAAAAACGATAACTTAACTTTGAAGTTATCGTTTTTTTGAGTTGATTTTTAAAACATAAGTTAACTTAAAAATATATAAAATAAAATTAAAAAATATTAAAAATTAATATAAATATTGAAAAATATTAAAAATTAAGTTAAAATATTATTAAATTTAGATTCAAACTAAGGTTAATGAAAAGGGGAAAAGCTATGAGACTGTATAGGAAAGTTGTAGCAAGTATGTTGGTAATGGGTGTATTGAGTAGTTTAACGGCATGTGCTAGTAAAGAAACCGCGAATAGTGAGACAGAAACTACACAAAAGGTGGAAATACAAGAAGAAATAAAAGCAGAGAACGATAAAGAAAAGGTTAAGATAAGTTACTGGGTACCAATGAATGCCAATGTTGTACCTGTTCAAGATAACTACGGAAATATAGCTTATTTTAAAGAGTTACAAAATAGAACAGGAGTAGAAATTGAATTTTTACATCCACCAGCAGGACAAGAGGGTGAGCAATTTAAACTATTAATTGCATCTAGAAATGACTTGCCAGATGTTGTAGAGAACAATTGGTTAACTTATCCAGGGGGACCAGAAAAAGCAATAAAAGATGGTATTATCATTGATATACAGGATAAATTAGACAATGCACCTAATTATAATAAAGCTCTAGAATCTAACTCAGAATTGTTAAAACAATCAAGAACAGATGAGGGAAGTTTATATGGATTTCATACTATAAATGAAGGATCAACTAAAACATTTAGAGGGCTTATGGTAAGAGCGGATTGGTTAGAGGAATTGGGGATTGAAGAACCGGAAACAGTTGAAGAATGGACAAATGTTTTAAGAGCATTTAAAGAAAAAGGTGTGGAATACCCATTAGCTGTTAATAGTAATGATATTTATGGATTTAATTTGTTAAATAATGCTTTCAATGTGGGAAATGAGTTTTACAGAGATGAAGCAGGAGAAATACAATATGGACCAGTACAACAAGGTTATAAAGAATATTTAATTTTATTAAACCAATGGTATAAAGAAGGGCTACTACATCCGGATTTTGCATCTTTAGACGGAAAAACAATAGATGCAGCAGTATTGAATGGGAAAACAGGCGTTGTAGTGGGTACAATTGGCGGTCAGATGGGGAAATGGTATAATGCAGCAACTGAAGAAGGGTTTGAATTAGCTGGATTACCTGGACCTGTTTTAAATAAAGGAGATAAGGGAAGATTTACAGCTAACTTCTATAATGAAATAGGGGCACAAACAGCAGCGATAACAAGTAAAGCTAAAGATGTTGAAGCAGTAGTCAAAATGTTTGATTATTTATATAGTGAAGAAGGGAAATTACTTAAAAACTTTGGAATTGAAGGCGAGCATTATAATATGGTGGATGGTAAACCTATTTATACTGATCTGATACTAGATAATCCAGAAGGACTATCCATTGCGCATGCAATGTGTAAGAACTTCCAGGCAAGTTATCCAGCTCCAGGTTGGGCTGAAATAGAAGATTATCAAACACAATACTATAAGTTAGAGGCTCAAAAAGATGCTAGGGTAGCAGTAAATAGATTTGCTGATGAAGCTGCTAAAGCTTATTTACCTCCAATTACAGCAACTTCAGATGAAAGTAAAGACTTAGCGACAATTATGACTGAAATAGATACATATAAGGCGGAAATGATTATAGCATTTATAACTGGTAAAGAGTCGTTAGATAACTTTGATAAGTATGTAGAGACTATTAATGGATTTGGTTTAGAGCGAGCTTTAGAGATTAAGAAATCAGGTCTAGAAAGATATAATGAAAGATAGTGATAAATAGTAATACATAGTAATAAGGGTAATAATTGAGGGGTAAGCAATTATTACCCTTATTACTATGTAATGAATAAAATAAAAAATAAGTTTAGTGTAGCAAGTAATAAAGAGGTAAGTTATAATCAGATATAAAAATAATTAACGAGTGTTAAAAAAGGGGAAATGTAAATGTTAAAAGGGACAATAGTCAATGTTATCTTAATTATTATAGGGGGTACAATAGGGGCGTTGACAAAAAGAG
>JBOFPL010000081.1:0-18307 GCA_051659885.1 Cellulosilyticaceae bacterium
ATTGTTATTGGTATGTTTTTTAACGCACTTAGCCTAAATATTAATGCTGCCCAGCGTGGTGCAGGTAATACCAAAGTCGCTATGTATACTAACATCATTGCTAATCTTGTTAATCTCATTTTCAACTTTATTCTAATAGGTGGTAAATTTGGTGCACCTGCCCTAGGTGTCGCTGGTGCTGCAATAGCTACTGTAATGGGGAATATCGTTGCTTTCACTATTGCTCTTACATCATTGTTAAAATCGAAAGGTATACTTAAACTTTCTTTAAACGAAAGCTGGAAACTTGATATCCAAACACTTAAAGGAATTTTTAACATTAGTAGTAGTGCTATGGTTGAACAGCTCTGTATGCGTATTGGTTTTCTTGCTTACACTAAGATGATTACAAATTTAGGTACGGTCGCTTTCGCAACACATCAAATCTGTAATAATGTTATTAACCTTACATTCTGCTTTGGAGACGGAATGGGAATGGCTGCCTCATCCTTAGTTGGCCGTAACTTAGGTGCCCAAAGGCCCGATTTATCCATCATCTATGGTAAAGTAGCTCAACGTATAGCCTCTATTATTTCTGCCTTATTAATGATTATTTACATATTTGGTCGTGCACCCATTATTGGTCTTTTCTCAGATGATAGTGCTATTATCGCTTTAGGAAGTCAAATTATGCTTATTGTCGCTCTGGTCGCTCCACTTCAAACTTCACAAGTTATCATCTCTGGTTCCTTAAGAGGAGCTGGAGACACAAAATTCGTAGCCGGCTCTTCCTTTGTAAGTATTTTACTCATTAGACCTGTTATCACCTGGGTCCTTTGCTATCCTTTAGGCCTAGGACTACTAGGCGCTTGGATTGCCCTCTTACTAGATCAGGCTCTACGTTTACTCCTTAATATTATAAGATTTTCTAGTGGTAAATGGATCAATATTAAAGTATAACAAAAAAAGGATGTTTCCTAACCTGGAAAACATCCTTTTTATTATAGACAAAGCTTATTTTCTAAACAATGTAAAATATCACTTCTAGAAATCAATCTCATCATCTTATCAGTATCTTCATTAAAAAGTTTATACAATCTAGCTGTTAACTCTAATAATTCATCATAACACTCAAAACATAAAGTAGGATTCATCCCATCAGAAGTAATAAGCATTTGAAATCTTTCACTATCATGTAACTCTCTATTATAAAGTGTATGATTCACATCCACTTTACCACATGCCACACATCTTACCTCTTTTACCATTTTTATAGCTCCCCTCTATTATCTTTCTTTTAGTTATGATTTTACTCTTATCCACTAGTTATTTCCATAACCCTAGTTATGTTTTAAGTTATTAAGTTGTTTTAAAAACAAAAAAAGAAAAATCCCTTTGTTTTTAAGGGATTTTTCTTTTTTATTTATATTTTCTTATCTCTGTCATTACTTTTTCTATTCCACTCGATTTATAAGTGTTACCCATTGCATTTTTATAAAATTCTCTATTTTCATAGATCTTATTGATCTTCTCTAATAAAAGATCCTCTGTTACTTCTTCTTCTACTAAAATCTCTGAATAACCTTGTTTTTGCATGGAATTAGCATTTAGTATCTGGTCCCCTCTACTTGCTTGTTGTGATAATGGAATAAGCAAATTAGGTATACTTAATGCTACTATTTCAGCTAAAGCATTAGCTCCAGCTCTTGAAAGCATAATATCTGCAGCTGCGAAAAGGTCAGGTAATTCATCACTTACGTACTCAAACTGATAATAACCTCTCTTATCACTTAACTCTTTACTCACATTATTCTTACCACAAATGTGAATAACATTGTATTTATCCGTTAAAGTATCTAGTACTTGCCTTAAACTATTATTAATCTTTACCGATCCCAAACTTCCTCCCATGACTAAAAGCACAGGTTTTTGATCTAAAAAATGACATAGTTTCATAGCCTTTTCTTTTGATCCCTTAAATAGCTCTTCTCTAATAGGTGTACCTGTTAAAACACCTTTTGCTCCTACATATTTAAGCGTCTCAGGAAAATTAACACAAATCGTACTCGCACCTTTTGATGCTAATTTATTAGCTAATCCTGGTGTAATGTCCGACTCATGAATAATAACAGGTATTTTTAGCATTTTAGCTGCTAAAACAACCGGAACAGTTACATATCCACCTTTAGAAAATACTACTTTAGGCTGAAGTTTTTTTAGAATCTTATAGGCATCAAAAAGCCCTTTAACTACTTTAAATGGATCCTTAATATTTTCCAAGGACATATATCTTCTAAGTTTACCAGATGATATTCCATAATAGTGAATACCCTCTTTTTCAATAAGTTGTTTTTCTATTCCTGTGTGACTTCCTATATATCTTATGTCCCAACCTTCACTTTTTAGTTTTGACATGAGTGCAATATTAGGAGTAACATGACCTGCTGTTCCCCCTCCTGTAAGCACAATTGTTTTCACTTTTTGCCCCTCCTTAATTACCTTACTGCATCAATAACTGCTTTGGCAACTTGATCTGCTACCCCTTCCATAAATGGCTTAGGTAATATATTTTCTGCATTCAGATCTTCTTCCTTTATCATATTTGCTATAGCTAATGCTGCCGCTATCTTCATTTCTTTTGTAATACTTCTTGCTCTAGCCTCCAAAGCCCCTTTAAAAATACCTGGAAACACTAAAACATTATTTACTTGATTCGGAAAGTCCGATCTTCCTGTTCCTACTACTCGCGCACCTGCTTCCTTTGCCAAATCCGGCATAATCTCAGGAATGGGATTTGCCATTGCAAATACTATTGCATCTCTATTCATACTTGCTATCATTTCTTTAGTAACTATATTAGGTGCTGATACGCCAATAAAGATATCCGCACCTACCATTGCATCTTGCAATGTACCTCTTAAATGTTTTTTATTTGTATTTTCACAGAGCTCTTTTTGTGCCCAATTTAACCATTCTTCACTCGTTTCTACTATTCCTTTTTTATCAACTACTATTATATTCATAAATCCATAATTTAGTAATAATTTAGTAATAGCAATTCCTGCTGAACCAGCTCCATTAATAATAACCTGAGCATCTTTCTTGGATTTATCCACTACTTTAAGAGCATTAATAATCCCAGCTAACACAACTATAGCTGTTCCATGTTGATCATCATGAAACACAGGAATATCCAATTCATTCTTTAATCTTTCTTCTATTTCAAAACACCTTGGAGCAGCTATATCTTCTAGGTTAATCCCTCCAAATGTTGGTGCTATTTGTTTTATAAATTTAATAATTTCTTCTGTATCTTTTGTATCTATACAAATCGGTATTGCATTAACACCTGCAAATTCTTTAAATAAAACTGCTTTTCCTTCCATTACAGGCATAGCAGCATATGGTCCAATATCTCCCAATCCTAACACTGCAGTTCCATCAGATATAACTGCTACAGTATTGCCTTTCATTGTATATTTATATACATTTTCCTGGCATTCAGCAATCTCTTTACATGGTGCCGCAACCCCTGGTGTATAAGCTATGGATAAGTCTTCTTTGCTACTTACTTTTGCTTTGGCTGTAATTTCTAACTTACCTTGCCATTCTGTATGCTTTTGAAGTGCAATTTCATTAACATCCATCTTCAACTCTCCTTATAACCCCTCTATTTATCTATCTTTAGACATACATATAATCATACTATTATCCCTATATTATAGTCAACCTAGAATCTATTGTCATTTTACCCAAATAATTTTATAAATTAAATTGATTACATTTACATTTTAAGGTAATACTCTTAGGAAATGGTTGATTGATTTTAGGTGCAATCTATGGTACAGTTTGTATGTATATTTAACTGAGAAAGGAGCCCTTACATATGTGTGGTTTTTGTGGCTTTTTAGATACTGAACTTGAAAATAAAAAACCTGTCCTAGCATCTATGATGGACAAAATAATTCATCGTGGACCTGATAGTGACGGTCAATTTATAGATGATACTGCAGCACTTGGCTTTAGACGTCTTAGTATTATAGACTTAGCAGAAGGTGCCCAACCTTTATATAATGAAGACCAGAGATTTGTTTTAACTTTTAATGGAGAAATTTATAACTATAAATCTATTAGAGAAAAACTTATTGATAAAGGTCATATTTTTAAAACTCATACAGACTCTGAAGTACTTATTCATGGTTATGAAGAATATGGAACAAACTTACTCTCTCATCTTAGAGGAATGTTTGCTTTTGTTATTTGGGATAGACAAGAAAAAACTCTTTTTGGTGCTAGAGACTTTTTTGGTATCAAACCTTTTTACTATTATCATAATGATAATCAATTTGTGTATGGTTCTGAGATAAAATCAATCATTGAACACCCTGCTGTTCCTCGTATTCTTAATGAAGAAGCACTTGAACAATATCTTACATTCCAATACTCTCCTATGGCAGAAACTTTCTTTAAAGGTATTTTTAGATTACCACCTGGTCACTTCTTTACACTTAAAGAAGGTGAGATAAGCATTAAAAGATATTGGGAACCTACTTTTAACGAAACTGATGGTTCTTTAGAAGAGTATGTTGATTTAATTGATCAAACAATGAAAGACTCTATCGAGGCTCATAAAGTAAGTGATGTAGAAGTTGGTTGTTTCTTATCTAGTGGTGTAGACTCTAGCTATGTAGCAAGTTGCTTTAAAGGTGATAAAACTTTTACTGTAGGCTTTGATAACGAAAAATATAATGAAATTAGCTATGCTAAAGAGCTTTCAAAAGAAATCGGAATTGAAAACTTCCATAAAGTAATCTCTCCAGAAGAGTACTGGGAAGTACTTCCTAAAGTACAATACTTCATGGATGAACCATTAGCTGATCCTGCTGCTGTTGCACTTTACTTCGTAAGCCAGCTTGCTAGTGAACATGTTAAAGTTGTTTTATCAGGGGAAGGTGCTGATGAATTATTTGGTGGTTATAATATCTACAAAGAACCTGTAGATAACGCTAAATATCGTTCTCTTCCTAAAGGATTTAGAAAATTACTAGGTAAATTAGCTGTTGCCCTTCCTTTTGACTTTAAGGGTAAAAACTTCTTAATCCGTGGTGGACAAGATATTGAAGAGCGATTCATCGGAAATGCTTATATGTTCTCTCCAAAAGAAAGAAAAGAACTCCTTCGTATCACTACACCTGCTAAAGATCCAAAAGAATTAACAGCTCCTTACTATCAAAAAGTAATGAATAAATCTGATGTTACCAAGATGCAATACCTAGATATGCATATGTGGCTAGCAGGAGATATACTCCTTAAAGCTGATAGAATGAGTATGGCACACTCTTTAGAACTTCGTGTACCATTCTTAGATAAAGAAGTCTGTAATATTGCAACAAAAGTACCACTTAAGTACAAAGTAAACAAAGAAAATACCAAATATGCTATGCGTTTAGCCGCTAAACGTAACATGCCAGAATCTACTGCAAATAAAAAGAAACTTGGATTCCCTGTACCAACTCGTGTATGGCTTAAAGAAGATAAATACTACAACATTGTTAAAGAACACTTTACAAGTGATGTAGCTAAAAAATACTTCAATCACGAACTGCTTATTGCTTTATTAGATGAACACCGTACAGGTAAAAAAGATAACAGCCGCAAGATCTGGACTATATTTATGTTTCTTACCTGGTATGATCAATACTTTAAAGCTGCTTAATTATTTATCTAAACTATATCTACTTAGGGTATGTTATAATTAAACACCAAAAAAGCGCTTCTCCTATAGAGAAGCGCTTTTTTTATCCACATTTATTTTTTTATTTATTAATACTATCCACATTTTCACCACAGAATGTGGAGCTATTTTATAAATTTTCCAAGTTTAATTTAATACCTTTTTTATTTTATTCACTGTTTCTTCCAATTGTTCTAAGGTTGTCTCCCCATTAGACGTCTTATTAATTTGTACTCCATCATTTTCATAACGAGGAATAACATGCAGATGAAAATGAAACACTGCCTGCCCAGCTGCAGCTCCATTATTTTGTACAATATTAATACCATCTGCCCCCATTGCTTCTTTTACAACTTTGGACATCTTTCTCGCTAATGGATATATCCCTGTAGCTACATTTGCAGGCATATCAAAAATATTTTCATGATGTAATTTGGGAATAATTAACATATGCCCTTGTGTAGCAGGAAATCTATCTAAAATCACCTTAAATAACTCGTCCTCATATACTGTAAAAGATGGAATTTCACCTTTTAGGATTTTACAAAAAATACAACTCTCTTGCATCATAACCACTCCTCTTCTTATGTAATATGTATTTATTTTATGATTTTTATTTATCGGTTAACATCATAATCAATCTATTTTGATAAATGTACTCATCACTAATCATTGCATTTAATTTTTTATAAACTTTAAAATCGTCAATTGGTTGGCTTACATTAGATATAAACTGTATATTATTTCCTACTGTTTCTAATCTATTAAATAATTCATGAGTTAACGAACTATACACACTACCTGTCCCTCTTGTGTTTTCCAACGCAATTTCCTTCCCTAGATATTCTCTCGAGATATCTCTAATTATCCGCTCATGTTTATATTGATCTAAAACTCTTTCATCCATCCACTTTCTATGCACAGGTCTACTCAAAGACTTAATCAGTCTTTCCTCTATTGCTCTTTGATTTCGTTTTAAAATAAGTAGTTCTTTTAATACTGAATATAGCTGTTCCCCTATTTCTCCCCTAATACCTCTTTCAAATTCTATCGGATTAGAATCCATTTACTGTCCCTCCTTATATCTTATGTAATACATATATATGAGAACACAGCATTTTTTATTCTTTATATCATACTAAATATTTGATCCATTTTAGATACTATAGCAAAATCTCCTTTTGCTTTTAACCGTCCTATCATAAAGGCTCTTTGATAAGTTAAAGTATTATTAAAAATTTCATTAATAGCTTCTTCAGTCAAACTAATTTCTAAGTTTGCTTCTATTGACATACCTTCGCAAACTTCACAGTTTCCTTCTTTTATAGTTAAATACGCTTTTTCTCCTGTGTCCAGTACTATATATTGAATAATTGCATCTAACTTTTTATCATGACTAGCTATAAAATAATGTGGTAAGTTTTTTATTCTCCTTATTACATTACCTTTTTGTATATTTTTGTTAGGCTTTGTATAAATACCTCTATTCGTATATTCTACTTCTTCTTCTAAATCCATAGGATTTCTAAGTAAATTCTTTACCTCTAACTGGTTAGGTATATTTTTACTCATCTCTTCAAATATAGTCCCAAACTTTCTATCAAGTTGTTGTTTTCCTTCTTTTCCTATAGCCTTTAAGTTATTTATATAATAATACCTCTGGCTTGATACTAATGGTTCTCTGTGTTGTTTTAGCAGCCTATAAAACTGTTCTATCTCACGTTCTATAGGGGTCAAAACCTGTTCTAACTCCATATATGAATTTAGTCCAATCATGCCGCCTGTATATCCCCCTAATATTCCCCAAGCCCTACTCATCATTTGGATAGCTTCTATTTCTCCCATCCATTCACTATACGCTATAGGTAATAAAGGTTTCCCCTCAAGACTCTTATCATAGATACTCATATGATCAAAAAAACTTTGCACAGCTGCATGTATCCCCACTAAAGAAACTTGTGTTAAAATAATTACTCCTTTACTTTCTTCTATCGAAGTAATAATTTTATCCATCTCCGGCAGTTTACTTCCTGTAAAATAAGGTAATTCATCTAAATTAATAATTTTTATATCGACCTCTAACTCTTGCAATACTTGATCTATCATTTCAATTACTTTAGATATCATAAAATGTCTACTATTATCAAGTAGAAGTGTTATTTTCATCATTCTCTTCCTCTCTTCTACTTTTTTATTCTTTTGTCTCTATTATAAACTATTTTTCTTAATAATAGGAATAAAAAATGAGACTCTTATAAGCCTCATTTTTAAAAATACCTAAGAGCATTAGATAAATAATATCCTTTTATCTCTTCAATTTCCCAATATACGAAAAATATTCTTTTTCTAAGCGTGATATGTAAGATATCGCCTACTTTAAAATTGCTTAGTAATGATGGTCTAAACAAAACTTTAAAATATCTTTTACTTCCAATTTTATTTAGAGAGATGTACCCATCTTTATTAATCTCATCTACTATAAAATTGCCGTTTTCATACATACTCATACTATCTCTTTTTTTCTTCTTTTGCTTGTACTCTTTATAAGCATCAAAGCTTATTACAAGTGGTTGTATTCTAAGTACAGGATCACCTGATAGCTGAGCTATCAATTTTCTAGATTTATATAATCTCATATATTCCTGCCCGTATAGTTCTAAAATAAAAGGTCCATCTATTTCTTCTTTAATTTCTCTTTTAATATACATATAAATATCTTGTATTGTATACACTATATTATATGCTTGAGCTTCTGATAAGTATTTTCTATGTTGGGGAACCCATATACATAAAAAATATTCAATACAACATTGATTTAAAGTATCCATGACTATACCGTTAGGATTTATCTTTAAAAAATTTATAAATAATTCAATTCCTGGCTTTTGTATTTCATAAATATAAGGGTTCTGCTTGATATACTTAATATAATCTCTTACTCTGCTTATTATATCCATGCGTTCCTCCATGTACTCACTATAATCTTAATACAATTAGCTTTGTTCTAGTTTATACATTTGATAAGAGATTTATACATATTTTTACAGAATAAAAAAAAGAGACCACTTTTGCGGTGGTCATAGTCAGGATTGATTTAAATATGATCGAATTGTACACAGAGTGTGTATAACGTATCCACAACTCTATCCACAACTTATTTTAACATACCCATATATATGTGTCAACATTGTATTTTATCTAACATATTTAGTATTATTCTAAATGAATTAAATTTTATACACAGGTTTATACACACTCTGTGGATAATCTATCAACTTTTACACATTTCGTCAACATACGATAAAAAAACTCCTTGTTTACATATTTTCTACAAGGAGTTTTTTTATTATTTATTATTTTTCCCCACAAAGTGCAAGAAGTTGTTCCCATCTTGCATCTATTTCTGCTTGAATTTCTGCTACTACTTCTGGATTTTTAGCAATATGGCGGAATCTTCCCTGAGCTTCTAACCAATCTGAAATAGGGCGCTTATTTTTAGGTTTATATGTTAATTTATACACACCATTTTCCACTTCATACATTGGCCAGAAACATGTATCCACAGCTAATTGTGCCATTTCAATCAATTTAGGTGTATCATATCTCCATCCACGTGGACATGGAGCTAGTACATTTAAGAATGCTGGTCCTGAAGTATAGATTGCCTTCTCTGATTTTTCATAAAGATCTTTGAAATTCCCTATTGGAGCTGTTTGAGCAATATATGGAATATGGTGAGCAATCATAATCTGAGTTAAATCTTTTCTAAACTGTTGTTTTCCAGGTACTACTGACCCTGCTGGTGACGTTGTTGTATCTGCATATTTAGGAGTTGCAGATGAACGTTGAATACCTGTGTTCATATAAGCCCCATTATCATAACACACATAAACCATGTCATGACCTCTTTCCATAGCTCCTGATAAAGATTGGATACCTATATCATATGTTCCTCCATCTCCACCAAATGCAATGAATTTATAAGTATCATCTATCTTTCCTGTTCTTTTAAGATTCGCATAGGCTGCTTCTACTCCAGATGATGTTACCGCAGAGTTTTCAAAAGCAGAGTGGATAAATGAATCTTGCCATGCTGTATATGGATAAATAAATGTAGATACTTCTAGACACCCTGTCGCAGAAGTGATTACCGCTTTATCTTCTGGTTTTAATGCACGAAGCACTGTTCGTGCAACTACTGGAGCGCCACATCCTGCACACATACGATGTCCACCAGTAAGTCTTTCTGGTTTGAGACTAGTCTCTTTTAAATTGTATGCCATTAGTATTCTCCTCCTTAATTATTTCTTGCATCTACTACACCTAAATAGCGGTATGGATCTACCACTTTACCTGTAGTTGCAATTTCTGTAAGATCACTATATACTTGCTCAATATCATTAGTACGTACATCACGTCCACCTAGTCCATAGATGTAGTTTACTAATAATGGTTTGCTTTCTGTATAGTAAAGCGCAGAAGCTATTTCATTAAAGAGAGGAGCTCCCTTACCTGTAAAGCCTTCACACTTATCCATTACAGCTACAACTTTACAATCTTGTAATGCTGCCGCTAGTTCTTCTGCTGGGAAAGGTCTAAATACTCTTATTTTGATAAGACCTACTTTCTCACCTTGTTCACGTAACTGATCTACTACAAACTTAGCAGTACCAGCTGATGATCCAATGATAACAATTGCTTTTTCAGCATCGTCCATTTTATAGCTTTCAAATAATCCATACTTACGACCTGTAATTTTTTCAAATTCTTCAGCTACTTGTAAAATAACATTTTTTGCATTTCTCATACCTTCTGCTTGAGCACGTTTATGTTCAAAATAGTGACCTGGTAAATCAAGAGGTCCTACTGCAATAGGTGTCTTTGAATTAAGTAAGTAATTATCTGGTTGGTATTCTCCAACAAATGCTTTTACTTTATCATCTTCAATTAATTCAAGATTTTCAATTGCATGAGAAGTGATAAATCCATCATAACAATTCATAACTGGAAGTAATACATCTTTATGCTCTCCAATTCTTGTTGCCATAATTTCATTATCATAAGCTTCTTGATTATTCTCTCCATATATTTGAATCCACCCAGAATCTCTAGCTCCCATAGAATCTGCATGGTCATTATGTATGTTAATTGGTCCTGAAAGTGCACGGTTTACTGTTGCCATAACAATTGGTAATCTACAAGATGCTGCTATGTATAACATCTCCCACATAAGTGCAAGACCATTTGCTGATGTAGCAGTCATTGCACGTACTCCTGCCGCTTGTGCTCCAATACATGCAGACATTGCTGAATGCTCTGATTCTACAGGTACAAACTCTGTATCTACTTGGCCATTAGCCGCAAAACTTGAGAAATACTGTGGTACTTCTGTAGACGGTGTAATTGGGAATGCTGCTACAACCCCTGGATTAATTTGACGCATTGCTACTGCAACTGCTTCATTACCTGATAATTTATCACGAATTGCCATTTTCTTTGCCCCCTTACGCTTTTTCCATATCGATTGCTTTAAATGGGCATACTGCTGCACATACACCGCAACCTTTACAGTGGTCATAATCAATACCAGTCATTTTTTTATCTTCTGTAATAATTGAACTATCTGGACATACAGGGAAACACATTAAACATTGTTTGCATTTCTCTTCGTTCCATACTGGCTTGTCTGCTCTCCAGCCTCCAGTTTGATAGTACTGAGCATTACCTGAACACGTTACTACTCCACCTATTGTAGTTTCTTGCCAAGGTGTAAATGGCTCTATAATACATTTATCTTTATTGTCCATTAGCCTCTAACCTCCTCTAATGCTCTTTTTACAGCTGCCATATTTGGCTCTATAACTTGTGGTTTCGATGCAAATTTGTGCTTAAATGAATTTTCCATTGAAGCAATAAAATGTTCTTGATCCATGATATTTGCAATCTTAACAATCGCTCCTAACATCGGTGTATTAGGGAAATACCTTCCTAATGTTTCCATAGAAATTGTTCTTGCATCTATTGTACAAATTCTCCCCTCATACCCTTGTAACTTTTCTTTGATTTCTTCTGGTGTCTTTTCTGTATTAATAAGAATAGCACCTTCTTTTTTTAATCCTGCTGCAACATCTACTACATCTATCAATGTTTCATCTACTACAATAACATAATCTGGCTCATAAATATTTGAGTGTACTGTTAATCTCTCATCACTAATTCGGTTATAGGCCGTAATAGGTGCCCCCATACGTTCTGGGCCATACTCTGGAAAACCTTGTATGTACTTACCTGTATCAAATGCCGCTTCAGCTAATAATAAAGATGCAGTTTTTGCTCCTTGCCCTCCGCGGCCATGCCAACGAATTTCAACTACGTTGTTCATGATTGTGCCCCTCCTTATATTGCTTTGTTTTTATTTTCTGAATACATTAAAATTTTAACACTTTTTGTGTGTACTAGTCAATATAATGTGTATTGTATACAATATATTTATTTTTTCCTATAATAATACAGTAAAAAAAGATACCCAGATTAGATTTTTCTAATCTGAGTATCTCTTAAATTAATATGAATCCTATCAAGTATAGCATCACTACTCCTGGCACACCTAGTAGGCTTGTACATCCTATTGTTAATAAATTCACACCTATCCTAAATGCCTCAGGTAGTAGTAGGTTGATTGCAATAATACAGCAACCCCCTATAACTATTCTTTTTACCATATTTATTATTGTCTGTCTTCCCATTACACCTACTAATAATAATAAACAACATCCTATACACCCCAGTATAACAGGATGAATACCTTTGAGCATAGTGCACTCCTCCTATTTAAACTTGTCTTTATTAAATAGATACGCACTATGTTAGATGCTCATAACTTTTATTGATGATTTTGGTAATATATTTTTTTTAACTTCCTTAGTAAGTACCCATGTTTAATTTGATTAGCTTTATAGTAATAAGTATAATATTCTAAGAGTTCCGGCTCTATAGTATCAGAAAAATTAGTTAATGTTGCTGCCATTTCATCTTGTACACGATTAATTTCTGCTGTTAAAATTTCTGTCTCTCTTTTTATTTGTTCCTCATTTTCTCTTCTACTCATATTCTTCCTCCTCTTTGTAGGAGTATAGCCTAACTCATTCGTTCTTTATACATCTATCTTTGAAGAAGTTGCAGTACTTGCTGTGGCCTTTGATTAGCTTGTGCAAGCATAGCTGTTGCAGCTTGTGATAATACGTTTTGTTGTGTAAATTGTGCCATTTCATATGCCATATCCGCATCCTGAATACGTGATAGCGCAGATGTTAAATTCTCTTCACTCGATCCCAAGTTATTAGCAGTATGCTCCAACCTGTTTTGAGCTGCCCCAAATCTCCCTCTTTGTGAAGATACAGTTGCAATCGCTGTATCTAATACTGTAATTGCACTATCTGGGTCTATTGTTACATCTATATTATCAATCCCTAATTCAGTCGGATCCATTTTATCCAAGGGAATAACCATTACCTGTCCCTCATTAGAACCTACTTGTAACTTTACATCTGCCAAAGTACCATTTAATAATGGCTTATTATTAAACTCTGTAGCATTCGAAATACGACTAATTTCTTGTCTTAATTCTTCTATTTCTTGTTGTATTTGTGTAATATCTTCATCTGAGTTCGTTTCATTAGCGGCTTGTACACTTAACTCTCTCATACGTTGTAAAATTGCATGGGTTTCATTCAATGCCCCCTCAGCTGTTTGAAGCATTGAAATGCCATCCATTGTATTACGATTAGCTTGACTTAATCCTCGAATTTGTGCATCCATTTTATTAGCTATTGCCATTCCAGCCGCATCATCTGCTGCACTGTTAATACGCAATCCCGATGATAATCTCTCCATTGTTGCTGCTGTTTTATTGTTTACTTTTTCTAGCTGATTAAGCGTTCTTAGTGCGGGTATATTATGATTAATTCTCATTTGTATTTTCTCCTTTTATTAAGCCCTAAAGCCTCTATTTGTATTTGGCATAACCATTTCATTGAGTGTTCCCCTACCATAAGTTACTCCTGCATATATTGTTTCCACATTACTCATTGCAGGTGTTTTTATTGCTCCTGTTTCTACAATTTGTTTATAGGCAATATAAATCATTTCCATAAGTTGATAAGCTTCTTTTAAATTTGTCTCATTGTATTTATGATTAATAAGCAGTCCTTGTATGTAGACATATATTCTAAAGAGTTCTCTAGAAATTTTTATTTTGAAATCTAAACCTTCTACCAACTGCTTAATGATTTCTATTCCTACTTCTACACATTTTTGTTTTTGTCTACCCTCTAATTTTTGCGCACCCGATATTTGTTCCAAAAATATCTCATACGTTGTACAGAGTAATTCTCCTTGTGAAGCATACGGTATGTTAGTTTCTGTTACCTTCTTCATTTTCCTCATCACTTACTTTCTTATCCACTTCTTCAAAATGGTTTATAAATTGTTCTACAATCTTCAATAAGTCTTTTTTCATTCTTTCCTATACTACTATCTCAAAGTAGCTATCTCCTCTTTTATTCTGAGATGGATTAAGAACAACAGGCTCACTCTGCTCTACAGTATACTCATCACCTATTACCAAATATCCTATTCCTTTTAACAGGTGGCTTAATTGTGAACTACTTTGTTTTAGTTTCTTAGTTATTTCTTGTGTTTCACCTTGCACACTATAGTTGATTTTTTCATCTTGTATCTCTAGTTTAGCTACTACCGTTCCTAATTCTTTTGTTCTATAAGTAATAACAGCCTTTATTTCTTCTGTATCTTGATTTTTTTTAGAAGCTTTTTTATTAATATATAGGTTCACTAACTTTGTTTGTCCTTCTACGCTAAAAGGAATTTGATAAAGTCCTTCTTTATCAATTAACTGTTTTTGGAGAGTGGTTACTTCTTCTAACTTTTTGTAGTTACGATAAGCCCCTATATCACCTTTCTCAGCGGATATTTCTTTTCCTTGTGAGTTCTCTTGTCTTAGCTCTTCTAATACTTTTTCTAATTCATCTATATCCTTTTTAAAGATATCTTTTGGAAGGTCTTTTGCTTCTATCAATTCTATATATAGCTCAGGATTCTCTACCAACTTTTCCATCCAATATATATTAGAGAGTGTCAACGGAATTCCTTGTTTATTCATTCTGTCAATTATTTGTGGACTTATTTCTTTAACCCTATTCAGTTTCTCTATTATACTAGGGGAAAGTGTTATGCCACCTTCAAGTTTGCTTAGTTCTTTTCTTACCTGAGTCTTAATAAAAGGATATATTCTATTTCCTATATCAGCTATCTGAAGTTGTGTTTGATCTGGAAATAGAACTCTTACCTGTTCTATCTCTTCTAATACCTTCAATAGCTTATTATTTTCTTTATGTGCCCCTTGGATCATTTGTTTTGCTGTCTGCTCTGTATATTTTAACTCTTGTAATTCACCAAACTGATCATCTATACTGACTGCAATATGTCCCGTTTGCTTTACATACTTTACAGCCTCTTCTAGCTTATCTATGGTTAGTGGTAATTGATTTTTATAGAGATATCCTACTATTTCTTCTTTATTTTGAGTGAGCCCCCCTACTATACGGTAGAGACCTAGCAAACTTTGCTTGTGGATCTCACTAATTTGGCCTTTTATTTCCAACCCTACAATAGCTTCTGCTATAGAATTTTTCAGTTTAGGTAATTGTTCTATACTCACCCACTCTAAAATCTGATTAATAGAGGCTTTATAAGGATTAATTCCCTCTTTGATTAAAACAGCTGCCCTCTCGGGTGTCATTTCTTCTAAGAACAAATTGATTTTATCTAAAATTCTAGCTGCCTCTTCTATATGAGTGATCGTTATGTCCATCTTATTTGCTATAAGTGCCTTAGCTGCTGATATATTTTCTTCAGTTGCTTCTATATTATTGACCAGTAAAAAATCTTCTATCTGATCTGCTACTTTTACAGCTGTTTCTCCAAATCTTTTTTCTATTTTTAAAAAGTTCTCCTCATAAGCATTAATAACTTTTCCTACATCTTCCAAAGTATTCTGTTCTTTTTGTTCCAGCTCTACGCCCATCACAATATCTCTATGCTTACTTATCTGCCTAGTGATTTGAAGTGTTTCTTTTATAAGCTGTTTGACCTGTGGCGTTGATGGTAAATCTACCTTTTGAATAGCTAATTTTATATCTTGCTCTTCCATAGCTTTTAATTCTTTTACAAGTTTAGTAAGTTCTGTACTTTCTAAAGGCATTTTCTCACTTATCTTAATTGCTGCTTCTGCATTGAGCCTTGCTCTAATTTCTCGAAGTTGCTCTTTTGTTTGCTTTGTTTGTTCTTCCAATCCACTTTCAATAACTTTAGACTCTATGTTCATAGCTTCTTTAGATAACTGATTAGTTTTCCCCAATGCTTTCTCCGTATTAAGATGCATGACCTCCCTTAAATTACCTATCGTTATTTCTTTACCCACTAATAACGTCTCTCTAATGTCATCCTCTTTAACCTTGGCCAGTTCCTCAATAATTTCTTGAATATCTTTCTCTACATAAAGCATCTTTTCATCCTCTAACAAAGGTCTTTCTCCTGGCGTATCTCCTGAAGCCATATCTTCCTCTGCTTTTTGGATTTCTTCTTCTTTTTCTAATCCATCTACCGCTACTTTAATATTTTGTATCTTTACTATATTCTCTTGAGATACCTCTAAGCCCAAAGAAAGCAATGTATTCGCTGCCCACTGATTCCCTTTTGTACTATCCATTCCATTGAGTTTAAGTATATTAGAGACTTGCTCAAAACTATATGCCTTACTTTCTCCTACACCTTGAACTGTATAACTTCCTTTATATAGATCATTAATAGATAGCTTTCCTTGATGATTCACTCCATAGATATACATACTTTCTGGATGCTGTTTTAATCTATCTACTTTTTCTCCTACTAAATTTGCTTTCTCATATTGCTGCACTACTCCTGGATCACTCTGTTTTATCCTTTTGCTGCCTTCTTTTAAATTCTTAATTTCTTCTATTGTTAATGCTTCTAAATCATACCCTTGAGTTAGCAAACTCTTAATTTGAGCTATTTCTACATCAAGTAAATTGCTCTCTAATTTTTTATTTTGATTGATTTGATCCTCTATGTGATAAAAGTATGGTTGTATCTGAGTTTTTAAATCTTCAAGTTCTAGAGAAACAGTCTCTCTCTCTGTCTCTTTAAGTCCTTTATTTTTTTTAACTATTTTTTCATTTATTACTCCTGCTGAAATAGGCTTTCTAATTGCTTCAATCATCTCTTCACCTCTTCTCTTACTTTTATATATGTCGACTAGTACTTTTTAAAGCTTTAATATATTTACCTCAATCCGTACATAATAAGAATAGAATACTCCTTGTTAATCTCTTGATTTTCTCAAATAGATTAATCCAGATATTTTATAATTTAAAATGTGAAACTAGGCATATTATTTTATTTTTATACTATACATTTATATCAAGCTATGTTTTACCACAGTCTAAAACTTAGTTGCAAAACCTTAGTATTTGTCTTATAATTAGCCTATTATATTTACTGAAAATTTATAGATAGTACATAATTTTATGGTATCTTAACATTACATCAGTAACATATAATAAATATTTCACATTTTTAGGAGAGTGATTTTAAATTGGATTCGGTACTCTTGGTACAAACTTCAGTGCTTGTCATTTTATTAGTAGGTTCTGCGTTCTTCTCTGCATCTGAGACAGCGCTTATGGCTATCAGTAAAATTGATGCAAGACACATGGTAGAACAAAATGTAAGAGGCGCAAAACTTGTTGCTAAACTTGTTGAAGACCCTAATCGCTTACTAGGCTCTATCTTAGTAGGAAATAACATTGTAAATATAGGCGCTTCATCATTAGCTACAGTTATTGCTACAAAAATCTTTGGTAGTGCAGGTGCAGGTATTGCTACAGGGGTTATGACACTCCTCGTTCTTATCTTCGGTGAGATTACACCAAAATCTCTATCTGCTGAAAACCCTCAAAAGATGGCCCTTTTAGTAGCTAGACCGATTTCTTTAGTCGTGGCTGTTTGTTCCCCTATTGTTAAAATATTAATGGCTATCACAAATATTCTAATTAGATTATTTGGTGGTAAAGCGGATTCTTCTAAGCCATTCATTACAACAGATGAGTTAAAAACAATCGTGACAGTAAGTCATGAGGAAGGCGTTATTGAAGATGAAGAAAAAGAGATGATTTATAATGTGTTTAGTTTTGGTGATTCCTATACTAAAGATGTTATGATTCCTCGTACAGACATGGTAGCAATTGATATTGATTCAACTTACGAAGAAATCCTTAATCTCTATAACCAAGAACAATTTTCTCGTATGCCTGTTTATCAAGAAACCCATGATAATATTGTGGGCGTACTTTATATAAAAGATCTTTTATTCAAAACTTTTGACCATAAAAACTTCTCAGTTCAGCAATTTTTACGCGAAGTTTACTTTGTTCATGAATTTAAACGTATCGATGAACTCTTTAAAGAAATGCGTCTAAAAAAGATTGGTATCGCAGT
>JBOFPL010000082.1:0-3838 GCA_051659885.1 Cellulosilyticaceae bacterium
TATGTTAAAATTAATTTATATATTTTTCAAGGAGGTTACAATTCATAATGGAATACATTATAGAAATGCTCAATATTCGTAAAGAGTTTCCTGGCATCGTTGCTAATGATGATATTACCCTTCGTCTTAGAAAAGGTGAAGTTCACGCTCTTCTCGGTGAGAATGGTGCTGGTAAATCAACTCTAATGGGTATGCTCTTCGGTATGTACAGACCTGATCGAGGATGCATTAAAATGAATGGTGCTGAAGTAAAAATTACAAGCCCTAATGTTGCTAATGAGTTAGGAATTGGAATGGTTCATCAGCACTTTAAACTTGTACATAACTTTACTACAACTGAAAACATCATCTTAGGTTTAGAACCTAAAAAAGGCTTCGTAGTAGACACTAAATCTGCAGCAAAAAAAATAGAAGAACTTTCTAATAAATATGGTCTTAATATTGATCCTTATGCAAAAATCGAAGATATTTCAGTAGGTATGCAACAAAGGGTTGAAATTATGAAGATGTTGTATCGAAATGCTAATGTACTTATCTTTGATGAGCCAACAGCTGTTCTTACACCTCAAGAGATTGATGACCTTATGCAAATCATTAGAAACCTTATTAATGAAGGTAAATCTGTCATTATTATTACGCATAAACTTAAAGAAATTAAAGCTGTTGCTGACCAATGTACAGTTATTAGACGTGGTAAATATATCGGTACTGTAGATGTAAAATCTACAAGTGAAGCTGATATGGCAAAAATGATGGTAGGTCGTGAAGTTTCTTTCAAAGTCTCTAAAACACCAAGTAAACCTGGTGAATCTATTGTAAAAGTAGAAAATCTTTCTGTTTTTAACAATAAAAAAGTTCTTGGTCTAAAAAACTTCTCCCTAGATATAAGAGCTGGTGAAATCGTAGGTATTGCCGGTGTTGAAGGTAATGGTCAAAGTGAACTTGTAGAAGCCATCACAGGCCTTAGAAAAATTGAAAGTGGTACTATTTCTCTTCGTGGTGAAAATGTTGCTACACTTTCTATCCGTGACCGTATCAATAAGGGAATTGCTCATATTCCTGAGGATAGACATAAACGCGGTTTAATTTTAGATTATACTATTGAGGACAATATGGTACTTGAGATTTATAACAAGCCACCTTTTGCTAAACGCGGTCTATTAAATAAAGCTAAAATCCATGAATACTCTGAGAAAATTATTAAAGAATTCGATGTACGTTCTGGTGAAGGTGGTCGCTCTATTGCACGTTCCCTATCTGGTGGTAACCAACAAAAAGCAATCATCGGTCGTGAAATCGAACTTAATCCAGATTTACTTATTGCAGTTCAACCTACTCGTGGTCTTGATGTTGGTTCCATTGAATACATTCATAAAAGACTTATTGCACATCGTGATAGTGGTAAAGCTGTACTGCTTGTATCACTTGAACTTGACGAAGTACTCAATGTATCTGACCGTATCGCAGTTGTTAATAATGGTGAACTTATCGGTATCGTAGATGCTGATCAAACAAATGAAAATGAAATTGGTCTGATGATGGCTGGTGTTAAAGGAGGTACTACAAATGAAATATAGAAAGGTCATCGTTTCTCTCATCGCTGTACTCCTTGGCCTTATAGCGGGTGCTCTTCTTATGGTATCTACAGGTCACAATCCAATCCAAGGGTTTAGCTTTCTTATCCAAGGTGGCGTAAAAAACATGGAAAGAATTGGTAATACTATTGCTACTGCTACTCCCCTTATCTTAACAGGTCTTTCTGTAGCATTTGCATTCAGAACTGGTTTATTTAATATCGGAGCTGCTGGACAAATGCTTATGGGTGGTTTCTGTGCCACAGCTATTGGTCTAACTGTAGATTTACCATCTTTTATTTTATTACCACTTATGATCTTAGTAGGTATGCTTGGTGGGGCTTTATTCGCTTTTGTTCCAGGTCTTTTAAAAGCCAAGTTTAATGTAAATGAAGTTGTTTCTACAATCATGATGAACTGGATTGCTTACTGGATCGTTTACTATACGATTCCAGCTTATTTCAAAGGTAACTTAGAAACTGAATCTAGATTACTTGCTGATAGTGCAACGCTTAGAGCACCTTGGTTATCTAACCTTTTCCAAGGATCTTTCATTAATCTAGGGATTTTTGTTGCTCTCATTGCAGTTGCTGTTGTAGCCTTTATTCTAAACAAAACAACTTTAGGTTATGAACTTAAATCTGTAGGTTTAAGCCGTGATGCTGCAGAATATGCTGGTATCTCAGTTAACAAAAGTATCATCTTAGCTATGATGATTTCTGGTGCACTTGCTGGTCTTGCTGGTGTAGTCCATTACGCTGGTAATGCTAACTGTATCCAAATTGGTGTACTTCCAACTCAAGGTATGGATGGTATCGCAGTATCTCTACTTGGTGCCAATACACCTATCGGAGCGCTTTTATCTGCATTATTCTTTGGATTACTTTATGCAGGTCGTGGATTCATGAACGCTATGACAAAGATTCCACCTGAGATTGCAGATACAATTATTGCAACTATTATTTACTTTGCAGCAACGAGTATCCTTGTTGAAAGATTATTTGATAATTACAAACGAAAAAAAGCTGCTAAACTTGCAGCATCAACAGATTCAGTTAAAAAGGAGGAGAACTAGACTATGTGGGAAATCATTGTTCAAATCTTTCCTTATGCCGTAGCCTTTACAATTCCTTTATTAATCACAGCCCTTGGTGCACTTTATTGTGAACGTAGTGGTATTGTTAATATCGGTTTAGACGGCCTTATGATTATAGGTGCTTTTGCAGCAGCTATTACGATTACTAAAATGCAAGCAACTAATCCTGGTGATTCATCTGCTATTTGGATTGGACTTTTAGTTGCTATGATCGCTGGAGCACTATTCTCTCTACTCCATGCTTTTGCAAGTATCAACTTACAAGCTAATCAGGTTATTAGTGGTACCGCAATCAATATGATGGCTGGTTCTTTAACAATCTTCTTAGCTAGAAACCTTACAGGTAGTGGAAATATCCGTATTCCATTAGGTTTCATGAAACAAGATGTAAAATTGGGTGGTTTTAACTTAGCAGATATTCCTGTTGTAGGACCATTATTCTTTAAAAATACTTACATGTCTACATGGATTGTAATAGGATTACTGATCCTCTTTACATTTATCCTTTATAAAACAACATTTGGACTTAGACTAAGAGCTTGTGGTGAACATCCTCACGCTGCATCTGCTGCCGGTATCAATGTACCTCTTATGAGATATATCGGTGTTATGATTTCTGGTGCTTTTGCTGGTCTAGGGGGAGCAATTTATCTTGTAACTTTCTCAAAAGAGTTCAACGGTACAGTAAGTGGTTTCGGATTCTTAGCACTAGCTGCACTAATCTTTGGTCAATGGAAGCCTCTAGGTATCTTAGCTGCTACTCTATTCTTCGGATTTGCGAGTACAGTTTCTAACGTATCTCAGGTTATTCCAGAGTTAGCAACTATTCCTCCAGTACTTCTTAAGGTATTCCCTTATGTTGTAACACTTATTGCATTAGTGTTATTCTCAAAATCATCTCAAGCTCCAAGAGCTGCTGGTGAACCATTTGATCATGCAAAACGTTAATTAATCAGAAAAGACTATTAGAATTTTCTCTTTCTAATAGTCTTTTTTTGCTAATATTTGACTGAAATGCCTTAATAATGTTATACTTTTTTCAATACTATTTTAATTATAATAACAAAGGAGATACCATGAAAAAAATGAATTCTACTACCATGCTTCTTATGTTAGGGGTTGTACTTAGCTTCTTTTGTTCTTACTTTTTAGGCAATATCCTGCTAGG
>JBOFPL010000083.1:0-4707 GCA_051659885.1 Cellulosilyticaceae bacterium
GTCAAGCTTCTGTCCCTGTAAATGGTGAGTACCCTGTAGAGATAGGGCTGACCAGAGATAATCTTTTTGGCGCTGCTGCTGGTGAGCATGATGAACATACCAATGTTTATCCTCATTTTGCTGAAATTGCTGCTGCTGAAGGATTTAAAGAAATTTCTTTTCACTTCAAACTAATTGCTGAAATTGAAGGTGAGCATGAAGAGCGCTTTAAAAAATTTGGTAATGAATTAGCGAATGGCACCTTATTTAAAAAACCAAATGAAGTTTACTATAAATGTATCCACTGCGGTCATGTGCACACTGGACCTGAAGCACCTAAGGCTTGTCCAAACTGCCACTATGAACAAGGTTACTTCATGGTTGTTCCTACCCCAGCTACCTAATTTCTTATTTAACCTATAAATAAAACACGCCTTGATGAGATTGAAAACCTCTCTTGAAGGCGTGTTTTTGTTTAAGCTCTTTTTGGAGCTAAATATTTAAGCATTGGGAAAATAGCTTTTACAAATGCTATACTAGCTACTGCAACAATCGTTCCTTTTATTAAATTAAATGGTGTAATAGAATAAAGAACGAAAGTTAATTTATCATGTACTGCTGGAATAATAGCATGACCCATATCTATAATTGTTTCCATAGGTATAAATACGGCTGCATAAAGTGGGAGTGTAATAAAGTAATTAACGATTGCTCCTACTACAGCTATTCCTAATATGCCAAATCCAATTCCTTTTGAAATTGTTTTTAAGTCTTTACCTTTTCTAGCAAACCACATGAGCGGTAAGATGTATCCTATAGAGATAAGCATATTTGCTAATTCTCCAACATATCCTGTGCTACTTCCAAATAGTATTCCTTTAATTAAATTTTTCATGACTACCACAACTAATCCTGCTACCGGATTAATGGTTAGTATAGCTACAATGGCTGGTACTTCACTAAAGTCTATCTCCAAGAAGCTTGGGAAGATGGCTGGTAATTTAATCCCCCATTGCATAAGGATTGCTGCGATTGCACTTAGTAGTGCCATTTTAATAAGATCTTGTGTTGAAAACAATTTGTTTTCTTTTTGCATGATGATTCCTCCTAATTTGGCAATAAAAAAGCAACCCAAATTCATTCTTAGGGTTGCTGTTGTATGCTAAATATAGCACCATGCATAGACCTCTGCCTAGGCAGACCTCCTGCAAAGCGCAACTCTTCTACCATCCAGACTTTACTGTCGGTCTTGGAATCTCACCAAGTCAATGCATACTAGATGCACTCGCGGACTATACCGCCGGTCGGGAATTTCACCCTGCCCCGAAGAATTGAATTACTTCTTTATTCCGTTGTTATTTGTATTTATTATACATTGTCGTTTAAATTTTTTCAAGTATTATGCTTTCATAGACAAGCTAATTTTTTTAGTCTGTACATTCACACTCATTACGCTTACGTCTACAATGTCCCCTACTTTTACTACTTCTAATGGATGTTTAATAAATTTTGTACTCATTTGCGATAAGTGCACAAGCCCATCTTGATGTACTCCTATATCTACAAATGCTCCAAAATCTACAATATTTCTTACTGTTCCTTTGAGTTTCATACCTTCTTTTAAATCTTCAAGCTCTAACACTTCACTATGAAGAATCGGTTGTGGCATATCTTCACGTGGGTCACGGCCTGGTTTCTCAAGCTCTTTGATAATATCTTCAAGTGTTGGGACCCCTACACCTAGTTTTTCAGCTACTTTTTGGATATCTCCAACTTTTTGGCTTACACCTACGAAGTTTCTATTCGTTTTCATTTCTGCCGCTGTATAACCTAGCTCTTCTAAAAGTTTTAGGGCGATATCATAAGACTCTGGATGCACGCCTGTCGCATCTAAGAAATTCTTACCGTCTGTAATACGAAGGAATCCTGCACATTGTTCAAATACTTTTGGTCCAAGCCCTTTTACTTTCTTGATAGCCGCACGACTAATGAATTTACCATTCTCTTCTCTATGAGCAACAATATTGGTTGAAACACTCTTTTTGATACCCGCTACATATTGAAGTAAAGAAGCTGAAGCTGTATTGATATCTACACCAACCTCATTTACTGAGCCTTCTACTACCCCACCTAATGTTTCTTCTAAACGTTTTTGATTCATATCATGCTGATACTGACCTACACCAATAGACTTAGGATCAATTTTTACAAGTTCTGCAAGTGGATCTTGAAGTCTTCTTGCAATAGAAACTGCACTCCTTGTTCCTACATCATCATTTGGAAACTCTTCTGTTGCTAACTTAGAAGCTGAGTATATAGAAGCTCCTGCTTCATTTACAATTACATAATGTGCTTTTCTATCTATTTCTTTAAGCATATCAGCTACTACTTTTTCGCTCTCACGAGAAGCCGTTCCATTCCCAATAGCAATTAAATCAATATCATATTTTTCAATAAGCTTCTTAAGTGTTTGCTTTGTTTCTTCTATCTTATTGTGTGGCATCGTTGGATAAACAACTGTATTATCTAGTTTTTTACCTGTTGCATCGATTACAGCAATTTTACATCCTGTACGGAAACCAGGATCTACAGCTAATACATTATGACCTTTAATAGGTGCTCCCATTAATAACTGATACAGATTCTTCTTGAATACATCTAAAGCACCATCTTCTGCTCTTTCACTCAGTTCATTACGAATATCTCTCTCGATAGCTGGTGCAATCAGTCTTTTATAACTATCTGCTATTGTATCTACCAATAGTTTTTCTGCTACGCTATTTGGCATGATTACTTGACGCTGTAAGTAGCTTATTATATTGTCTACAGGTGCTTCGATTTTAGCAGTAATAATTTTTTCACTTTCCCCTCTATTGATAGCTAGCACACGATGCCCTGGCATAGTTTTTACCTTCTCACTATAATCATAATACATTGAGAATACAGCCTTTTCATCCTTTCCACTATCTTTTACTTTTGTTACAAGAATACCTTCTTCAAAAGTAGCTTTTCTAATATATCCTCTATAAGTTGCATTATCAGAAATGAGCTCTGCTAATATATCCATTGCGCCACTAATTGCTTCTGCTATAGAACTTACGCCCTTTTCTTCATTAACAAATGTTTCTGCATTTTCTTCTATTTCTTTTACTTGTTGATTTAATATCAGTTCTGCTAATGTTTCTAATCCTTTTTCCTTAGCAATTGTTGCACGTGTTCTCTTTTTAGTTTTATATGGTAGATATAAATCTTCTACTTCTGTAGCTGTAGAAGCCTTTATAATTTGTGTTCTAAGTTCTTCCGTTAACTTCCCTTGTTCTTCTATTAGTCTCACAACTTGTTCTTTTCTTGCTTCTAAGTTTTGCAAGTACGTATATCTTTCATGGAACTTACGAAGCACTTCATCATTAAGTCCCCCTGTAAGCTCTTTTCTATATCGTGCAATAAACGGAATGGTATTTCCTTCTTCAATTAATTTCACTGTATTTTCTACTTGCTGTTTTTTTATACCTAATTCTTCTTGTAATACTTGTACAATATCCATACCCTTCTCCTTTGACTCTTTTTCTATAGGTATATTATCATATTTAATAAGAAAAATACAAATTATCTATTTACACAATAAATATCACAGGCATTAATTTCAGACTTATATCTATTGGTAAAAATCATCTTTACTCTTATAAGTGTGCCATATGAAGTTCTTAGGACTTCTGCAAATAAATTATCCGCATGTTCCTCAAAGCTTACATACCCTTCTGGTCCCCAAAGCCTAATACATTTCGGTATAATGAGTACATAGACAGATGGCAAAATACATTTTGACTCATTGGGTAATGCTACTGCTTCAAACAAGTAATTGCCTTGCAAAGCTATGCAAACCGTATTCGCTATTTGCTTTGCATTTGTTGGACAATAACACTCTTTTATTTCACAACAATGCTCTTCTACAAGCGTTCTCACAGTGATATTGCCATATTTATATTCTAGCGGAATGAGTTTTCTTAAAGCTTCTGCTTTCGCCCTACCGCTTACACTTATTCGAATGCAATAACTATCACAATCCACTCTTTCTAAATAATGTACACATACCTCTTCATCTTGCCCTATGGTAGCCTCTAACTTCTCCCGAATTAACATCCATGACTGATATCTACATTCTCTATCCTCCATAACTCCTTCCCACCTTTTCTCATTTTTACTTTATTATATTCACACAAACTATTTTTTCCACTACTTTGCACGACTAATAATTATACATAACAATACTTTTGCTCAAACTTCGTTTTTTTTATTTTGTTTATATCGGCACTTTATTTCAAAATAATATATAAATTTTATCTAAATTTATCCAGAATAATATATTGAATTTACACATAAACTAGGGTATGATAATAAGGTAGGATAACTTATTATATAACTATTGTTATCCACCAAATACATAGTAGAGGTGAATTAAATGAAAAAGAAATTTTTAGCTTTAGTACTTTGTGGTGCAATGGCTGCTTTATCTCTTGTTGGTTGTAGCGGAAGCACAGAACCTACTCCTGAAAACACTACTCAAGCAGAAGGAACAACTGAAGCTCCTGTAGCAAAATCAGACCTTAAAGTAGGTATGGTTACTGATGCTGGTACAATCGATGACAAATCATTCAACCAAGGAACTTGGGAAGGTATTCTTAAAGCTGAAGCTGATTTAGGCGTAGATACAAACTACCTCAAACCAGC
>JBOFPL010000084.1:0-13628 GCA_051659885.1 Cellulosilyticaceae bacterium
CGTAATTTAGGACGTAAATCATTAGAAGAAGTGTTCCAAAAACTAGAAGAACTTGGATTTGCATTAAAACCAAGTGAAGATTAATAAGCAAACAAAGGAGGTTTAGTCATGGCTCAAAGAAAACTTGGACGTGATGCAGCTGGACGTAAAGCATTACTTCGTAATCAAGTAACAAATCTCTTATACCATGGTAAAATCAGAACGACTACAGCAAAAGCTAAAGAGATTCGTAAAATCGCAGAAGGCTTAGTTGCAATGGCTGTTCGTGAGAAAGATAACTATGAAGAAGTAAAAGTTACTGCTAAAGTACCTAAAAAAGACGTTAACGGAAAACGCGTTAAAGAAGTTGTAGATGGTAAGAAAGTAACTGTATTTGAAGAAGTAGAAAAAACTATCAAAAAAGATAGTGCTACTCGTTTACATGCAAGAAGACAAATGTTAAAGGTATTATATCCTGTAACAGAAGTTACTGCAAACAAGAAAAGACAAGCTAAATCTGTTGATTTAACAGATAAATTATTCACAGAAATCGCTCCAAAATACGCTGACCGTAATGGTGGTTATACAAGAATCATCAAAATCGGACCACGTAAAGGTGACGGTGCTGAAGAAGTTATTATCGAATTAGTATAATAATTAGGGATTAAGATTATTCTTAGTCCCTTTTCTGTATAGAATTATAAGTTACTATATCTTTATCAATTTTATTTATAGAAAATAAGATATAAATAAGATTGATAAGCATATAGAAGAGGGGTGTCTTGATGAAAAATATAATAGAAGCAAGGGATATTGTGTTTGAATATCATACACATAATGATAATGGAGAAATTGTAGAAACAATAAGAGCACTTGATGAAATTAATATAAATATAGTTGAAGGTGAATTTGTTGTAATATTAGGTCATAATGGATCAGGCAAATCGACATTTGCAAAACATTTAAATGCTATATTGACACCTAAAGAAGGAACTTTATGGGTTAAAGGAATAGATGTAACGAATGCTGACAATATATGGGAAGTTAGAAAGACTGTGGGGATGGTATTTCAAAATCCAGATAATCAGATTGTAGCAACTATAGTAGAAGAAGATGTGGCTTTTGGACCAGAAAATTTAGGAATAGATTCAAGTGAGATTAGAAAAAGAGTAGATGATGCACTTTGTACAGTTGGAATGGAAAAATACAAAAGAAGATCGCCCAATCAGTTATCTGGAGGACAGAAACAAAGGATAGCAATTGCAGGGGTTATAGCTATGAAACCTAAATGCATAGTTTTTGACGAGTCTACAGCTATGTTAGATCCTATAGGAAGAAAACAGGTAATGGATACAATGGAAAAACTTAATAAGGAACATGGCATAACGATTGTGCATATCACGCATTATATGCAAGAAGCCATTAAAGCAGATAGAATTATTGTCATAGACAATGGAAAAATCCTTATGCAAGGGACACCTAAAGAAGTGTTTAAAAATGTAGAGCAGATAAAAAAAATAGGTTTAGATGTGCCGGATGCTACTTATCTAATTTATTTACTTAATCAAGCAGGATTTGATTTAGATAACAATATTTTAACAACGGAGGAGGTTGTAGAGGCATTATGTCAATTCAAATTAAACAACTAACTCATATATATAATCCAGAGACACCATTTGAAAAAATAGCATTAAAGAACATTGATTTAGAGATACAATTGAGAACATTTACGGCAATCATTGGACATACTGGATCAGGAAAAAGTACTCTAATTCAGATGTTTAATGGATTACTAAAACCTACAAGCGGACAGGTAATGATTAATAATGTTGATATAAATGGAGAAGATATAGAACGAAAGCAAATTAGGCAACAAGTAGGACTTGTTTTTCAATATCCAGAGTATCAACTATTTGAAATGAGTGTGTATAAAGATGTAGCTTATGGGCCTAAAAATTTAGGTTTAGGAGAAGACGAAATAGATAAACGAGTAAAACATTCTTTAAATGCAGTAGGATTAAAAGAAGAGTTGTGGGAAAAATCACCTTTTGAACTATCAGGGGGACAAAAAAGAAGAGTGGCTATAGCAGGAGTTTTAGCTATGAATCCTAGCATTCTTATTTTAGATGAACCAACGGCAGGATTAGATCCAAAAGGAAGAGAAGAGCTATTTAATCAGCTTAAATATATGCATGAAACATTAGGGATTACCGTTATATTAATTTCACATAGTATGGAAGATGTAGCAAAATATGCTGAACAGCTTATTGTTCTCCATGAGGGAAATATTGCTTTTAAAGGAACACCAAGGCAGGTTTTTAGACATGTAGAGGAATTAGAACAAATAGGTCTAGCACCACCTCAAATAAAGTATATTGTACAAGAATTAAGGCAGCAGGGAATACCAATAGATAATAGTATTTTGACAGTAGAAGAGGCCGCTCAAAAGTTAATAGAATACTTTAATAAGGGGGGAGATTCATGTTAAGAGATATTACGATAGGACAATATTATCCTGTAGATTCTAAGATACACCAGTTGGATCCAAGAACTAAGATTTTATTAACTTTTATATATATCATAAGTTTATTTTTAGTAGACACTGTATGGGGATATATTTTTGTTATGATTACTTTATACACAGTTATTCAAGTAACAAAAGTACCAATAAAATTTATGGTAAAAGGGCTTAAAGGGATAGTATTTCTATTGATGTTTACAGCTGTATTGAATATATTTTTTACACGTGGAGAAACAGAATTATTAAATTGGTGGATATTTACAATTACATTAGAAGGAATAGTATTAGCAATTGAAATGGCAACTCGGTTAATTTTATTAATAATAGGTTCGTCTATATTAACATTAACTACATCACCCATTCAATTGACTGATGGAATAGAAAGTTTATTAAACCCTTTTAGGAAAATAGGGATACCAGCTCATGAGATTGCAATGATGATGAGCATTTCACTAAGATTTATTCCTATTTTATTAGAAGAAACAGATAAGATTATGAAAGCACAAATTGCTAGAGGTGCTGACTTTGAGTCAGGTAATATCATTCAACGTGCAAAGGCGATGGTTCCTATTATGGTACCATTATTTATATCGGCATTCAGAAGAGCAGATGAATTGGCTATGGCAATGGAGGCTAGGTGCTATAGAGGTGGCCAAGGAAGAACTAGAATGAATCAATTAGAGTATAAAAATAAAGATATATATGTATTTATAATGGGAGGTATATTTATAGTTATTTGTATAATACTATAAATAATTAAGAGCGATGAAGAGAATTAAATTTTTGGTAGCGTATGATGGGTCAGCATATCATGGATTTGCTAAACAAAAAAATGCAATGACTATTCAAGAATGTCTAGAAAAAGCTATTTATAATATTACGAAGCAAGAGATAGAAGTAATAGCATCAGGGCGGACAGATACTGGTGTACATGCAAAGGGACAATGCTGTATAATTGATATTGAAACAAGTATACCAGTAGAGAAATTTGGCAAAGCTTTAAATAGTAGGTTGCCACAAGATATTAGGATTAGAGATGTAGAAGAAGTAAGTGATGAGTTCCATCCAAGATTTTGTGTAAAAAGGAAAACATATAGATATCAGATTTTGACAAATGAAGTAAATGATCCTTTCTTGACAAAATATGTATATTTTTATCCTTACACATTAGATATTAATAAAATGCGTAAAGCAGGAGAATATATCTTAGGGACACATGATTTTAAATGTTTTTGTTCAGCGGGAACAAGTGTAAAAACTACAGAGAGAACCGTCTACAGCCTTGAAATTAAAGAAATAGATGGTATGATACAGATAGATATATGCGGAAATGGTTTTTTATATAACATGGTAAGAATTATTACCGGAACATTAATTGAAGTTGGAAGAGGAAAAATAGCCCCAGAATATGTTGAAAAAATTATAGCAAGTAAAGATAGAGGCAAAGCAGGACCAACAGCTCCACCAACAGGATTAATGATGTTAGACATAAAATATTAGATATTAACAAATCATACACATGGGTATGGTAAAAACTGTGGATAAATAGAAGAAAAAATTGTTAAAATGTGTATAAATAAAAGCTATGTAATCACTTGACAGGCCTTTACTCATGACTTATAATGGAATTTGTGTTAATAAGCCCACTTATAAAATCCAAAAGCCCCGGATTTTATATCAAATAGAAGGTTTAAACTAGTAATGACTAGATTAAAGGAGGGAATACAATGAGAACAACATTTATGGCAAATGCTCAGAACGTTGAAAGAAAATGGTACATCATTGATGCAGAAGGTCAAACAGTAGGGAGGCTTGCAAGTCAAGTTGCAACAGTATTAAGAGGGAAACATAAACCAACTTATACACCACATGTAGACTGTGGAGATCACGTAATCATCATCAATGCAGAAAAAATCGTATTTACAGGTAAAAAATTAGATCAAAAATTATACAGAAGACATACTGGATATGCTGGTGGTTTAAAAGAAACTACTGCAAAAGATATGCTTAACAATCATCCAGAAAGAGTACTTATGTACGCTGTAAAAGGGATGCTTCCAAAGAACAGCTTAGGAAGAAAAATGCTTACTAAATTACGTGTATACGCTGGAACAGAGCACAATCATGAAGCTCAACAACCAGAAGTACTTACATTCAAATACTAATAGGATCGAGAGGAGGAACTTTAAATGGCAGCAGTTAGATATTATGGAACAGGTAGACGTAAAAGTTCAGTAGCACGTGTATACCTTGTACCAGGAAACGGTAAAATCACAATCAATAAAAGAGATATCGAAGAATATTTCGGATTAGAAACATTAAAAGTTATCACACGTCAACCATTAGTACTTACAGAAACATTAAGCAAATTTGACGTTAAAGTAAATGTACATGGTGGAGGAACAACAGGACAAGCTGGAGCTATTCGTCATGGTATTAGCCGTGCATTACTTCAAGCTGAAGGAGACTTCCGTCCAGTACTTAAAAAAGCAGGTTTCTTAACAAGGGACCCAAGAATGAAAGAAAGAAAAAAATACGGACTCAAAGCAGCGAGACGTGCACCACAGTTCTCAAAACGTTAATTTTAAGCCAACCTTTATGGTTGGCTTTTTTAATACGGAAAAATAATCTTTCTTACAAAAAACAGACTAAACTACTATATATAATAGTTTAGTCTGTTTTTTGTGAGAAAGATTCAGCAGTTTTAATAAGCACTCGGAGTATCTTATATTAAAGATACTCCGAGTGCTTATTTTATAGGAGACCACCATCTAGGGTAAGAATTTGCCCTGTCATATAGGTAGAGGCACTAGATGCTAGGTATAAACAAGTATGTGCTACATCCTCAGGCGTACCTGTACGCATAAGAGGAACTTCTTCAATAAATGCCTGCTTATCTTCTAGGCTATAACAATTATTCATATCAGTATCAACCCAGCCACAGGCAATAGCATTAATACGTATATTAGAAGGGCCTAACTCCTTAGCTAATGCTTTAGTGAAGCCATTCAAAGCACTTTTGCTTGTAGAGTAGGCTACTTCACAGGAAGCTCCCACGTTCCCCCAAATAGAAGAAATATTAATAATAATGCCTTCATGGTTACTAATCATGGAAGGTACACCTAAAAAGCAACAATTATAAGCAGAATTAAGGTTGGTATCAAGAATACTTTGCCAGATTTCAGGAGAAGTATCTGTAAATAGACCACTATAGCTAATTCCAGCATTATTAATAATGATATCTGGTAGGCAATTAGTTTCCTTTAAAATATAATCAAATAATTTCTTGCAGATATTGAATTTAGAAAGGTCACCAAAAAAGGAGAGGGCTTTAAATCCTAAAGAAAGAAACTCTTGATGAGTAGATTGGAGTGCCTGCTCATTTTTGCCGCCATTTAAAATGATAAGAGCCCCTTCAGCAGCAAAGGAAAGGGCTATGGCTTTTCCGATGCCACGAGAAGAACCCGTGACAAGAACAAGTTTATCTTTAAATCTCATGAATATCCCCTCTTAAAAATGTAATTTCTTCTTTGTATAAATTAGTTTTTTTATCTAACCAAGGCGTTTCTAAGATAAGTGGTTTATCTTTACAAGCAGGATGATGGACTATACGGTATAGGGCTTCTTTACCAATCTGATCTTTACCACGAGGATTATCATCTAGAGCACCAAGATTAGCATGCCTATCTTTTTTTGCACCTTTTATATTGAGAGAACCATTAATATGAAGTACTTTAAGTTTATCTAGTCCTATGATAGTATCAAATTCAGCAAGTACTTTCTCAAAGTTATCTACAATATCATACCCACTATCGTGAAGGTGACAAGTATCGAGACAGATTCCAATTCTTTCTTTTATATTTATTTTATCTATAATTGCATGAAGTTCTTCAAAATTACGTCCTACTTCACTTCCTTTTCCAGCCATAGTCTCTAAACAAATAATCGGACCAGTAGGTTCAGTTAAGATTTCATTTAAACCGCTAGCTATACGATGGATACCCTCTTGCAAGGTAGAGGTGGTAAAAGAACCAGGATGTAAAACTAAATAATTAGAACCTATTTGTGCGGTTCTATCAAGTTCAAGAGCAAGGAAATCTTTAGCTAATTGGTAAGTGTCTTCCTTACAAGAAGCCATATTAATAATATAAGGTGCATGGATAACAATATCACTTAAACCATAGGCAGCCATAAATTTTTGGCCTTCCTCAATTTTTAACTTTTCAATGGGAGAACGTTTAGTATTTTGAGGAGCACCGGTATAAATCATAAAAGTGTTAGCACCATAAGAATAAGCTTCTTTGGCAGCACCTAGAAGCCCTCCAGACATAGAAACGTGTGAACCTAGTTTTAACATATTTTTAAATTCCTTTCTTAAATTTTCAAGAATAAATACCGAATGTTTACAAATAGAAAATTAAATAGTATAATTTTTCTGACAAGTAAAAATCTCTATTTGCTACTATATAGTATCATAAATTAGTATATAAAATACAAGGTATTTTAGACAATAGAAGATATTTAGGAGGAGTTATAAGTGGGGAAACAGAGGAAGAAGGGGAAAAAACAAAAATTAATGAGTGTATTTTTAACCACTATGATTATTACATTGGGAGTGTGTGGGATAGGAATAGGGGGAATAGTTGTCACCTATAATAGATTTATTCATGAAACAAATGAAACGATGACGGAAGCTAGCATAGAAAATGAAGAATTAGAAAAAGAAGAGTTAGGCAAGCAGATAGAGGCAGAAAAAGAGGGAAGTACTCTTTTAGAAATGGATAAAAATATAAATAAGACAGTAGCAATTTTTGGGACAGATTTAGAAGGTTTAAGAACAGATGTTATAATAGTAGCTAATTTCAATAGTGAGACTAATGAAGTTAATGTGATTTCAATTCCAAGAGATACAAAAGTAGAGTGGACATTAGAGGAAAGAAAATTATTATCTGAGAAATATTCTTGGGTAGAAAGAAGTAAAATTAATGAAATGACAGTGTGGGGAGGAATGGATCAAATTAGAGGGCTGACAGTAAGGGAGTTAGAAAACATATTAGGTATAAAAATAGATGACTATGTTATTGTAAGTTTAACTGCATTTAGGGAGATTATAGATGCAATAGGAGGAGTAGAATTTAATGTACCAGAACGTATGAAAAAAGATGACTTCTCACAAAATTTGCATATAGATTTATATCCAGGAATACAAATATTAGATGGAGATAAAGCAGAACAACTTGTGAGGTATAGAGATTACATAGATGGAGATTTAGGGAGAATTCGTATACAACAAGCGTTTTTAACAGAGGTAGCAAAAAAAGTATTAAGTCCTGAAATGATAATAAAATTGCCTACTATTATTCCAGTTGTTTTAAAGAGCATAAAAACAGATATAGATTTAGTAGAATTATTATCCTACTATCCTTATATACAGAATTTTGATATACAAAATTTAAGTTTTTATATGCTTCCAGGGGTTGATATGTATCAAAACAAAATCTCTTATTATATAGCAGACTTAGAGGAAGTAGAAAAATTGATAAATAAATTATTTTTTAGAGAGTTATACGAGTAAGCATCCTGAAAAGGATGCTTTTTAGCATTACATTAGTAGGATTCATAAGATATTAAAAGAATAAACATATATTATTCATAATCAGGGAGTAGGGTGAAAAAGCAAAAGCCTTTTAATTTATTTTTGACAGTAAATATGTTATTATAACAGGTAGAGTACTTTTTCGAGGGATGAAGTCTTTTAAAAAGTCGAAATCAGGAAATAATAAGGGAGAGATGAAACTCTCCTTTAAATTTCTACGTCTAACTAAGAAAGATGTATGATCTAGCAGAAGACTTTCAAACTCCAAAAGTACAGTTTAATAGCATGAGCTAATGGATAATAATATAGGAGTGAAAGAGAATGAGTGATAAAAAAGGTAAGTTGAAAAAGAATCAAAAGAACCAGCTTGTCAAATTGTTTTTCAAGATTATGATTATTACGTTCGTTGTATGTTCTGTTATCGTAGGTGGGGTAGTATGGAGCTATAATAACTTTATACATGATAATGGAGGAAACATCACTAGCGATAATAAAGAGGATAAAACAGATAAAAACAAAAAGCCTGAAAAAAATAAGAATATAAATAAAAATTTAGCAGTGCTTGGAGTAGATAAGGATGGTTATCGTACGGATGTTATCTTTGTTGTAAACTTTAATAGTGAAACAGGAAAAGCAAAAGTAGTATCAGTACCTAGAGATACAAAAGTAGTATGGACTGAATCTCAGAAGGATAAATTAAGACAAGATGGAAAATACGTAGTATCAGTATCTAAAATTAATGAAATGACTGCATATGGTGGAATTGAAAATATAAGAGAGTATACACTTAATCAGCTTGAAACTATGCTGAATATAAAGATAGATAATTACGTAATTGTAAGTATAAGTGCATTTAAAGAAATTGTAGATGCTATTGGTGGTGTAGATATGTATGTACCACAAAACATGTATTATACAGATACTGCTGATGGATTATATATTAATCTTAAAGAAGGTCAGCAGCACTTAGATGGAGAAAAGGCTGAACAACTTATTAGATTTAGACGTTATCCAGAAGGAGACGTAGCTAGAGTTAGAACACAGCAACTTTTCTTAGAAGCTTTTGCAGAGAAAGTGATGAGTCCAGCTATCATTACAAAAATACCAAAGTTAGTTAATGTATTATTTGATTCAGTCCAAACAGATATAGCATTATCAGAAATACCAGAGTATTATAAGCATGCAAAGGAGTTTGATTTAAATAATTTAGCTTTTCATATTATTCCAGGAGAAGGAGCTTATGAAAATGGTGTTTCATATTTCTTCCCTTATTATAATGAAATGGATGAGTTCTTAGATCAAATTTATAACGAACTTACTCCTGCACAGGAAGCAGAGAATAATAAATTAGTAATAGATAAAACAGTAACAATAGAAGTACTTAATGGATCTGGCATAACTGGGGCAGCAGCAACAGCTAAAGAGGCATTAGAGAGTGCTGGATATGTAGTAGGTAATATAGGGAACTATACTTCTAGTGATGTAGAGGTAACAACTATCTATGCTAAAGAAGTAAAACTAGGAAATCAGTTTAAAGAGTATTACCCAAATTGTAAAATAAAAGCTAATCCAAATTTGACAACAGATATTCAAATTGTATTAGGAACAACAAATTAAGGGATTTAAATTGGGAGATAGATTAGGAGGAGTCAAATGAAAGCTAAGAAATTATTGACATTACTTATGGCAAGTATGATAGGAGCTAGTTGGGTACCCGCTATACATGGTCAAATCCTGCATACCGAGAGAATAGACCAATCTATTACCAGTGGAGTAAAATTAGTATCTGAAGCCATCCTTACAGATGCAGGGTGGCAGGATATTAATATATTAAAGGTTAACCTAGGAAATAAGGATATAGAGATTAGACCAATAGAGTCTAATAAATTAGGAGAAAGACAAACAATTTCTCAAATGGTAGATAATGTAGGTGCAGTTGCGGGTGTAAATGCTGACTTTTTTGATATGCAGGCATCTTATGCACCAAGTTTTGGAGTAGTAATAGAAGACGGTCAAATTAAGCATAGTTATAATTATAAATATACTAATTTAGGTCCTAAAAAGCATATGGCTACATTTTTATTAGATGAAAATAATAATCCGTTTCTAAACTATTATGGGATTAGTTTAGAAGTATTAGTAGAAGATGCTAAAGCTTTTGATGTTACTACGTATAATACCTTAACAGGAAGTTTAAGTAGACCGATAATTGTAGATAGTAGATATTATAAGGATAATACTGAGATTATTAATAAGTATAGAGCAGAAGGTGTATACACTGTCTTGGTAGAGGATGGAAAGGTTATATATTGCTCTAGACAAGATGAAATAGTAAGTATACCAGAGGGAACAGAGGCAATCATATTAAGTGCTAAAGATGCTGCTTTATACTATCCACTTCTTGCTATTGGGAGTAATGTCCAAGTAAAAGAGGCTATTGTACTCAATGAAAAAGTTACAAATGCAGTAGAAGAAATGCAGATGGGAATAGGTGGAGGCGGCCTGATTATGCAAGATGGTAAGCCTTACACGGGATCAGCACACAAGGTGAGTGCAGATTCAAAACAACCTAGAACTATTTTAGCGACGACAAATACAGCACAGGAAGTATTACTTATAACAATTGATGGCCGAAATGGTACTTTAGGCGCTAGTCATAAAGATTTACCTGAAATCTTATCGAAGTATAATGTAAAAGATGCAATGTACCTAGATGGAGGTGGTTCAACTACCTTAGTAGCTAGAAATGAAGGTGAAGAAAAAGCCACTGTGCAAAATAGACCTTCCGAAGGAAAAGAACGAAAAGTAACTAATGGGATTGGCGTATTTAGTACAGCGCCAGAAGGAACTCTTAACAAGCTATACATCAAGAGTAGTAATGATAGAACATTTGTAGGAGAGGGAGTATCCTTTAAAGTTAGTGGTGTAGATGAACGTGATAATCCAGTTGCGATAGAGGAGAATCAACTTAAACTATCAACAACGGGAGTAACAGGAACATGGCAAGGGATGACTTTTTATCCAGAATCAGAAGGCAAAGGTTTAGTAGTAGCAGAAGTGAATGGAGTAGAAGTAGCCACAGAAATAAAAGTAACAAGTGGTCCAGTAGGATTATACATAGAACCCGCTAACCTACAAATGAATGAAAATAGTCAAAGTAAAGTCCAAATATATGGAGTAGATAAAGAGGGATATAAAATTCCAGTTACATCTGAAAAAGTTGAGTGGACAAGTAATAGGAATACTGTGAAAGCTAATGGTAATAGTGTTAATAGTGGAAGCAAAGAAATTGCAGTACTAACAGCTAAGTATAAGAATGCAGTAGGAACAATAGGTGTGACGGTAGGAGATGCGGTTGTTCCAGTAGAATCATTTGAAGAGAACATAGGTAAGTGGAGTGGAGATACAACAACAGTAAGAGGTAAAGTAGAACCATCTAAAGAAGTTAAGTATCATGGAGAACAATCTTTAAAAATGACGTATACATTTGATAAGGATACAAATAAACAAGTTGCTTATACAATATTTGAGAAACCAATAGAAATTCCTAGTGAATCTAAATCTATTAATATGTGGGTATATGCTAAAGGGCAAAATGATACACTTAAACTCCAATTACAAGATTCAGCTGGGAAAACATACTATTTAAAAGTAACTGACAGTTTAAAGTACGATGGATGGAAGTATCAAAATGTAGTTATTCCAGAAGAGGTACAGTTACCAGCTAAGGTTTCTAAATTATATGTCACTTCAAATAGTAATACAGCTAGAAGAGAAAATGCAGTATATATAGATCACTTATCTATTACAAGAGGAGATAAAACCAAAGCTGGTATTCAAGTAAGAGATGATTATAGATATGATCCTATGTACAAGGAAACGTTATCAGTAGGGACAGGAAATGATTATATTATTAATGTAACTGGAGCTACACACCTTAATAGTATGAAACTTAGTAATCAAGAGATAGAAACTTTATCAAAAAAATTAGGCTCAGAAGCCAACGTAGTTATCCAGGCAGCAAAAAATAATGTGGAAACTAACTTTGGTAAAAGTACATATACTTATTCAAATCAATATGAAGAAGCAGATTATAAAGACACAAAAGTATTATTTTTAGGAACAGATAGTGGAAGTATTAGAAAAACAAATCCGGTTCAATGGACACAAATGAAGCAAAGCATAGAAAAGACAAATGCTAATCACATTATCATGGTAATGAGTAAAAATCCATTGACACAATTTGAAGATGCAAGAGAAGGAAAAGCATTACATGACTATCTAGCAAAAGTAAAAAAAGAGACAGGAAAAAATATTTTTGTGGTTTATTCAGGAGGCACAGAAAAAGAAGTACGCATAGAAGATGGTATCAGATATATAAGAGTAAATGGACTATCAACTGTGACAGATAATCCAAAGGATGGAGCGTATCTCAAATTTAAGGTGCATGAAGGAAGTATATATTATACATTCGAGCCAATGATGTAATCATAAAACCGGGAGCTAAGCTCCCGGTTATATATAGTTAGGGAGGAAATAGATGAAGAAGAGTAAATATGTAGCTATTGGATTGGGCGTATTATTAATAGGGAGTATAGCATATGCCAGAAGTACTGAACCAGGTACTATTAATGATCCTTTAGTAACTAAAAGTTATGTAGATCAAAAAATTACAGAAATAGAAACAAATAGTGGAACTCAAAATAATACATATGAAGTAGTATTTGTACCAGCTGGAAAGGTAATACTAGGTAAACAAGGATCTGAAATTATCTTAAGAAGTGGGCTAGCTCAAGCTATTGACGCTGTAGGGGGAGGCTTACAAGATATGACAGATGGAGTAGATGTCATAGGTGGAGAAACTATAAAAAAATATCATTTGATGATTATCCCAAGAGAAGATGGGAGAGGAATGGTAGCAGAAACTGATTGTACATTAATGGTAAGAGGTGGATATGAAATCCAATAAAGATAGATTATAAAATAAATGTTGGAGGTAAAAATGAAAAAGCAAATGAAGAATGTAATCTGCATAATAGTGGCTTTATCGTTACTCGTATGTGGATATATAGGTTTTGAAAGAATTCAAGTAGAAAGAGAGTATAAGGATGTACAAATATCTATTAGATACTCTGATGTTTTAAGTATTGCACAACAAATGGATAAAGAGGTAGAAGAAGTTCTGAGAGAATTTAAAGAAGCCGGAGCTACTAATTTATTTGTAAGAGAAAATACTGTTGCACCTAGTGCAAGAGGAGAACTTTATAACTATAAAGAACAAGGCAAAGCTAATTATTATGAGGGATATATATTAGAAAAGTTTTATCCAGAAGCAGGTAATATTCAAAGAGAATATACTTATATAGAAACATTTGATGAGGCAACTTTAGAAAAAATATATCGTAATTTAAAAGCAAAACATGTACCAGCTGAAAAAGTAGAGATTGGCAATAAAGAATTTATTCAAATAGGAAGTAGTACATCTGCTGTGGTATCTACTGGTGTAGGATACAATTATCAGGACCTTCAAGC
>JBOFPL010000085.1:0-6102 GCA_051659885.1 Cellulosilyticaceae bacterium
ATCCAAGCTATTGGTGTATTTTTAGATACTATGGTAATTTGTACGATGACTGCTTTCTTAGTAGTTATGGCAAGTATTTGGAATGTTGATACAGGTGTATCCTGGGAAGTACTTAACCAATCTAAGTTAACCCTCTATCTTACTTCTGTCTCACACTTAGTCCCAGGTACTAGCTTTGATACGATTGTTAATATTATTCTTTCTTTATGCTATGGTATGTTTGCTTTTACTACACTTGTAGGTATGATATTATTTGCCGAAATCTCTGCAAACAATATCACGAGAGATCCCCGTTTTATTCAAGTCATTAGATGCTTAGGCGCCTTATTCTTTGTTCCTTTTGGTATCTTTTCTGTTCTTGCGGGGCTTGAACTTGGTAACGTATGGTACATTTCAGATTTAGTTAATATCATGGTCGTATTTGCTAATGTTCCTATTTTAATAGTAGGTAGAAAATATATCTTCAAAACACTTAAGCACTATGATGAAACAAATGGTGGGAAATTCGTTTCAAAAGAAATCGGAATCGATACACCGTTTTGGAAATAATATAAAAAGGACTTTGCTCACTTGCAAAGTCCCTTTTATATTCTACTAACTTTCTAGTGTTATCCCTTTGTAAGTACCTGCTGAATTTCTCTTTAGCCTATTTAACACGTAAAAATAAGCAGGTATTAAAAAGAGATCTGCCATAATCCAAGCAACTGGACTAGCAAAGCAAGCTGCAATATAACCAAACTTCGGTACTAAAATAAATCCAACTACACCACGAGCAATCATCTCACATACTCCCGCAAGGATAGCCAAGCTTCCAAATCCCATGCCCTGGATAGTAAATCTTACGATATTTACTAATGCTAAAGGTATATAAAACACACTTAAACACTTTAGGAGTAGCACCGAATTCTGTATAATCTCTGTCTCTGCTCCATCTACAAAAATCAAAGTTAATTCTTTTCCAAAACTCACTAAAATTACACAAGCGACTATTGCATAAACAGATGCAATTATAGTGCACGCTTTAACACCCTCTGTTACCCTATCTAATTTCCCTGCACCTGTATTCTGCCCTGCATAAGTTGCCATAGTTGAACCCAGCGCGTCAAATGGGCAACAAAAAAGCATACTAATTTTATTCCCCGCTGTCACAGAGGCCACCGCCAGAGATCCCAGAGAATTAACCGCTGTCTGTAAAATAACACTGCCTATTGCCGTAATAGAATATTGAAGCCCCATAGGAATCCCCATCATACATAATGTTCCTATACATTGTCTATCTGGCTTCCACTCTTCTTTACTAATCTTTAAGATTGGGTAATTTCTAATAATATAGATTAAACAAAGTACACCTGATATCCCTTGTGAAACAACAGTCGCCCATGCAGCTCCACTTATTCCCATGTTTAATCCTAAGATAGCTACTAAATCTAATACAATATTTAGCAAAGAGGACATAATAAGAAAATATAACGGCGTCTTACTATCTCCTAATGACCTAAGGACACCTGATAATAAATTATATAAGTAGATAACTGGAATTCCCAAAAAAATCACAAATATATAGGCATAAGAACCTGCTAATATATCCTCTGGTGTATCCATCCAAACCAAAATATCATAACAGAATAGGCATACAATAACCGTCGTCACTAGTGAAAAAATAATGGCTAACCATACACTATTTGCGACATATTTTCTTAAGGCAGTCTCATCTTCTGCGCCAAAAGATCTAGCTACTGGAATTGCAAATCCATTACATACTCCCATACAAAAACCAATAATCATAAAATTGATAGATCCTGTACCGCCTACTGCTGCAAGTGCTTTCGCACCTAAAAACTGTCCTACAATCATTGTATCCATCATATTATAAAACTGTTGAAATAACATACCTAATAACAATGGCATAAAAAATCTAAGGATCAATTTCGTAGGCGAGCCTACTGTCATATTTTTTGTTGCACTATTTTTCATTTTCTCTGTCTCCTTATAAGTTAAAGTTACTTTGTTCATTAAAAGGTGGGATAAAGCTTTCACTAGCGGTATCCCCTTCTTGTATAAATCCATTCTCTACACCCAAATCAATTGCATAGTCTACCATATACTCATAATGCTTAGGATTAATTTTTCGGTTAAGTTCAGGATATTTTTTTATATGTTCTAATGGCGTATATTGATTCATTAAACTTAAATAAACCTTATCTCCATATGTATCAAAAATGTATTCTATAATTTTCTTCGTATCAAATAAAAGCCCTGGTAACATCAAATGCCTTATAATCACACCTTTTTGTATCATTCCCACTTCATTGAATACAGGTACTCCCACTTGTTTAACCATTTCTTCTATCGCTTCTTTTACATATGCTATATACCTTGGTGCCTTAGAATATTTCATTGCATATTTATCCTTAAAATATTTAAAGTCAGGTAAATAGACATCTATATATCCTTCTAACAATTTAATGGTTTCTCTCTTTTCATAGCCACTGCTATTATATACTATAGGAATATTTAAGCCTTTTTGCCTAGCTATTTTTAAAGCCTCTATGATTTGCAGAACATAGTGTGTAGGTGTCACTAAATTAATATTGTGCGCTCCTTCTTTCTGTAATTTTAAAAAATGTCCCGCTAATTCTTCCACTGTTAACTCTTTGCCACTCCCCTGTGTGCTAATCTCATAGTTTTGACAAAATACGCACTTCAGCGTACAGTGTGAAAAAAATATAGTTCCTGATCCCTTCTCTCCTGATATACAAGGTTCTTCCCAATAGTGGAGTGCTGCACGTGCAATTTTCACACGATCTCCAGCCTTACAAAACCCTAGTATTCCCTCACTTCTATTAATCCCACATTCTCTTGGACAGAGCTTACACTCCTCTAATCCTTTCAACATCTCCCATCTCCTTGCTTCTAATTAAATAACTTTCCTGCACCTCAACAAATTGACTATTATGATTTATTTAAAATTATATTATATCTTATTTATATACTTTACAACTTACTTATCTTGTATATTAATTTTTATTTTTTACCCATTCAATTTGCTAATAAACTCTTTTTCATTTATCCATATTTTTTGTATAATAAGTTTTTAAATAATTTTTTATATCGAGGTTATCTATATGTATCAAATTGGTCAAGCTTCTAAAATCACAAAAATCTCCTCTCGTATGCTTCGCTACTACGATGCTGAAAATATATTAAAACCCAGTGTTATCCAACCTAATGGCTATCGCCTTTATTCTGATAATGATATTGAAGTCATCTTACGCATCAAGAAACTCAAAAAATTTCATTTTTCTTATCAAGAAATCAAAGCACTTCTATCTGCTTATGATGAAATACCTCAAGCAGTTTATCTCAAAAAACTAGAGGAGCTAAAGCATATAGTTGATGACTATGACTTACTCATTACTGAGCTCAAAAGAACACATACTCATTCTTCTACTTTTAGAGAGAGATCTAATCCTTATGATATTTCTCTCACACATAAAAAGACATTCACTGCACTTTGTCAAAAATCTATAGTGACTGACCAGACCTTAGAAACTTTTTTAAATAAAGTTTTTAAGAAGTTCACCGCTCAGTCCTATACTCTGTCTGAAAATTTTTTTCTTATCTTTCATACTGATTTGGATAATTCTCCTGAATATTTTGAGGTGGAATACTGCCAACCTATTTTAACTGGTCCCTGCCCCAAATCATTTGAGTCAAAAATCTTTTTAGAAACTCTGTATATCAGTACACTTCACTATGGAGACTACTCTAAACTTTATCTAGCTTATGAACAACTGTACAAATGGGCATCCTGTAACCATTTTCAAATCACAGGTCCTTTTTTAGAGAAATACTATGTAGATGACTCTTATACCTCTGAGTCCAGTGAATTTATCACAGAAATTTCTGTAGCTGTTTCAAAATAACTATTGACCTTGACACTATGTCAACCTTTATACTTACCTTAACTTAATTGAAAGGAATGATTTTATGAAGAGGAAAATATTATTAGGGTTAGTTATTTTACCACTCTCCTTAAGTTCATTAGGCTTTACACCACTCAAAGCATCCATCTCTACTAGTTCTCCCAAAAGTTATTATATGCCACTTGAAGATCAAGAACATGAAGGAACTTGGTTACAGTGGCCTCATGAATACACCTATGGTAAGGCCTATCAAAAGGGTATTGAAGACATCTGGGTAAAAATGACTCAAGCCTTAACCACAGGTGAAAAGGTTCATATTATAGCTTATAATGCTACTCAAAAGAAAAATATAGAAACTCTACTCCAGTCATCTGGTATAGACATGCAACAGATAGATTTTTATATTTACCCTACAGATGATGTCTGGGTACGAGACAATGGCCCCATCTTTGTCTATGATGAAGATGATAATCTTACGATTTTAGATTGGGGCTTCAACGGTTGGGGAAAAAAAACACCTTATAAAAAATGCGAGCAAATTCCAAATAAAATTAGTAAAACTTTAGGCCTTGCCAGCATTGATTTGAATGGAGTCGTATTAGAGGGTGGTGCTATGGAGCTAGATGGTTCAGGTACTTTCTTGGCTACTAAAAGTTCTATTCTCAACAGAAGTAGAAATCCTCATCTAACCCAAGCTGAATTTGAAAATTATATGAGACAGTATTATAATATAGATCATTTTGTCTGGTTAGATGGTGTAATAGGTGTGGATATAACCGATATGCACATTGATGGTTTTGCAAAATTCTACGATGACTCTACACTTATTACCTTTGAATCTGATGACCTTTTAGATTGGGGGCTCTCTAGACGTGATATCAAGACACTTTATAATGCTACAAACGCAGAAGGCATCCCTTATGAACATATCTATTTACCGCTTACTCAAAATAACGTCCGCTTAAAAAATGGTAAAAATCTAGGCTATAAAGGTTCTTATATAAACTTTTATATTGGGAATACAGTCGTATTAGTCCCGAACTACAATGACCCAAACGATCACATAGCGAATCAAATCATCCAACAGCTCTATCCTGACCGGGAAGTAGTTGGTATAGATATACGCCAGCTCTACAAAGATGGTGGCATGATTCATTGTATCACTCAGCAGCAGCCTATCTCATTAAAATAAGCTAGCTCAGAGAGTCTCTTACAAAATACATAAATAGCCTATAAAAATATATCAATATGTTTATAGGTATGAAAAATGAGCTATAAAACTAATTATAAATTTAGTTTTATAGCTCATTTATTTATTAGGCATCATAATTATTAATCATACGATAGCCTCTTTTTTATCTTATTGCTTAATAACATTTTTACTATTTAAATAAGTACCTACAAAATATACACCATAAATCAGCACAAATATAGCTGCCGTAAAAATAATTGTCATTAATATATTGACCTTGCCAAATACCATAATTACTTGATGCGCTACATAAATACCTACTGCTCCGTGTATTATAGCAATTAGGAGTGGCATCAAAAAGTAAATCAAAATTTGTATAAAAAGCGCTCTATGAATCATATCTTTTTCTATTCCTACTTTACTTAAAAGTTGATATCTTGCTTTATTATCTTCTGCCTCAGTAAGTTGTTGAAGCGCTAATATAGCAGCACTAGTCAGTAAGAATATAATTGAAACATATACTGTCAAATAGGTCATAACTGCTGTCATCCCTACACTTGCATCATATACCATAGTTCTTGTCAATCCATTAATAGAAATATCTTTTACCCCTTCTTTTGCCTGAAGATATTTGGCTTGCTCTTCTATATCTTTAATTAATCGCTCCTCCATCTCCGGAGCTTTATAATTTAGATTAATGATACTTGAAGCTATTTCTCCCTTTTGAATGACTTCATCTGGTAGGATTAAAAATACCCTTAAATCTCCCATCACTTGTACATAAAGCGTATGTTGAAACGGCATTTTAAATTTGGATTTTAAACTATTTCCTTCATAATCCAATAAAGGACTCTTTTCTAAATAGCTTTCTACCACAGGCAGTAAATCTGACTTTTGACAGTTAATAGCAAATTCATTTTCTGCTAATTTTATAGGTTCAATGCCTTGTAACTGTAAAATTTTATTATAATCAGAAACTGCAAT
>JBOFPL010000086.1:0-14634 GCA_051659885.1 Cellulosilyticaceae bacterium
AAAAAAGAACTATAAAACTGATTTAGTTTTATAGTTCTTTTTTTCGGTTAGATGCTTAATCTTTTTTCCAAACCACTTGATTAATAATAGAAGTATAACTTTGAATCAGTTTGGCTACTTTTACGGAGACATAGCGATCTTCATAATCTGGTGGTAGTGGCGTAGAAAAAGAGCTAAGGGTACGTGAAAGTTCTATGGCATTCAGGATAGAAGATGAAGAAATACCACCTAATACAATACTGCCTTTATCTAATACTTCAGGTCTTTCGGTAGAAGTTCGAATGAGAACTGCTGGAAATTTTAAGAGGCTAGATTCTTCGGAAAGTGTACCGCTATCGGATAATACACAATAAGCGTTTTGCTGAAGTTTATTATAATCCAAGAAACCTAGAGGGGCTAGATTTTTAATGCGTGGATCAAAAACAAAATGCCTAGAATCTATAAATTTTTTGCTGCGAGGATGAGTCGAGTAAATGATAGGCATATCATAATGGGAAGCGACATCGTTGAGTGCAGACATAAGAGATAGAAAATGAGCTTCATGATCAATATTTTCTTCCCGATGAGCCGATACAAGGATATAGTTATGGGACTGTAGAGCTAATGTGTCTAAGATATTACTTTGTAAAATAGCCTGCTCATGGGCATATAGGACTTCAGGAATAGGAGAACCTGTAACAAAAATATGTTCAGCTCTTATACCTTCAGCTAATAGATAGCGCCTAGAATGTTCAGTATATGGCAGGTTAATATCAGCAATATGATCAACTATTTTACGATTAATTTCTTCGGGAACATTTTGATCAAAACATCTATTACCAGCTTCCATATGGAAAATGGGGATTTTAAGCCTTTTAGCAGAAATAGCGCATAAAGCAGAGTTTGTATCACCTAGAATGAGGAGTGCATCAGGATTTTCTTTTTGTAAGAGAACATAGGATTTGCTGATAATGTTTCCGATGGTTTCACCAAGAGAAGTCCCTACACTCTCTAGGTAATGATCTGGAGCACGTAGTCCTAGGTCATCAAAGAAAATTTGATTTAAAGTATAATCCCAATTTTGACCAGTATGAACCAAAATATGATCGAAGCATTGATCAAGTAATTTAATGGTTTCACTTAAACGTATGATTTCAGGCCTAGTACCAACAATAGTCATTACTTTCAATGGACTCATTTTGTTACCTCCTCATAGAATGTGTCAGGATTGAGTGGATCAAAAATTTCACTAGACCAAAAAAGTGTAATGACATCTGTTTGACCGACATTTGTAATACTGTGAGTATAGCCAACAGGAATATCAACGACTTGTAAATGATCACCAGATACATGATAAGTGATGACATCAGTATTCAAAATGTTTCTGAAGCAGATAGAGGCATCACCGGATAGGACTAAAAATTTTTCAACTTTAGTATGATGCCAGTGATTACCACGTGTAATACCTGGCAGAGTTTTGGATACAAAAATTTGACCAAGTTCTTTGGACTTAATAAATTCAGCTAACCAGCCTCTTGGATCTGTCTTCATAGTGAGCGGATAAGCAAAATCATGAGGCTCTAGAAATGAGAGATAAGTAGCAAATAGTTTTTTATCTAAAGGGTTTTCAAAACTAGATAAAGTAAGATGATCGCGTTGCTTATGGTAGGCGTATAGCTTATCAGCTAGTTCGCCAACTGTTAGTTCATAAGTGGGATAAGATGAACAAAAGCCTGAGTTAGCTAGAGGAGATGAAGTGAGTATCTGGAGGAATGAGTGTATGACATCATCAATATAGACGAGTCTAAGAGGCGCAAGGGGGTCATAAATAGTGATAGGAAGCCCTCTAGAAATATTGTGACAGAAGGTAGCAACTGCAGAGTTGTAGTTCGGACGAGACCATTTGCCAAATACATTAGGGAGTCTATAGATAAGGACATTGGCTTGAGCTTGTTCAGACCAGTCCAGAAGAAGTGATTCCATAGCAGCTTTGCTTTGACCATAAGGGGTAGCGTTGTGAGCTTGGGTCGATGAGGTAGCGATAATAGGAATGACTTTGTTTAAGCGGTCTAATGAAGTGAGTATATACTGTGTAAGATTAACGTTAACTTTCTGAAAGTCTGAATGCTCGTCAGAACGATTAACACCTGCTAAGTGAATAATAAAATCAGCTTCATTTATAAAGGTATCAAGCTCTGTGAGGGTATTATGTGTATCGTAAAGTTTGAGATTAAAAGTACCAAGTGTACTAAGTGTAGCAACTAAATTCTTACCAATGAATCCTTGTGCACCTGTTATGAGGATAGTTTTCAAGTCAATCAGCTCCTTTAAATAAGGTAATTAATATATAATATGAAGAAAAATTAAAAAATTGACCGATAAATGAAAGTTAGATAGGTACCTTACTTCCGAGGATTACATATGATGATAGTGTACTGTTTTCATAAAGGAGTGACTAAATGTGTATAAAGACGCAACTATTTTAATAACAGGTGGAACAGGTTCGTGGGGAAATGAATTGACAAAACAGCTTTTAGAGCAAGAACCGAAGGAAATCAGAATATTTTCTAGGGGAGAATTAGCACAAGTCAATATGGAAAGAAATTTTCTTAATCATAAACTTAAATTTATTATAGGAGATATTCGAGACAAGGAAGCGATAGAAGAGGCTACACAAGGTGTGGATTATGTCTATCATCTAGCTGCATTAAAGCATGTCCCAGTTTGTGAAATGCAGCCACAAGAGGCTATTAAAACTAATATTACGGGAACCATTAATTTGGTTAATGCATGTATTAAAAATAAGGTAAAGAAAGTGATAGATGTCTCAACAGATAAAGCTGTTGCGCCACTTAATCTATATGGTATGACTAAAGGTGTAGGTGAACGATTGATTATACAAGCCAATACTTTATCTGAACACACTAGATTTGTATGTATTAGAGCAGGAAATGTATTGGGTTCCAATGGGAGTGTAGTCCCTTTTTTTATTCAACAAATTGAAAAATATAATAAAGTTACATTGACTCATCAAGAAATGACCAGATACTTTTTAACTATACCGGAAGCAATAGGTTTATTATTTAAAGCTTCTGAAAAAAGCTTTGGGGGAGAAATTTTTGTTATGAAAATGCCAGCTTGTAGGATTTTGGATTTAGCAAGGGTATTAATTAATCAATATGGCAATGAGCAAACAGAAATTGTAGAAATCGGGATGAGACCAGGAGAAAAAATGCATGAAGAGCTGATTTCAGATTATGAATTACCTACTACGTATGAATATAATGAGGATTATTATTTGATTGCACCGACTTTACCGATAGCAGGTATTAGAGAACATTATCAAGATTATAAAAATATGAAGAAAGTGGTAGAGCATGAAGCTTCTCTTAAAAAGAATCTAATGACAGAACAGCAGATTAAAGAGTTACTGACGCGTTCAGAGTGTATTATTTTTGATAAATAAAATAGAAATAGATAGAAGTGGAGGGGAATAAGGTGGAGAAAAAAATAATTATTAGCATACACTTCAATTCTCTTAAGTATTCAGATAAGAGACTGACGAAGGAATGGATTGAAGAACGGTTGGATATCTTTTGGCAGTATACACTTCAAAGCTTTAAAGTACAAACTAATCAAGATTTTGAAGCATATCTGCATTGTGATGCATTGGCTATGGATGTGGTAGAAGAAGCTTTAAGTCATAGGGAAGCTTTACCAGCCAATGTGCACTTTGGTGAAATACGTGCTAATGAAGAGGCAATCAAGGAGTCTATTCAGTATAGCGATGTATTTTATTGGGTGAGATTGGATTCAGATAACTTATATCATCAAGATTATATACAAAAATTACATGATTTTCAGCCAGCAGAAGGTACGGAGGCACTTATTAGCCAGAAAGGGTATATCTATGGAGAGTCGACCAAGAGGCTAGCCCATTTCGAACATATTTCTCCGCCGTTTTATACATTGATCTATAGGCCCAAAGAGTATATCAGAGGGAAGCGATATGAATTACCAGGTGGGCATGGTAGTGTAGCTAAGGTATTAAGGTATGAACCTGTATTAGGAGATAATTTTTTGGTGACAGTACACAACAGAAACGTCTCCAATGGAGAATGGCTAATTAATAATAAATATTTGTTACCAGAGCAGGATAAAGAAACGATATTAAAAGAATTTGGGATGTAAAAATAAAGAAGCTATACCCTGACAAGAAAGGTATAGCTTCTTCTTAAAAATTAGGAGTATTTTTGAGTGCACCAATAGTCTCTTGGATTTCTGTTAGATCAGGAGAAAGAATAGTGACTTGGTCAAAGTATTTTTCGCGTTTAGTATTAGAAACTTCAGGAGAACCAGGTGGTTTAAGCCAGATATAGTTCAAAGAAGGAAAGGCTTTCATACAGGTGAGGAGACTAGAGTAGACATAATGGCCTATAAAAATAATGTGCTCAATATTGAATTCTTGGATAAGATTAGTGAGTTGTGAGCTAACAGAAGTATTCCAGTCTTGGGTATCGAGAAGAGATTCTTTTTGTGTAGGGATATAGTAATGATGAGTGGGTTTAATAGGTTCTAACAGATGAAAAGTAAAAAAGATGACATTAGGATCAGTATATAAATTTTGTGTATCAAGATACTGTATGAAATGATTCGTATATTTTTTATTACCACCAGATGAAATCAACAAGGTATTCATAGATAACCTCCCCAAAATAAATGTAATAATATATTATGCGTAGGAGTAATCAAAATAGTATCAGAAAGTTTAATTTGGCACATAAAAAGTTTTATGGCAAATTTAAGATAGGAGGGAATAAGAGATGAAGCAATCGATGATTTTTGTAGTAACGAATGGAGCAGGTTTGGGGCATCTGACAAGAGGATTGGCTGTAGCAAGAAAGATTAGAGAAATGAATCCTGAGATGGAAATTATTTTTGTATCAACCTCGTTGGCAGTAGAGGTGTTACGCCAAGAAGGATTTATGTTCTATTATATACCCACTAGAACTTTGATGCCTGATTTTATCACACCTAGTTTGTGGAATAATTATATGAAAAATCAGTTGAGAGAAATTGTGCAAATCTATAACCCTATAGCATTGGTATTTGATGGTGCCTATCCATATGGAGGAATTGTAGCAAACTTAAAAATGGAAAAAAAGATAAAAAGTTTTTGGATTAAAAGAGAAGGATATAAGGATGGGAACAAACTGGAAAACTTAGAAATGCTTTTTGAAAATGTCATTATTCCAAAGGAGGCCGGGCGGGTATACGATGGGACAGACCAGAGAGTTCATGTGAATCCTATTATAATGTTAGATCCTAAAGAAGCATATCCGAGAGAGGAACTAAGAAGGGCTTGGAGAGTAGATGAGCAGACACAGGTGGTGTATGTTCAATTAGGGGCAGGTAATATTAATGATATCCATAGTGAGGTGGGATGCGTAGTGGAAGGCATTTTACGTAATCCTAATTATAGAGTGATTTTGGGAGAATCTATTATAGGTAAACCAATAGATATTAAACGCGAGAGAGTTTCTATTATTAGAGGATATCCTAATGCTAAATATTTTAAAGGAATTGACTTTGCAGTTTCAGCAGTAGGCTATAATTCTTATCATGAATTGTTACATTTTGGAGTACCTACTTTGTTTGTGCCGAATAAACAAACCGCCAAAGATGGTCAAGAAGCGAGAGCTATGCTCGCACAGCATGCAGGAGCAGCATTATGTTTGCCAGAGTTAACAGTAGATAAGGTAGAATGGGCGATGAAATATATGTTTACACATAAACAAGTGATGAAAGAAAAGTGTACAGAGATTATGCCTATCAATGGAGCAAGGGAGACTGCGGAGTATATATTAAAATATGTATCAAATTAAAAGTAGAGAGAATAAGCTATAGTAGAGTAGCTAGGATACACAGGATATAAATTAGGGGAGAACCGTCTTAGAAAGGAGTCTTTAAGATGGGAATTAAAAATATTTTTTCTAAATTTAAAAACACTGAAAAAACAGTATCAGCCTTGAATGTACCAACTAATAACATTCAAGAGTTTAATTTGACAGATTTAGATACACTTGGTGAATTAGCGCAGTTGGAGTCTGAGAGAATTAAACAAGAAAATCTTGCATATCACCTAAATTTACAAAAGAATAATACTAATCTAGCATGTGGTTATATCGAATGGAATGCTATTCAAATTAATTTTTTTGTGAGTGTATTGATACCTCAGAGCTATGCGTTGAGTAGTCGCAGTGATTATGGATTAGGGGTAACAATAGATAGTCACTTCATTAAATTTATAGAGACTCAAGAGACTAAACCTGCTACTATCTATGTAGAAGATGAACAGGGAGAAATTGTAAATATGCAAGGAGTTGCAAAGGTTAATAAAACTAAAATCAGTGGATTATTAGTATATAATTCCTTGCTAACAGGGTTTGAAGCAACGCATCCCATGACGGATCAAAAGGTAGCTGTATTTAATCAAGTAGGCACTGTATTTGTAGATAGGATATTGGGCTATGTATGCTCAGAGTGCCCAGAAGGAGAAAATCCATTGAGAGATTACGCAATTACACTTGTAGCAAGCCCAGAGGTAACGATCATCTTACCAGATTCACAGGTGACGGTAGTAGAAGGATCAGAGGAGTTTTTTGCTTTAATAGAAGAGAGTAGAGTACAGAGGATTATAGGTAAAAAATACACACTTATTATTTCACCATCTCCTGAACCTATTTCATAGAGAGGAATAAAAGCTACTCTTAAAATTTAAAACAGGTATCTTTAACTTGAATAAGGTTAGAGATACCTGTTTTTGCTAAAATGAAATATTTTTATTGTCATTGACACTATTTTCACTAAAAATATTTGTCATTTCTTGTGCTTTAGTAAGAGAGGGCATAATGATGGCTACAGAAGTAAGTGTAGGATGAGTGCTATAGATTTTATTGCCAATAATAGAACTATTGATGAGATGTAGATAAAGAGCACAAGAACTAACGGGAAGGACTGTGTTGTAAAGGATGGTGTAATCTGTACCATACTCTACGACTAGGCCTCTATAACAATAGCTAATATGATTAAATCGAATGAGCAAATGGCTAGAGGTAAAGGCGCATATACCAGCAACCACACAAGAACGAATGGTATTAGAAACTAAGTAAATATGATCACTAGAGATGACTTTTATACCATTTTGGGCAGCGATAGAAATGTTGTTATCTGTTATTGTTGTTTCTTTACAGTAGTAGATTAGAATAGCAGATTTAGGGGTGTTTTGGATAGTTAAGCCTTCGATGTAAATAGAATGTGGGCAAATAAAGTCGTCTGGTAGAGTGGGGACTTGGTTAAAACTAGGTGTAATAGATATATTAGAGGGGGTGAGTGGACGAGGTGTGGGAAGTGCAACATAAACGCCAGGTCCATTAGTAGTAGATAAATCAAATGGATAGGAATGAGGGAGTGAACCATCCACAATGACTCTTTTACCCGCAGCTTTTATGGTGATATCATTTATGCCAATATAAAAGCCACTGTAGATTCCGTCATTTACTAGCAGAGTTGTGCCGGAAGAAGCACTGTCTATAGCATCTTGGATAGCCTCAGGATGAGTAGGATTAACGACAATAGTAGAGCTCATAAGATCACCTCAATGACAAAGTTTGATACTAATAGCTTATGTTAGAAAAGTGAAAGAGTGACAGCAAAGTACATACTCTTATGTAGAAAAAAGAACTGTAATAAAATGTATGAAAAGGAAAAAAGAAACTTTAAAGAAAATAAGAACAAATTTTGTAAAAAAACATAGTATATAGTATCACCGCTGTTTTAGAACAAAATGTAGGGTAAAGTATAGCATACTTAATAAAGAAAATGTCGAATGCCTAATCAATAAAGTGAGTGATTTTTAAATATATAAAATAAAGGAGATTAACATAATGGCTAATAACTATTGGAATTCAAGTAATTGTAATTATAATACTTCAAGTTCAAAGAAAGAAAAGTACGGTTATACGTGCCCTTCAAATAATTGTCAACAACCGGTGCCACAAACCTGTCAACCAATCCCTCAACCTTGCCCAACACCAATGCCTACTTATAATAACTGGGGAACAGGAAATACAAATACTAATCAGTACCCAACACCACAAGGGCAATGTCAAGTGCAACAACCTTGTCAAGAGTCTTGCCCTTGTGCTACTCCTTGTATAGGACCAAATGGAGACTGGTTTGTAGGTGGGATAGATACTGGTATAAGAGCTCAAGGACCAGCAGGTGCACCAGGAGTGACTCCTTGTATAGGACCAAATGGTAATTGGTTTATTGGTGGAATAGATACAGGGCTTCATGCACAGGGAGAGACAGGGCCAACAGGTCCAACAGGACCAACAGGTCCACAAGGTACCACACCAGGTATAGGACCAAATGGTAACTGGTTTGTGGCAGGGATAGATACGGGTGTAAGAGCACAGGGACCAATTGGATCAACAGGCCCACAAGGTATCACACCTAGAATTGGAGAAAATGGCAATTGGTTCGTAGGAGGTATAGATACAGGCATAGATGCACAAGGCGTGACAGGACCAACAGGTCCACAAGGACCCAAAGGATTAGCGGGGGTAATGGGAATAGCAGGACCAACAGGACCAACAGGACCTACAGGTGTTTCACCACATATAGGAGACAATGGTAGATGGTTTATAGGAGAATTTGATACTGGAGTGAATGCCCAAGGTCCAGCTGGTGTAAAAGGTTTATCAGGAGCACCAGGGGCAACGCCTAGTATAGGTGTGAATGGTAATTGGTTTATCGGTGGAATAGATACTGGAGTAAGGGCACAGGGACCAGCAGGAGCGCAGGGGATTACGCCCAATATAGCATCAAATGGCAATTGGTTTATCGGTGGAGTCGATACAGGTGTTAAGGCAGAAGGACCTATAGGAACACCTGGAGTAACAGGAGCGACAGGACCCACAGGACCAGTAGGTCCAGCGGGAGGACCTACCGGTCCTATGGGAGACACTGGTCCAGCGGGGCTCACACCTAGAATAGCTGCTAATGGCAACTGGTTTATTGGAACGATAGATACTGGTGTAAATGCTAGAGGAGTTATAGGGCCTACAGGACCTGAAGGAGCGACACCTAATATAGGATCTAATGGTAATTGGTTTGTAGCAGGTATGGATACAGGAGTGCAGGCTAAAGGATCAACAGGGCCAACAGGTCCACAAGGCATTCAAGGTGTAACAGGACCTACAGGTTCTGGAGGTGTGACAGGACCAACAGGCCCACAAGGTATCCAAGGTGTAACAGGGCCAACGGGAGTGAGTGGACCAATGGGGATGACGGGGCCAACAGGACCTATAGGACCAACAGGAGTGACAGGACCAATCGGTCCACAGGGTATACAAGGAGTGACAGGACCGATAGGAGCGGTGGGACCAACGGGACCAGTAGGAGATACAGGACCAACAGGGCCAGCAGGATCACCAGGACCAATGGTGACGGCTCAAAATGCGTATATTGTGCAAGCGACTTCTACACTTGTACCAGATCAGACACCACTACCTTTAAGTACGAACGTCATAATTAATGGAACGGACATTACACACACAGAAGGGTCACCCAATATTAATTTAGCAGCCAACCACCAATATTTGATTAATTACAGGGCGACAGGAAATAATCTTCAAGCTGGAACAAGACAAAGATTTAATGTGAAGTTAAATGGCAACTTCGTGCTTGGAAGCAATGTAGGTGCTACAGGGAATGGATTTGATTTCAATCCAGCAGTAGGTGGTACTGTGGTGGTAGTGACAGGGGCAGGAAGTAATGTACTGACGATAGAAAATAACTCTGGAGAGACGATGGAGTTTATGGAAATTCAAGTAACAATTATTGAATTAGCATAGGGAATTTAATGAGTCCATGACTATCTTCTGAAAGTAGGGGGTGGTCATGGACTCATTAAATTGAACATATCATATGAAGATACTAAAAATTAGAAGGGAGATTTTATGAACTGGATAAAAGAATGGATAATAACTAATCAAGGAGTAAGTGTTAACCTAGTTTATAGTATAGGCTTGTTTGTAGGATTAATTATCCTCAAGCGTTCGACAATCAGGGTTCTAACTTGCATTAAGGGGGAGGCTTGTCAGAAGTATAATACTAAAAAATTAGTCACTTCGATTTATATTGTAGTCTATCTATTTGGACTACTTTTGATTTGGCAAGATTCTTCTTCTTTTATGGCTTTCTTAGGGCTGTTTACAGGAGGACTTGCTATTGCTATGAAAGAATTTATTATGAATATGGCAGGCGGGTTATATGTATTGTGGGCAAAGCCTTTTGTGATAGGAGATCGCATACAGATAGGAGAACAAAGTGGGGATGTAATAGATGTGAGTTTGCTCCAATTTTCCATTTTGGAAGTAGGAAAAAGGATACAAGGAGAACAGAGTACAGGGCGGATTATTAATATTCCCAATATGCAGGTGTTTAGTTTGCCGCTCGCTAATTATGAAAAAGGGTTTAAATACATATGGAATGAACTGGTGATTCCACTATCAGGGGAGAGCGACTGGGAGTTAGCCAAATCCCTTATTTATCCCATAGCCATTAGCCAAAGCGAAGAGATTATTGAAAAGGCTAAAGTAGAGATAGAGCAAGCAGGGAAGAAGTATATGATTTATTACGCTAATCTTACACCTATTATTTATACACAAGTAAAAGATAATAAAATTAATCTTGTTTTAAGATATCTATGTGAACCCAGACAGGCGAGGGTGAGTGAACATATCCTTTGGGAGGAAATCTTGAAGATTATTAGCCATCAGGAAAATATACATCTGGGTATTTAGGGATATGGAAATAGGCTAAAAGGATCTGCTAAATAGAGTTCTTGAGAACAAACACTACCGCCTTAACTCAGGAAGGGAAGAGTGGTAGTGTTTGTAGGAATCAGCTCCTTATCAAAATCATTTTAAATATAAAATGAGAGGATAGATCGAGTATACCATTACACTAGTTATAGTATATTCGATAGTTTAAAAGTGAATTTAAAATTATGAAAAATATGTTTTGAGTAAAAAAAAGAGGAGAATTTTTGTCAAAAAGAGAAGAGATGCATAGCGAAAAGTTCTTTTGCCTATACTAACAGAAAAGTATAGAGGTAGAGGTATCGAATGAAAAAAAAAATAGACAAAATAATAGTATTAACTTTAGTAGTGCTATTATTAGGAAACTTAGTAGTGAAAGTTCAAGCGACGGAAACGGAGAAGGTATTCCTAACAAAGGAAGTGGAACAAATAAAAAATGTTGTAGAACAGCTGGATGCTATGCTTCAATCAGGCTATTTGAACATAGTAGAAGGGCGGTCTAATAAGGGGCTTATTGGCTCCACCAATTCGTATAGTAGTCAGATTAAAGAGTTAGAACAGACGCTCAATGAGGTACAAGTGACAGAGGAATTAACGACTAGCCAAGTGTATAAAGTATTAGCGCTAAAAAGAGCAGTAGATTATCTAGTTTATCTAGATAAAAATTTAATTGATTATTTAAAAGCTAAAGACCCCATTACTCAATTCGGATTTTTAAAAAATCAAATTTTAGTAAGTGGCTTCTTGGAACAAATTGTGGACTATGTAGATCGTGAGTAAAAAAGAAAATTAGAATAAACAGGAGAAAAAACCTTGTCTATTCTAATAAAAAGTAAATTCTGAGTAGGAAGTCAATTCACATATTGAATATTTAAGGAGTAGGTTTTACTGGTATCTTGGATACCAAACATAAACTCGCCTTGAGGATTAGTAAAAGTAAAAGCAACTGGGATTTTAGCTTGGGTAGTAGGATCTAGATAAGAGAGCAACACCGTAGCATTAAAAACGGGGGAGGCATTGGGAAAAAGGATTTTGCCTAATATAACAGCCCCACGTTCTTTGGTTAGGGTAATGACCGGCGTTGTGATACTTCCCTCAGTAACCTGTAACGATTGTGTTTTTTTGTAAATATTCATTAAATCACCTACTTTATTCTATTAAATTGGGTGAGTAAACACAGACAGTATATTTTTTATCTTTTCCTAAGATATAGGAAAATACAAAGCGTCCTTGCGTATTGGTAAATACAAGCGATAGATCGCTATAGGTATTGGTGATTGGGTCGAATTCTTGTAAAATGACAGCGCAATTAGCAGCGAGGCTGCCATCTGCATTTTTGATAGTACCTGAAAAGACTGAGCGATCTTCTAGTTGGAGTGTAAAGGTTTTGGAAACAATTGCAGAAGAGAGGTCCTCAGGGGTTAGTTGATACTCCAGTGGTTTATAAATCATAGGCGATACTCCTAAAAAGCCAGAGAATAGGTGTGATATTCTCTGGCTAGATATCCTTATAGTAATAAGAAGATAAGAAAGACAATCGTTCCTATAAGGAGGAAGATAGAGGCAATAAATAAATTTTTGTTGATCGTAATAGATTTTTTTTGTTCTTTAGAAACATTAGAAGGTAGTTCGGAATGGAGTGAAGATGAGCTGAGAATAGGTGTATGCATTGGTATAGGGTTTTCGGTAGGAGAGGGCAAAGGAGTGGATGAAGCCCTCTCTATTTTTTTTGCCGCCAATAATTCTTCTGTGGTAAAGGTGCTACCAAAAGCTATACCGTCAATATAAACCTTATCTACAGGAATTTGATGATACTCCTGACCATCGATTATCTTTTTGTTATTCATAGAAAGTTCTCCTTACCTTAGGTGCGAGGTCTAAACTACAGGGTTAGGTGCAAAGATATCGACTTTATAAGTTTTTCCAGATACAGGTAAAAAAGGAATGCCGTAGGTGCCATCAGAGCGTGTATAAACTCTAGCTTTTACAACCTGACCAGCAGGAGAAGCTGTAATTTCTAATAATTCTACAGCAGCACCTACTATAGGAGTAGTATCATCATCTTCTAATACTGTTCCTTTCATAACGTTTCTAGTTTCCAAAGTAAGAGCTGCGTCAACAGTAATAGCTGTTCCACCACCAGTAGGAGTTTGGGCTGAAGACGTATAAATTTGATTAATTGCCATAATAATTCACACCTTTCAAATGATAGTATGGTAATTAAATTACCATACTATAGTATATGGAGAAATTTAAAAAATGGTGAGGACTAGAATAATATTTTGTAGGTCAAAAAAACAGTGGATGTATAATCCTGTCAAATTCTCCATAGTATAATCCTGTAAATCTTTAAATTTTAATCGATAGGAAGGATGCGAATGAATACTTTTGAGATCAAAACAACCGTTAAGTTTGGCGCTGGGGCGCTAGACTATCTTCAAACTATCAAGAGTAAGAAAGTATTTATTGTAACAGATCCTTTTATGATTAAGTCTGGCATGATTAATAAGGTAACAGACCAATTAGTTGGGACAAGTTATCAGATTTTCAGCGAGGTGGTCTCCGATCCACCGATGGAGTTAGTTGTAAAAGGAGTAGAAGAGGTGACTAAATTTGCACCAGATGTAGTAGTAGCACTAGGAGGAGGATCTTCTATTGATGCAGCGAAGGCAATCATGGACTTTGCGAAGAAGATAGGGAATCTCCATGATATGCAGTTTGTAGCGATTCCTACTACGAGTGGTACAGGATCAGAGGTTACGTCTTTCGCAGTCATTACAGATAAGGAAAAAGGTATCAAATATCCGTTGGTATCTGATGAACTTTTACCAGATGTAGCGATCTTAGAACCAGAGCTTGTGAAGAGTGTACCTCCAGCTATCGTTGCGGATACAGGGATGGATGTACTGACACATGCAGTAGAGGCTTATGTTTCTACTTCGGCTACAGATTTCTCAGACGCTTTGGCAGAGAAAGCAGTAGAGCTTGTGTTTGAATATCTTTATAGGTCTTACTCAGATCAAAATGATATGGAAGCTAAAGAAAAGATGCATAACGCATCTTGCTTAGCAGGGATTGCATTTAACCTTGCTTCACTGGGTATCAATCATGCGATTGCACACAATATTGGCGGGAAACTTCATATCCCACATGGTAGAACCAATGCGCTTTTACTGCCACATGTTATTGACTTCAATGCGCATATCGATGGATACAATCCATCTAGCTATACCCTTGCGGCGAAGAAGTATGCCAAACTTGCACAGCTTGTAGGATTACAGGGAAGCAACACACGTATGTATGTGAGAAACTTCATTCATGAAATCGTAAAACTTCAAAAAGAAATGAAGATGCCACTGACACTTCGTGACTGTAAAGTAGACCCAGGAGAGCTTGCCAAAGTAAAAGGTGAGATTGCGAAGTTTGCCCTTGAGGATGCGTGTATCTTGACTAATCCACGCAAGGCGACTACGGGAGATGTCCTCGAGATTTTACACAAGATTAGCTAAGGCTAACTTGGACGGAGGGGAAAGATAAATGGAGTTCGAAGATAAACAAAGGATTATACAGGAGTTTGTACCTGGTAAGCAGGTCACACTCGCGCATGTCATTGCCAATCCGACAGCAGATATTTACAAAAAGCTTGGGTTACCTGCTGAGAAGGTAGGAGCTATAGGGATTATGACCATCACACCCAGTGAGGGGTCTATCATCGCAGCTGATGTGGCGACGAAGGCATCTGACATTACGCTAGGGTTTATAGATA
>JBOFPL010000087.1:0-3124 GCA_051659885.1 Cellulosilyticaceae bacterium
CATTTTTAATTCCCTCTTTTTCCCGCGAATTAAAAACCCCTTGATTTTGTTGAGTTTCTACGTACTCTATAAATTCCTTAGTCCCTTTGTTGTCTCTCCAATCCTGAATCCTAACTTCTTTCCCAGTGATCACTTCCCCCAGTTTAGCCATGTCAGTTAAGCATATTAACCCTGTCTTAGCGTCAGCTCTCACGAAACCATTGCATAGTGCTACTGTCATTAATCCTGTTTTGTTTTTTGCCATTTTCAATCCTCCCAAAGTTTTATACTACAAGTATAACACATAGCCGTATTAAAAGTCAAATAAAAAAGAGAGCCTTTTACAGCTCTACTTTAGTGCTTCGCTAGGACGATCTCGCCATGCTCTAAGCTACTCTTTACATCAATAACTCTCTGATTTGTGCTTCCCCTAAACTTTAAATTTAAGTCCTTTAAAGAGTTGTCAAATTTACCATCAACAAGAATATCACACAGTTCTATAAGAGATAGGAGCTGTGGATCAGCTATAATTGTCTCCCACGTAAAACCAGACCAAATCCAAATATCTTTTTCTGGAAACTTACCCTTAAATCTAGATATAAAATCAATCAAAGGCTTTATATTGGTTTTGAACGTAGGATCTCCTCCCAGTATACTTATACCTTTTATAGTTTTGTTTAGTTTTGTTATGTATTCAAATATCTGATTCTCAACCTCCTCGGTAAAAGTTGAGCCATAATTCGGATTCCAAGTTTTAGGGTTGAAGCAGTGCTCACAATGATGTGAACACCCACTTACAAAAAGACTAACTCTAACTCCCTTCCCATTTATGACATCAAAATATTTAATATCAGCATAATTCATTATTTATGCTTAACCCTGTTTATCATTTCTTTTTGCTTTCCCGAGTTAAAAGGTCTATCGTTTGGTTGAGATAAATAACCGCATACCCTTCTAATTACATTTATAGTGTCAGAGTCTCTATTCCCACACTGAGGGCAGTGGAATCCCGTTTCATCTATTGCAAACTCCCCCTCGAATCCACACTTGTGGCAATTATCAACAGGTTGGTTAATTCCCATATAATGTATTCCGACACTTTGACCGTATCTAAGTATGTCTATCACAGCACCCACATTATCTTTTAAAGAGTCTGATTCAATGTAACTTATATGTCCTCCTGTAGCTATTTTGTGGAAAGGAGCTTCCATCTCCAACTTTCTAAATGGATTCATATTTATTCTAGAAGAAACATGGAATGAGTTATCATAGTAGCCCTTATCCGTAATACCTTCTATTTCTCCAAACTCCTTCCTATCTAACTCTTCAAATCTTTTACATAAACTTTCTGAGGGTGTCGAGTAAAGTGCAAATCCTACACCAGTATCCTCTTTAAACTCGTTTACTTTGTTTTGTATATATTTCATTATATTCAACGATTTATTGTAAATTTCCTCGTTGTGTGCAAAGTTCTCCCCGTAAAGAAGTTCAGAAACTTCACTTAATCCAATATATCCGATAGATATGGTAGCATACCCATTTTCAAATATATCCTTTATTTCCTCCTCTTTACCTAGCTCTAGTATAGCTCCACTTTGCCATAAGATAGGTGCTATGTCGGATTTCATGCCTTTCAAATATTGTATTCTGAATAGGCTATTTTCTTTACAAAGTTCAAGTGCTTTATCTAAATCTTTATAAAACCCTCCTTCATTACCTTTATTAATTATCGCTATTCTAACTAAGTTTATAGAAGTAGCTCCTAGATTTAATCTCCCCTTTACAATATTATGTCCAAATTCGTCAAAATAAGGGGATAAGAAAGCTCTGCATCCCATCGGATATAAAACTTCTTCTTTATCAACTTCTTCTTTCGTAACGAAAAGAATATCTGGATATATCGATTTAGTCATGCACTCGGCACCCAATAACATTATATCATAGTTCGGAGAATCTTCATTGAAGTTTATCTCATCACATACAGCAAATACTATCTTAGGGAATACAACTACATCCTTCTTATTCTTACCAAAACCACCCTTTCTTTGGTTGAATACTTCTATCTGAACGAGTCTCCCTTCCCAAGAAGTTTCAGTCCCTATACCAATAGTTGTAAATGGGGTTTGGCCATTTATCGTAGATAGACTGTTAATTTCATATTCCAAACCTTGGATGGCTTGTTTTACAGCTTCTTGAGTTAAGTCTTTTGCGTATCTAAATGATTTCTCAGACTGCTTCTCCAGCTCGCTATACTTATTTGTCCAGTCCTGTTTGAAGTACTCTTCATTCTCAACACTTATAACATTTGAACAAGATTCTAAATACTTCAGTCCATTATTATAGTGCTTGATAAATGTCTTTCTAATATAGGGAGTAAGTTCTTTATCTAGATAGGGAACAGAACACCCTCCGAAAGTATTTGAAGATATTGAAGCTATTATTTGTATAGTGTGGCCAACTGCCACGTCAATGCCATTCGGCTCTGACATATCAGCATTACCTATCTTGCATCCACCTTTCAACATTCTACCTAAGTCGAATACTTCACAATTTGTTATTTTTCCTATTAAATAATCTAGGTCGTGCAAATGAAGAAGTCCATCTTTATGGGCATCTGCAATTTGTTTCGGCAGTATTCTGTTTAGGTATATGTCCTTACTTGTTATTCCAGCTAAAAGATCTCTCTGAACAGATAAAGTTCTAGAGTCTTTATTTGTATTTTCGTTTAGTACGTCTACGTTTGTAGCGTTGAAAATTCCTTCAGCTTCTTTATAAATACCTTTTTCTTTGTCTCTTATAGAGTTCCTTATGACTCTGTAACTTTGATAAGCCAGTGCAGTGTCTTTGTGTGTATCCATAAGACCCTTCACAACTAAATCTTGTATCTGCTCTACCCCCATGCCCGACTTAATTTTAGCGGCTATTCTTTCAATAACATTCTCATCTACAACCTCATTCACTTGTGTTGCAGCTTTCTCAATAGCTCTTGCTATCTTAGTCGGATCGAAGTCAGCCTTTCTTCCGTTTCTTTTTACAATATACATCTTTAAAACCCTCCCATGTAATTTTACTCTTGCGAGTGTTGCTATTCCAAAAATAAGAAAAGAGGCCGTTAAGCCTCTCTAGATTTCAAATACTCTTTAAG
>JBOFPL010000088.1:0-10478 GCA_051659885.1 Cellulosilyticaceae bacterium
ACTTGTCATACATCCAATTTCTATTGTTTCTTCAGTCTCTACGATTTCATTTAATCCTAACTGAGATAAGTCTATAGCTGTATGAATGCTTTTCTTACACATTTTTAGCCATAGCATGCCACCTAAAACTATATTTTTCTTGTTGGCATTTAATACGTCATAAGCTTCTTCCAAATCTTTTGCTACTAAATAGTTTTTAATTGTAACCACGCTTCTGTCTCCTTTATTGTTGGTAAATAACTAGTGTATGCTCCTGTGTTTCCATCAAGTTTGCTTTCCCATCATAGAGTACGTCTAATGCCTGCTGTAACTGTCTCTTTTCTCCCCTATGTACGGTTGCTAATACATTCTTATCATGTATAATAACTATTTTATCTGCATATTGCAGGGCTAAGTTAGGATCATGCACTGAAATAACAGCTGTTTTCTTACTTTCTTGCATCAACTTTCTTAGATATCCTAAAAATTCATGCTGTCTCTTAAAATCTAAGTAAGCTGTAGGCTCATCTAACACCATAACTTTTGCCTCTTGTACCATAGCCCTTGCTAGATAAACCATTTGTTTTTCGCCTCCACTTAAGAAGAGCAAATTTTTTTTCCTAAGATGACCTATTTGCAATTGCTCTAATACTTCTACTACTTTCTTTCTATGCATCACCTTAGGCGATTCAAATACGCCTAAATACGGAGTTACCCCCATAAGTACAAAATCTTCTACTTCATAATCAAAAGGTGTATTTAACTGCTGAGGAACGTAAGCAATTCGCTTAGCTCTTTCCCTCAGCGAGAGCTGATTCATATTCATTGCTTCCACACAAACTACTCCTTGATAAGAGGGGATTAATCCAGCAATAGTTTTTATAAGTGTTGTCTTTCCTGCACCATTAAGCCCTAATAACGCAACTACCTCTCCCTCATCCGTAATCAGTGAAACTTGTTCTAAAATAGTAGTTTTACCTAATTTTACACCTATATCTTTTATTTCTAAACTCATGAACTCACCTTCCCTCTTTTATATAGCAGGTAAGCTAAAAAAGGTGCTCCTACAAAAGTAGTTAAAATACTAATAGGCAACTCAGCCGTAAAAAGACATCTAGAAATCGTATCTGCTACAAGTAACAATATGCCTCCTATTACTATTGTCATAGGCATTTCTCTCTCTAATCGGTCCCCTATAGCAAGTTTCACGATATGAGGTGCTACTAAACCGATCCAACTCACTAGTCCTGCTACCGATACTACGGCAGCCACTAAACACGTACTACAAATAATACTTATGACTCTAATTTTTTTAACAGATACGCCCAGTGTCATAGCCTCTTCTTCACCCAAAGTAAGGATCTTTAATTGCCATTTTAAAAGGAATAAAACAGTAGTTGCTATAATTAAAGCTGGCAAAATACTTAAGAGCTGTTGCCAATTTGCATTATAAAATCCACCCATCATCCAAAACTCAATCGTTGGAAGCTGTTTATAGGGATCTGCTACATACTTTAAAAACATTGTAATCGCAGAAGCTATAGAACTTGTTACAATTCCAGCTATAACTAACCCTAATAATTTATTTCCCTGGACAATTTTAGCCATATACAACGCTATAAAGACTGCTAGTATACCCGCAACAAATGCCATAATCTGAATACTAAAAGAAATCTGGCTCATGAATAATATGGCTAGTGCAGCACCTACTCCACACCCTGAACTTACACCCAGTACATCTGGTGAGACCAAAGGATTACGAAAAACACTTTGATATACTGTCCCAGACAATGCCAATGCGCCTCCACATATTGTCACAAGAAGTACGCGCGGTATTCTTATTTGTGTCAATAAAGTATAGACTTGTGAGGTTTGATCCTTACCACTTATAACATCCCATAACTGTGCTGTAGTCATAGGATATCGTCCCATCATCAAGGTTACTATAGCTAAACCAATCAATAAAAGAATTAAACTACCCAACTTTACCTTATAGGGTAATTCTTTTGTCATAGTCCCATTTCCTCTGGAGTTACTTCTATATCAAAAAATGTTTCATAGAAATTCTCCGCCTCTTCAGTATATTGCTCAATACTATAAAGTTCAGGGTGTAACTGATTCACTAACCATAATATACCCAGTATAGAAGATGGTGTTGGATAATCCCAAGGTTCTAATATTGATGGAAATAGCCCTACATTACCATTCTTAATCGCTTCAACTCCAGCTAATTTAGCATCTCCCGTTACATCTGCTAATCCATAAGAAGCATATCCCACGCTATAAATGACATCTGGATTCCACATCAAAATCTGTTCTACCGATACATTAGCCCAATACCCATCTTGTAACTCCTTTGATACATTTTCTCCGCCTGCAATCTCAATCATATCATTTTGATACATATTCGAAGTACATGTCGTTAAATAACTTGATCCCCCTGAAAGGTATACTTTCGGTCTCTCTTCTACATTTTCTGTTAAGGTTTTAACCTCTTCTACATTCGTTCTGTAATAGGTTACTAAGTCTTTTGCTCTTTCTTCTTCTCCAATTGCAGTTCCTACTAATTCTACACATTCTAAAAAGTTCTCAAAACTTTCAGGTTCTACCGCTATTACTGGGATATTTAACGCTTCAAATTGTGGAATAAATTCTTTTAAACGATATGGCATAATTACTACGTCTGGATTCAGTGCCAAAACTTCTTCTACATTAATTGTTTTAGCTGTTCCAATACCTGGTAAATCTAAAAACTGTGGCGCTGCTTTTTTATAAATTTCTCTTGTATCTGCCTTCATCTCTACTCCTACAACTCTATCCTCTGCCCCTAGAGCAATAAGTAATGAGGAAGTAATATAATATGAAGACACAATACGTTCTACCTTTTTAGGAATTTCTACCTGTCTACCTAATTGGTCTGTTATTGTTATCGTTTCTGCTTGCTCAGACTCTGTTTGTTCTGTTTCTTTTTCAGGCTGATCACCTGTTTTTTCTACACTAGGTTCCTTTACCTGATTAACCTCTTCTTGAGTACCACATCCAACTAATGTCATACCGCCTACGGTTAAAGCTAAAAGCAAACTCGTTAATTTTTTTACCATTATAATACCATCCTTTCCAATTCTACTAAGACCTTAGCAAAGATATCTTCTCTATTATCTTTGGTTACTTCTAGTATTAAAACATCTTCTCTTTTTTTAATATTTTCTAACCAAGGTTCTTGGCATAATTTTATCACACCTAAAACCCTCTGACCACAATCTAAACAGTTCATAACCTGATTTTGAAACTCAATTGCTTCTCTTTCTAATCTTCCTAATTCATCCATCAATATGATCTGATCACCTCTACAGCTTTCTTCTAGACTCTCTACACCTAATGTCTCAAAAGTTTCTCTTATTCCTACACACTTTTTAGCTCCTACCTGTACAGATATTGGCGTATTATTAGCGTAGTTTTGCACTTCTACTAAACTAGATAAATAGAATCCTTGCTTAGTTCCTTCTATATAATAGGGTAAGGTTACAAATCCTGTTGTTTTTATATTTAATGCTGCTATGACTCTCTTTAAAATAGTAGATTTACCTACACCAGACTCTCCTGTTAAAAAAATATGTTTTTTCATTTTTTAGCTCCTTATTCGTTACACTTTATATCCTCTATTATAGCTCCTTTTCTTTAAATATTCTTTTTTCTATTTATACACCTAAAAGAGGACCTCTCAAAGATGGCCCTCTCTCTATCTTATTTTACTTCTTCGGCTGTTTCTGTCACTGAATCTTTAGGTAATATCAAGTTCATAACACTTGCAATCAAGAATGATACAACAATCCCACTCTGTGCAAATAATAAGTTTGCCCATGTAGGTAAGTTAACAAGTGCTTCTGGCACATTCCCAAGCCCTAATCCTAATCCTAATGCAAGTGCTACAATAAGTGCATTTCTACCTTCCATATTTTGTTTAAAGATAAGCTGCATACCACTTACAGCAATCATCGCGAACATGATAACAGTTGCTCCACCAAGAACTGACTGAGGTGTAGCTGCTACAATGGCTCCTAACTTAGGAAAGAATCCTGCTAATAATAAGAAAATCGCACCAGTCATAATAGCATATCTATTAACAACTTTTGTCATACTTACTAAGCCTACATTTTGACTAAACGAAGTATTTGGTAATACTCCAAAGCATGATGCAATAGCGCTCCCCACACCATCTGCAAGTACTGCTCCTGATAATTCTCTATCTGTAGCTTCTCTACCTAAGCCACCCATCGTAATCCCTGATACATCACCTACAGTTTCTACCGCTGTTGCGATATACATTATTGTCATAGGTATAATAACTTCTAACTTAAATTCAAATGGAAAAGCAAAAGGTTGTGGTAAGCTCACCCAACTTGCTGATGCTACTCCTGAAAAATCTACTTTTCCCATAAAAATCGCTACAACATACCCTGCTACAATTCCTATTAAAATAGATGATACACTTGTGAATCCTTTAGTAAACTGCTTAAAGAAAATAATGACTACCATTACAAATAATCCTAATAATAAATTACTCATTGATCCAAAATCCTCTGCTCCTATTCCACCCGCAAAAAACTTAATGCCTGTAGGAATTAGGGATAGACCGATAGCAATAACTACTGTCCCTGTTACAATCGGTGGGAAAAATCTTTTAAGTGGTTTAATAAAAAATCCAAGAATGATTTCTACTATTGCTCCTACTAATGATGCCCCCATAATCGCACCATATCCATATGTACCCGCTGCTACTTTAACCGTTGGTAAAAATCCAGAACTTGTTCCCATGACAATCGGTAGTTTAGCACCTACTCTACCTAATGGATAAAGTTGTAATAAAGTAACTAATCCTGCAATAAACATTGCATTCTGCATTAACATTGCCTTTTGACTTACCTCCATGCTTAACATCCCACAAACAATAATCAATGGCGATACATTTCCAACAAACATTGCTAATACATGTTGTAAACCTAATGGAATAGCTTCCTTCAGCGGTACACGTCCATCTAATTCATAAATACTTCCCATAGTCCCTTTTTGATCCTGACTCATCATCTCACCTCATTGATTTTGTCTATTCATATATTAAAACAACTTCGCCTGAGGGATCTATAAACCCCGTAGTCTATCAATTTACGGTTGATAGGTAGAAACACTCAGCCCTTATCGCTAAATTTATACGAAATTCAATATATGAAATAATTTTTTATCTTTACCAGACTATAATATCATATATTTTTATATTTGTGAACAATTATTTTTATTTTTATTTTATTGTTCGATTTAATCTCTTCATATCCACACATTTTTTAGCTAAACAAAAGAGGATCATAAGACCCTCTTCTCTCCTCTTTACAGATTTATTTAACTTTCTCTATCACCTTTAAATGCTTCATTGATAAGTCCAAGATAGGTGCAGAATGGGTCAGTGCACCACAAGAAACATAATCTACACCAGTTTCTGCAATCTGCTTTAATCGGTCAACCGTTACATTTCCTGAACACTCCGTAAGAGCCCTTTCTTCAATTAACTCTACAGCCTGTTTCATCATTTCATCACTCATATTATCTAGCATAATAATATCGGCTTTAGCCTCTAGAGCTTCTTGAACCATCTCTAAAGTTTCTACTTCTACCTCTATCTTTCTTACAAATGGTGCATATGCTTTAGCTAGTGATACTGCCGCTTTGACTCCACCTGCTGCTGCAATATGATTATCTTTTAAGAGGACCCCATCCGATAAATTATAGCGGTGATTATACCCTCCTCCTACTTTCACTGCATATTTTTCGAAGATCCTCATACCTGGTGTAGTTTTTCGAGTATCTAACAATTTAGTCTGCGTTCCCTCCAAGGCTTTAGTAAATTCATTTGTAAAGGTAGCAATTCCACTCATACGTTGAAGATAGTTAAGCGCAGTTCTTTCCCCTGATAAAAGTACACTCACATTTGCTTTCAATATGCCTATTACTTGACCTTCATAAATTCTATCGCCATCTTTACACTGCGTTTGTAAGTCTACATCTCCTAGTAACTCAAATACACGTTTAAATACATCTAATCCTGCCAAAATCCCCTCTTCTTTACAGATAAGCTCGACTTGTCCTAATTGATCTTCTCTCATAATAGCAGCCGTTGTAACGTCTTCACTTGTAATATCTTCTTCAAGTGCTAGCTTTATGTATTTATCCGCATTGATTAACATCGTGACACCATTGTTCATAAAATATCTCATCCTTTCGCCTTATCTCCTCTAATACTAACTGCTTATATTCAGACTGTACTTTTTCTAGCTTATATTCCGTCGTCCTAATCACTTCATCCATCATCTCTTGATCTACTTGTAGTTCTATAACAGCTTGTGCTGCCCTACGCGCAAAAACTATACTTTCTAGTAAAGAATTACTTGCTAATCTATTTGCACCATGTACCCCATTACAACTTGTTTCTCCTATTGCAAATAATCCTTTTAGTGATGTTCTCCCCATCAAATCTACTGCTATCCCTCCCATAAAATAATGTTGCGCTGGCGTAACAGGAATAGGTCCTTTGGTAATATCATATCCCTCTTGTAAACATTTCTTATAGATATTAGGAAAATGTGTTTTTATTCTTTCATTTTTAATATTCTCAAATGACAAGAACATATAAGGCATATGTTCCTTTGACATCTCCTCATAGATTGCCGTACTCACTATATCCCTAGGGAGTAACTCATCTACAAATCTTTTTCCCTTATGATTAAGCAATATACCTCCCTCTCCTCTTACAGCCTCTGTAATTAAAAATCTTCTACCTTCCTCTTTACTATAAAAAGCAGTGGGATGGATTTGGATGTAATTCATATCTTTTAATTTTACACCATATTTAATAGCTAGAGCTATACTATCTCCAGTAATATGTGAGAAGTTTGTAGAATTTTCAAAAACTCCTCCTATTCCTCCCGTTGCTAAAATAACTCTATTACTTTCAACTACATGAATAGCACCTTTCTGCTCGATCACAATTCCTTTAACTGTTCCTTCTTGCACAATCCAATCTATCATTGTTGTATATGTATGCAGCGTAACATTTGCTTGTTGCCTTACCTTATTCATTAGTGCTGTCGTAATAGCCTCTCCTGTAATATCTTGATGATGTAAAATACGCGCTTTACTATGCGCTCCTTCACGCGTATAACAAAGGCCTGTCTCATCTGATTCAAAGGGGACGCCTAATTTTAGAAGCCAATTAACTATTGATCTGGATTCCTGAATCATTACTTCTACTGCCTCTGAGTTATTCTTATACTTACCAGCCTTCATTGTGTCTTCAAAATAACTTTCAAAGTCACACTCATCTTTTAATGTAGACATTCCACCCTGTGCTAAATAGGAATTGCTTTCAAATAGGTCCCCCTTTGTTACCATTAGTATACTCATTGTTTTGGGTAGATGCAAAGCAGCAGTTAACCCTGCTACTCCTGTTCCCACTACAATCACATCATATCGCTTATTCATACATATCCCTCTTTTACTTTGCTAATACATGCATATTTTCCAAAGCACCTTTTGCTTTTAATCTTAATGCTTCCTCCATTTGTATTTGAGGTTCTAAAGTTGTTAATGCTTTATATATTTTTTCTAAGTTAATTCTCTTCATATTAGGGCAGTATTGCCTATGTCCTACTGAGTAGAACTTTTTATTAGGATTTTGTCTTTTTAGTTCATATAATATCCCTAGTTCTGTACATACAATAAAGGCTTCCTCTTGACTGTGTGTCACATATTTAATAATACCCGATGTACTTCCTACATAATTTCCTAATGCGATAACATCCTCTGTACACTCTGGATGTACAACTACTTCTGCTTGTGGCACAACTGCTTTTGCCCTTCTTACATTCTCAGCTGTTATACTTGTATGTACATGACAAAAACCCTCATTAAATAAAATATGTTTCTCTGGTACATGTTTGGCTACAAATCTTCCTAAATGCTCATCTGGTATGAAAAAAACATATTTAGCATCTAATCCCCTAACGATATCTACCGCATTTGCTGAAGTTACGCATACATCTGATGCTGCTTTTATTTCAGCTGTAGAATTAATATAACAAACAACTGCTAAATCTTTATATTGCCTTCTCATCTCCTGTATTTTCTCCACATCTACCATATGAGCCATTGGGCAATCTGCTAGTTCATCCGCCATTATCACTTGTTTATCTGGGCTTAAGATTTTTGCACTTTCTCCCATAAATTTAACACCACAAAATAAAATAATATCTTGAGGCGCTTCCTTTCCTATCTTACTTAAATAATAGGAATCCCCTACATAATCAGCGACCTCCTGAACGAGATCATCTGTATAATAATGTGCTAAAATAATAGCATTTTTCTTTTTCTTTAATCTATTGATTTCTTTTAATAGTTGATTTGACTCCATAATCCACCTCTCTTTTATTTTACATGTGTCTTGTCATATATATTAACACATTTTTTTAAATAATCAATAGTTTTAATCTCACTCTTTTACAGCATTTATCATCCAAATCTCGTATCTATTTTAATTAATTTTTAGTATACTAAAGGAGAGATAATTTATTAAAAGGAGGTATTACTTTGGCTACTACTTACAACGAAATTTCTAAACTTATTCATTCTCAAAATTATGCCGAAGCTGAAAATAAACTGACTACACTAACTACTCAAGATGATAAATGGCACTACCTTTATAGTATTATTCTTTTTCAGAAATCTTGGTTTGATAGTGCAAAAAAACATTTAGAAACAGCTATTACGCTTAATCCTACTAATAAAACTTATGAAAAAACTTTAGCTAAATTTATGGGGCGTCCTCATACTTATAGTGATGATTATTATAAAAGTCCTCATTACAGAAGGCGCTCTGGATGTTGTTGTTGTTGCTGTTGCTGTGATGATGATTGTTGCCATATTAGTTGCTGTGACTTAATCTGTGCTGATACATGTTGTGAATGTATGGGTGGAGATTTAATATCATGTATTTAGAGGTGGTAAATTATGTTTGGATATGTTACTCCTTTAAAAGATGAACTAAAAGTTAAACAATATGAAGATTTTCGCAGTTATTATTGCGGACTTTGCCAACACATTAAAACTAACTATGGTCAGCTTCCTAGACTTACTCTTAACTATGACTTAACTGCACTTGCCTTGTTACTTGACGGTCTTAGTCCAGATAAAACCTATGTACGTAAACAACCTTGCCTTACACATCCACTTAAGAAAAAACCTATGATTATTCATAATCAATCACTTTCTTATTCTGCTGATATGAATGTAGCGCTTGTTTACTATAAATTATTAGATGATGTTCAGGATGATAAAGATTTAAAAAGCAAGCTTTTATCTACTATTTTAAAACCTTATAAAGATAAGTTTTCTCCTGAATTATTACCTATATTAACTTCTATAGAATCAAACCTACAAAAACTTTATGATTTAGAGATTCACTATAATTTTTCTTCTCTAGATGAAATTTGTGATCCATTTGCACGTATCGTAGGTGAAATTCTTCAGTTATATCCTTACCCTTTTTATCAGGATAGTCCTGATCTAAGAGGTAAACTTTATCAATTTGGTTATGCTCTAGGTAAGTGGATTTATATTATTGATGCTTTAGATGATCTAAAAAAAGATATGGAGCAAGATAAATTCAATCCGCTCTTCTACCTCTATCATGACTCTGGTATGAATTATCAAGAGCTTTTTGCTAAAGTAAAGGAACCTGTATCTTTTACTTTACTCAATTGCGGCTTTGTTTGTAGATCTATACTTTCTTCTTTACCATTAGTTCGCAACAAAGTTCTTCTTCATAATATAGTTGTACTTGGTATGATGGAACAGTACACCAAGGTGACCTCTCATTGTAACTGCTGTTCTTCAAAAGGAGGCTCACAAAATTGACAGCTAAACATATAGCTTTAGGAGGAGTCTTAACAGCACTTACTATTATCATTTTGTACTTGTCCCTTTTAATTCCTACTAATACTTTAACTTTGCTTACACTTGCATCTTTTATGATTCCACTAGCGTTAATACGCGGAAATTTGAGGACCGCTATTCTTGTGTATATAACAACTAGTTTATTAAGTATAATGTTCTTTCCTCCTAACATTACTTTGCTCTATATTACTTTTTTTGGGGGGTATGGCATTATCAAATCTTTTATAGAACGACTTGATAATCTTGTCTTAGAATGGCCATTAAAGCTTGTGTTTTTTAATGTAGTTTTCTTCTTATGTTTTAATATTTTTCAGTCTTTCTTAGGCTCACAACTATTAGAACCACTTAAAGTCCTAATTCAAAGACTACTCCCTACATTAGAAATTGAACCTTTTTTAATATTATGGTTTCTGTCTCAAGTTGTATTTGTTATTTTTGATTACGCTCTCACCTTATTAATTGATATGTATTATAAATATTTTGGAGCAAACTAAAATAGG
>JBOFPL010000089.1:0-3637 GCA_051659885.1 Cellulosilyticaceae bacterium
CCGCTATTAGGCATAATACCGCCTACACAACACTCAAAGGAGACGGTATCATATCCCATTTGATAAAAGAAATCACAGTAATATTTAAAGTAAAGATTAATATCATCTTCGTTACCATTAATAAGATGAGTAAATTTAATGCCTAAAATTTCTTCCATTTTAGTATCCGCTACAAGATGATCATATAAAGGAAGTCTAGATGGATAAATATTTTTTGCAGCATTTACAATATGCATATAATTTGGTTCAAATGTATTCATATTTTTCCTCCGAAAATAGATTTACTAATTTTAAACTATATTCGGACAGAGTATAAAATATGAGCAACTAAAAAAACTCCTATTAAATAGGAGTTTTTTTAGTTGCTTTCACAGTCTAAAGTATCTTCTAAGTTTGTATGAACAACGCCTTTATCTTTCCAGGTACCACGCTGATAGTAAATAAATACTACAAACCAGCCGACAAACCAGCCAATAGGAATTCCCATCCATACACCATCTATACCAAGTAAATCAGATAAGAGATAAGAAGCTGGAATTCTTACAATCCATAAAGAAATAATGGAGCTAAGCATAGAAAAAATGGAAGCACCAGCTCCTCTGACTGCACTAGTCCACATAAAGGATGTAGAAATAATAATAAATGCAGGACCTATAATAGTTAGGTACGAAGATCCAATCTTAATAACTTCAGGATCAGTATTGAATAGCCCAATGAGTTGTTTGCTAAATAATAAGAACATAACAGCAACCACTACGGATAAGATAGCAGCCATTTTTAATGAAGCATTTACTCCATTTTTAATACGGTCAAATTTTTGAGCCCCCATATTTTGAGCAACAAATGTAGAAACAGCAGCCCCTAAATTCATAATAGGAATAGAAATAAAACTTTCTATCTTGGTACCTGCCCCAAAAGCTGCCATAGCATAGGTACCATAACCATTAACTAGTGATTGAAGGGCAATATTGCCTAGAGAGAAGAGCATTTGCTGAATAGCACTTGGAATACCTAACTTCAGACCACCGATAAAAATATCGTGATTATAAATGAGCTTTCTAAAGTTTACTTTAAGAATTGCATGTTTCCTATTAAGATAAATAATACTAAAAATAAAAGCAACTCCTTGAGCTAAGATAGTAGCTAAAGCAACACCTGAAACACCCATTTTAAAGGTAATAACAAATACGATATCAAGTATGATATTCAGTACGGTAGCAATGATAAGGAATATAAGAGGATTTTTAGAATCACCTAAACCTCTTAAAATAGCACTGATAGAATTATATCCTGCAGAAAACAGAGTTCCAATAAAAATAATAATAAGATATTCTTTAGCGGGTTTAATGATATTTTCAGGTGTATTCATCATTTCTAATAAAGGTTCACTAAAGAATATCCCTATAAATGTAATGAGAATAGAGGCTAAGAATACAAAGATATAGCTAGTATCAATAGTAGCTTTAACTTTAACCATATCCTTAGAACCATAGTATTGAGAAACTAAGATAGAGAATCCTAGTGTGATTCCCATAAGTAGGGAAGTAAGCAAGAACATAATAGGACTTGCTCCTGATACAGCAGCCATAGCATCAGTACCGACGAAACGACCAATAATGATACTATCAGCCATATTATAAAGTTGTTGGAATAGACTTCCGATAAGCATAGGAAGTGCAAAGTAAAAAATTTCTTTACCTTCATGCCCTGTTGTTAAATCTTTCATATGTATCCTCCATGTTGTTCAAGCATATAAACTATATTTTATCAGAAAACTGATGTGAAAGTAACAAAAAAAGTCATATATAGACATAAAAATACCCTTGGATAATGATATGCCCACTGTCAAGTAGACAGGGTAAATATCTAAAATGAGGTGCAGAAAACGATCATACAAATTTGTATGGTCGTTTTTCTATGCACACCATTTTTCTTTATATTTTTCTATTCGTTTGTTTTTGGAAATAGGATATTCTTTAGATTTGTCAGACGATAATGCTTCGTGTCTCACTTCAAGTGGTGTTTTGCAGTAGTATCTAGCTTGAGGGCGTTCTTCACAGTAAAATCTAATATAATCATTTATTGCAAACCTCAATGATACTTCATCAGTAATTTCATACATTTGATACATTTCTGTTTTCATAATTCCCCAAAACCCTTCAATAGGTCCATTATCTATACAATGCCCAACTCGAGACATTGATTGTTCCATTTCCTGATCTTCAAGTTTTCTTTGAAAGACTTTACTTGTATATTGAAAGCCTCTATCGCTATGGAAAATAGGCTTTGCATTAGGATTAGCTACTATTGCTTTATCAAATGTTTTAAATACCAAGTGATTATCATTTCTATAACTGATTACATGTGAAACAGGATATCTATCGTACAAATCAATAATCGCACTTAAGTATAATTTCTTTTTTTCACCAGGAACTTTAAATTCCGTTACATCTGTAACCCATTTCTCATTAGGTCTAGAGGAATAGAAATTTCTGTTAAGCTTATTCTCAGCGATTGCTTCTGTAGCAGAAGGTTTATACTTCTTCTTTTTCTTTCTGATTATAGAATGTATACCAAGTTTTTTCATAATACGATGAACTCGCTTCTCGCTGTAGTTAGTTTGATTGAAGTGATTAATCCAAGAAGTCATTCTACGATATCCCAAGATGTGATTAAAACGAGCGTCATACTCTTTTATTAATTGAGCCAACTTAATGTTTTCCAACTCCTGATAGGGTATCTGACGATTCAACCATTTATAATAAGCAGCTCTGGATACTTCCAGTTGCTTGCACATCCAGTTAATACTCCAATGTTTTGTTTCATAAAGAAACCTTATAACCATAAACTTCGAATCGTACCGTAACTTTCCAAGTCTCACATCCTTTCGAATTCTTTCACCTTTTTTAATAGTTCAGTTAGCATATCTTTTTCTTCAAGCTCGCGTTTAAGTCTGAGATTCTCTCGTCTAAGTCTTTCGAGTTCATCTAGCTCATCATCTGTTTTATGATGACCTCGTTTATCTAATAATGCTTCTTCACCATTTGTGTCATATTTTTTAATCCACGAATAAACCTGACTATAAGAAACATTAAATTTAGATGCAGTATCCTTATAATTCCGTCTGTGATTTATACAATATTCAACGATTTCTTTTCTTTCCTCAATAGTTGTCTTTCTTCTTGCCTCTGCCATATAGACCTCCCTTTTAGGATCATAATCCTTAAGCTCTTTATTGGCATTATACATCAAAATCCATTGTCTAAGTGTACTATCAGATTTAATTTTGTATTTAGCGGCAAGTTGTTTTGTGGATACTGCACCAGATAAATATTCATTAACAACATGTTTCTTAAATTCTTTTGAATAAGACTTATTTTCGACTTGATTAATAAAACCATCTGCTCCTAATTTACGATAAACGTGTAGCCAATCGTAAATACTACAAGAATAATTTTTTTCATTATAAGATATTCCATAGAGTTTACATATTTCAGGCATAGAAAGTTTCCCATTCAGGTACTGTTCACAAGCTTTGACTTTTAATTCAGAAGAATACTTTGGTTTTCTGGACATAAAAATCCCCCTTAAGTAGATTTTGGTTATTTACTGTGTCTACTTAAGGGGAATCATATCA
>JBOFPL010000090.1:0-2419 GCA_051659885.1 Cellulosilyticaceae bacterium
TGTGTCCAAATCCCCATAAGTATGTCATTGATACACTCTTCTTGGTAGGCCTCTAAGTTATAAAGATGTTTTTTAACTACCGTTTTAATAATCCATCCATAGGTTTGTAGTATATATTCTAAAGCTTTTTCATTTCTAAGCTTCACTTGCTCTATAAAATTCTCTTCAGTAATGCGCATCGTTGTCTTTACCTCCTTATTACTTTCACTTCTTTCTAATACTTCACTTAGTATGTGTGGGTATCTATCAAGATTTGAAATTTTTATTAGGAAGTATTTTCCTCTCTGTTTATCTCTTATGCTTTATACTCTATACTTCACTTTTTCCTCTATCTTTTCTATCATTTTTCCAAGATTTATTTTCTTTCTCTCAATTTTATTTCAATCCTTCTAAAGCATCCACTTTCAGTCCTTTACCAACTTATTCCTCATGATCATTTGATAGATTCTGCACGCTAAATAGTGAAGTACTCTATGCCACTTCATGTGAATTTCTTAAAGTTATCTTAAGATTTCTTAAAGAATCTTTATCTTTTATCATCATAGACCTTAAACTATTTTTTCTAAGATAGTTGTATCGGTGATTACTTAAACTTTATCTCAAGGAGGATTTACTTATGACTTTTGATGCATTGTTAGCATATATGTCTGATTATGGACTTTTCTTTTTAGCACTTATCATTTTTCTAGAATATCTCAACTTACCAGGCTTTCCTGCAGGTATTATCTTACCACTCGGTGGTTTTTGGGCTTCTCAAGCCAAAATTAGTCTTTGGTTAGCTTTATTTGTTTCTGTAGGTGCAGCTGTAGTAGCCAGTTGGATTTTATATCTCATTGGCTGGTGGGGAGGAGAGTTCATCTTAAAAAAATATTTTCTTAAATTTCCCAAACAACAAGTTTATATTGAAAAACAATTAGAGTATTTACGTTCCAAAGGTAATATAGGTGTTTTTATTAGCAAACTTATTCCTATAGCACGTACAATTATTGCCATTCCCGCTGGCGTACTCCAGTTAAACTTTTGGAAATATACGCTTTCATCCACACTGGGCATCTTTATTTGGAATGGCGTGCTTATAGGTAGTGGTTATTTCTTTGGCAATGATATTTTAAATTATTTAATGTAGAGAGGAGCAAAAGATGAGAATAGCGATGTTTACCAAGCACTGTGATATCGTATTTACACCTACTCCAATGATGCAAACTACACTTGAAAATATGGGTGTTACTACGCCTATAGAAGTACTCCCTACAGGTTTAAGTCCACAATTTTTCAAAAAAGACTTAAAAAATAGTGCTCAAATTAGAGCAACCTATATCGGTAATAAAAAATAAAGAATACCTTAATCCTAATAATGGGATTAAGGTATTCTTTATTATTGTTCTTTATAAATTTTAGCTTCTTCTTGTCCTGTGATCGCTCTTAAAGCACCTTCACATAATGCTAACATTTCATCTTCACCTGGTACTACGATTACATCACCAATGAAGTCTACTCTTTCTTTAAGCATTCTTACAAAGATGTTTGAATAAGCAATTCCACCGGTAAGGATGATTCCATCTAATTGTCCTTTTAATACAGTTGCCATAGATCCAATGCTTTTTGAAATTTGGTAAGCGAAAGCTTTGTATAATAAATCCGCTTCTTCATTACCAGCTTCAATCATTGCTTGTACATCTCTTGTATCACTTGTTCCTAAGTAAGCCCATAAACCTGCTTTTGAGCTTACAAAATCTTTAAGTTCTTTCTTTGTATACTCTCCACTAAAGCAAATGTCAATCATTGCTTCTACTGGAATAGACCCTGCTCTATTTGGAGACATTGGTCCATCTCCATCAATTACGTTGTTTACATCAATTACACGGCCATTTTGGTGAGCACCGATACTTACTCCACCACCCATGTGTGCTACAACGAAGTTACATTCTTCATACTTTTTATTAAGCTGACGTGCTACTCGCTTAGCTACTGCTTTTTGGTTTAATGCATGGAATTGGCTCTTTCTTTTCACACCTGGAATCCCTGTGATACGCGCGATTTCTTCCATTTCATCCACAGTTACTGGATCTGTGATGAATGATGGCATCCCATACTCTTTTGTGAAGTCATAGGCAATTACACCGGCTAAGTTAGATGCATGCATCATATCTTTGCCTAATTTTCCTACTAATGTATCATCTAATTTATATGTTCCACTAGGGATAGGTCCGATAAGTCCCCCTCTAGCTGCGATAGCACTGAGCTCTTTTACGCCAATGCCTTTTTCTGCTAAGAACTTTGCAATTGCATCTTTTCTGTAACCATATTGGTCTTTAAGTTCTTTAAATTGATCAAGCTCACTTGCTGGATGTCTTAATACTTCTTCAAATAATAATTCATTGTCGTTAAATACAGCAATTTTTGTTGACGTTGATCCTGG